>VGBV01000064.1 GCA_016870325.1 Actinomycetota bacterium
GACCGTCGTCCTCGGCAACGGCCGCGCGGCACCCGAGGCCGCCGAGTCCGCGGCGCGCGCCGCCGAACGCGTCGCTCGCAGGCGCGAGGATGTGTCCGAATGAGCCGCCGAGCCAGATCCGGGGCGGGGCGCCCGTGAGCGGCGACGCCTACACGCGCGCCGGCGTCAGCCAGTCCGACGCGGACGCCTCCGTTGCCGCGCTGGTGGCCGCGCTCGGCGCCCGCGAGGGCGAGAGCCTGCAGGCACTGGCGAGCGGCCACTACGCCAACGTCGTTCGCCTCGACGAGCGCACCGGGATCGCGATCACCACCGACGGCGTCGGCACCAAGCTGCTGGTGGCCGAGCAGCTCGGGCGCTGGGACACGGTCGGGATCGACTGCGTGGCGATGAACGTCAACGACGTGATCTGCGTCGGGGCGCGGCCGCTGGCGATGGTCGATTACCTGGCGGTGGACAGAGCCGACCCGGCGGTCGCGGCGCAGATCGGCGAGGGGCTCGCGCGAGGCGCCGAGCGGGCGGCGATCGAGATCGTCGGCGGCGAGCTGGCCCAGCTCGGGGAGCTGATCGCCGGCCTCGACCTGGCCGGCGCCTGCATCGGCGTGGTCGAGCTGGACGCGATCGTCGCGGGCGCCGAGGTCGAGCCCGGCGACACGGTCATCGGGCTGCCCTCGAGCGGCCTGCACTCGAACGGCTACACGCTGGCGCGCGAGGCGCTCGCCTCGATCCCCTTCGACGACGAGCGCCTCGGCCGCCCGCTCGGCGAGCTGCTGCTGGAGCCGACCGAGATCTACGTGAAGCCGGTGCTCGAGCTGCTCGCCTCCGAGGTCGAGGTGCGCGGGCTCGCCCACATCACCTCGGGCGGGCTGCAGAACCTGCTGCGGCTGCAGGCCGAGGTCGGCTACGAGATCGACTCCCCGCTGCCGGTCCCCTCGGTCTTCGAGCTGATCCAGCAGCAGGCCTCGGTCCCCGACGAGGAGATGCACGAGGTCTTCAACATGGGCTGCGGCTTCTGCCTGGTGGTCCCGGCGAGCGACGAGGGAACCGCCCTCGAGCTCGTCCGGGGCGCCCACCCGGGCGCCGCGCGGATCGGGGTCGTCAGCGACCGTGCCGGGACGGTCGAGCGCGCCTAGGCGCCGCGGCCCGGGCGAGCGCCACGGGCCCGGCGAGCCGCCGTCGAGCGGGGCCGGCGGGGTTACGAACGTGGCTCCCCGCCGAGGAGGTGCTCATGCACGCGTCGGTCGTCAGGTTCACGGACGCCAGCCCCGAACGGATGGCGGAGCTCGGCAGGGACTGAAGGGACGGTGGCCGGGGCCAAGCAGCACCGGCCCGCCGCTCGCGGCTGCTAGCCCGCTCGCATGCTCAGGCGCGCGAGGGGCGAAAATAGGCGCATGGCTCGGCCCCCGCTGAACGAGACCGTACTCTCCGGGCGCTACCGGCTGGAGTCGAAGCTGGGCTCGGGCGGGATGTCCACGGTCTATCTGGCCCAGGACGAGGTGCTCGATCGCCCCGTCGCGGTCAAGCTGCTGCACCGCGAGATCTCCGAGGAGGCCGACCAGCTCGAGCGCTTCCGCCGCGAGGCACGCGCCGCCGCCCGGCTCTCACATCCGAACCTGGTCGGCGTCATCGACGCCGGCGAGGACGAGGGCCGCCCCTACATCGTCTTCGAGTACGTGGACGGCGACACGCTGAAGCAGCGGATCCAGGCCGACGGACCGCTCCGAACCGACGAGGCCGTCGCCTACGCGATCGAGATCGGCCGCGGCCTGATCGCCGCCCACGGGCGCAAGCTCGTGCACCGCGACGTCAAGCCCCAGAACGTCCTCATCGACCCCGACGGGCGCGCCAAGGTGACCGACTTCGGGATCGCGCGCTCGCTCGAGTCCAAGGGCCTGACCGCGACCGGGCGCGTGCTCGGCACAACCGACTACGTCAGCCCCGAGCAGGCGATGGGCGAGGACGTCGACGAGCGCTCCGACGTCTACTCGCTCGGGATCGTGCTCTACGAGATGCTCGTCGGCGACGTCCCCTTCCAGGCCGAGACCCAGGTCGGGGTCGCGATGAAGCACGTCAACGAGCCGCTTCCCGACGTCCAGATCGCCCGCCCCGACGTCTCGGCGGCGGTCGCCTCGGTGATCGACCGCTCGACGACCAAGGACGCGCGCGACCGCTACGAGTCGGTCGGCCAGATGGTGCGCGATCTCGAGGCGACGCTCGAGGTCGAGGCCGCGCGCGGCGGCGGCACCGCCGGCGAGGCCACGACCGTGCTCGACTCCGTCCCCCGCTCTCGCCGCCGCCTCTCCGGAGGCCGCCGAATCAGCGGCGCCGGGATCGCGATGGGTATCTTCGGCGCCGCGCTGATCGCGGCGGCGCTGATCTTCGGCGGCGACAGCCTCGAGGGGCTCGGCGGGGAAGACAACGGCGGTTCGGAGATCCGCCTCTCCCCCGAGGCCGCCGCGGAGTTCGACCCCGAGGGAGACGGCGGCGAGACGGGGTCCGAGCGGCTGGCCGTGGACGGCAATCCCACCGGCTCGGCCTGGGAGAGCGAGCACTACGACACCCAGGACTTCGGCGGGCTCAAGAACGGCGTCGGCCTGATCGTCGCCGTCGCCGGCGATCCGGTCACCGCGTCCGAGATGGAGATCCGCGCGGCCACCTCCGGCTGGGACGCCGAGATCTACGCCGCGGCGGAGGGGCCACCCGAGGACCTGGCCTCATGGGGCACCCCGGTGGGCTCGGTCAGGGACGCCGGCACCCGCGAGACGATCCCGCTGCAGATGACGGCCCCCGCGCGCTACTTCCTGGTCTGGATCACCAAGCCCCCCGGCAGCAACGAGCAACAGGGGCGCTTCCAGATGCAGATCTCAGACGTGCGGGTGCTCCAATAGGCCGAGGGTCGCCAGGGCAGCGGCGCCCTACACCCGGCATGCCCGGACGCGAAGCGGAGGACATGCCGGTTGATGTCAGAACTCGTAGGAGCGCACGTCCGCGTGGCGCTCCAGCGCGATCTGGACCAGGCGGTCGCAGAGCTCGGGGTAGGGGATGCCGCTGGCCTCGAGCAGCTTGCCGTAGACGCTGGTCTCGGTGAAGCCCGGGATCGTGTTCAGCTCGTTCGAGAGGACCCGTTCGGCGCCGGGCTCCCCCGCGACGAAGAAGTCGCAGCGGGCGAGGCCGCTACAGCCCGTGAGCCGGAAGATGCGCTCGGCGATGGAGCGCAGCTCCTCGGCGGCGGCCTCGGAGATCTCGGCGGGGATGCGCAGCTCCATCCCGCCCTCCGAGTACTTGGCCTCGTAGTCGTACCAGTCGGCATGCGCGACGATCTCGCCCGGGACCGAGACCGTCAGCTCGGAGTGGCCGAGCACCGAGCACTCGACCTCCGTGGCCTCGCAGTGGGCCTCGACGATCACCTTCGGGTCGTGGCGGCGGGCGAGGGCCACCGCTTCGTCCAGGTCCCCGAGCGAGGTCACCTTGGAGATGCCGACGCTGGAGCCGAGCCGGGACGGCTTCGCCCAGAGCGGCAGCCCGAGTCCCTCGGCGCGCTCGCGCCAGCCGGGATCGAGGTCGGCGGCTTTGCCTGCCGCGGCCCCTGCCCCAGGGACAACGCTCGCGTCGGCGAAGTCCACCTGCGGCACGCCCGCGTCGGCGAGGACGCGCTTGAAGGCGAGCTTGTCCAGGCACAGCGCCGAGGCCTCGACGTCGGAGCCGACGTAGGGGACGTCGAGCACCTCCAGCATGCCCTGGACGCTGCCGTCCTCGCCCCCCGGACCGTGCAGGACCGGGAAGGCGGCGTCGCAGCCGAGCAGCCCCTCGCCGGGGGTCAGCGCCAGGTCGGCCCCCTCGGCGACCCAGCGCCCGTCGCGCTCGATCACGACCTCGGCCAGCTCGTGGCCGGCCTCGCGCAGGCCCGCCGCGACCGAGGCGCCGGAGCGCAGCGAGACCTCGTGCTCGCTCGAGCGCCCGCCCCTGATCACGGCGACCTTCACGCGGGAGAGCCTAGTGCCCCGTACGGGAACGTCGGCCAGGAAATGACGCAGGCCAGGCGCCGCCAGGCAAGGACGCAGGGAGCCCGAATAGCAGCGCTATTCGGGCGACTGAGGACGCCGCATGGCGGAGATCTGGACCAGTCATTTCCGGTCGAACGTTTACGGACGGGGCACTGGATGAGGCGCGCCGCCCGGCCCTGATCTGTGGCTAGAGGACGCCGACGGTGATCGTGATCACGTCGCCGCGCTGGCCGCGCGAGCCCCCGGGCGGGAACTGGTCGAGCACGATCCCATCCTCGGCCGGATCGCTGGTCACCTGCTCGCTGACCGAGGGGGTGAAGCCGGCCTGCTTCAGCGCCGTCACGGCTGACTTGCGCGCCTGGCCCAGCACGTCGGGGACCCGGACCGCGCCGGTCGAGACGAACACGTTCACCTGCGAGCCCCGCTTGACAAGGCTGCCGGGCCCGGGGCTCTGGCCGACCACCTGGCCGACGGGAGCGTCGTCGTCGCGCTGGACGATGTTCCCGCCGAGCTCGGCTTCGGTCAGCAGCACCAGCGCCCGCTCGTCGTCGAGGCCGACGATGTCGGGGACCTCGACCTTGTTCGAGCCGCGGGAGATCCTAAGCGTCACCCCGGAGCCGGTCGAGATGCTGGTCCCGGCCCCGGGCTCGGTCCCGATCACCCGGTTCTTGGGCACCGTGTCGGAGAAGGCGAAGGCCGAGGTGACGATCAGGCCCGCCTCCTCCAGCAGCTCGGTGGCGCGCTTCTCGGGCAGCCCGGCGACGTCGGGCACCGGCACGATCGCCGGGCCTGAGCTGACCGTTAGCGTGACCGTGTCCCCCTCCTTGACCTCGCGGCCGGCGAACGGGTCCTGCTCGGTCACCTGGCCCCTCGGGGCCGGGTTCGCCCGCAGCTCGATGTCGACGTCGAGGCCCTCCGACTGGAGCCGCTCGGTCGCCGTCGCCTCGTCGACGCCGATCACGTCGGGAACGGTCACCGTGCTCGGTCGTGTCAGCGCGAACGCGACCAGCCCCGCGACCGCGGCCACGAGCAGAGCCAGGATGATCCAGCGGCGGCGGCGCTCCTCCTCCTCCCAGTCCTCCTCGTCCTCCTCCGTCCACTCGTGCTCTCCGGCGGGCGAGACCGCGGCGAAGGCGGCGGTGTCCTCCGGGCGCGGGGTGTCGGGGGCGCGCTCGGCCGCGTCGAGCGCCTTCATGAAGGCGTCGGCGTCGTTGAAGCGGGCCTGCGGGTCCTTTGCCAGCGCTCGCATCACGACCGCGTCCAGCGCCGGGGGCACCTCGGGGTTGATCGCGCTCGGGCGCCGCGGCGTCTCGGAGACCTGCATCAGCGCCACGCTGACGGCGCTGTCGCCCTCGAAGGGGACCCGCCCGGTCAGCGCCTCATACAGGATCACGCCGATCGAGTAGATGTCCGAAGCGGGGGTGACGTCCTTGCCCTGCGCCTGCTCGGGCGAGAGGTACTGCGCGGTCCCCATCACCGACCCGGTCGCGGTGATGTCGGAGCTCTCACCGCGGGCGATGCCGAAGTCGGCCACGCGGGCGCGGCCGTCCTCGTCGATCAGCACGTTCTGGGGCTTCAAGTCGCGGTGGACGATGCCCTTGCGGTGGGCGAACCGCGCCGCGTTCAGGATCTGCCGGGTGAAGTCGATCGCGTCCTGGGTGCCCATCCCCCCCTTTACGAGCTGCTTCAGCTGCGGACCGTCCACGTACTCCATCGCGATGAAGTAGGTGTCGCGGAACTCCCCGCGGTCGAAGATCGAGACGATGTTCGGGTGCTGCAGCCCGGCGGCCGACTGCGCCTCGCGGCGGAAGCGCTCGACGAACTCGGTGTCCTGGGCGAAGCGCTCGGCGAGGATCTTGATCGCGACATGGCGGTCGAGCTCGGAGTCCTCGGCCAGCCAGACGTCGGCCATCCCGCCCGAGCCGATCTTGCGGTCGAGCTTGTAGCGCTGGTCGACGATCGTGCCCTTGCGGGGTGCCGCCATCAGCCGACCCGCCCCCCGGCGGGGATCCGGCGCCGCCTGCGATTCGGATTCTCGTCCCTGCTAGTCACAACCCTCACTGTTCTCCAGCAGCACCTGGAGGACCTCCTGCGCGATCGGGGCGGCGACGGTTCCGCCCTGGCCGCCGATCGTGCGCTCCACCGTCACCGCGATCGCGATCTCGGGGTCGTCGGCGGGCGCGAAGCCGATGAACCAGGCCTGGTTCAGGTCCTGGTCGGGGACGATCTCGGCGGTTCCCGTCTTGCCGGCGACCTGGTCGGAGGCGAGCGCCGCGGCGCCGCCGGTGCCCTCGTTGACCACGTCGGTCATCATCGCGGTCAGGGTCTCGGCGGTCTCCTCGCTCATCACCCGGCTCTGGCGCTCGGGGTTGAGCTTCTGCTCGCGGCCGTCGGTGTCGATCACCTTCGACCACAGCCGCGGCTCCATCAGCTCGCCGTCGTTGGCGACCGCCGCCACCACCATCGCCATCTGCAGCGGGGTCACGTTGAGCTTGTCCTGGCCGATCGCCATGCGCCCGACGTCGATCTGGTCGCTGCCGGGGCCCAGCAGCTTGCCGTCGGCGAACTCGCCCGAGGGCGCGAGCTGGAAGCTCGGGTAGTCCAGCGGCGGGTCGGCGTTGAAGCCGAAGCGGTCCATGTACTCGTACATCGTGTCGGTGCCGAGGTCCTCGGCGACCTGGGCCCAATAGGTGTTGACGGAGTTGGTCAGCGCGGTCTCCATGTCGATCGTGCCGAAGTCGGCGCCGCCCGAGTTCTCCAGCGGCACCCCGGAGATCTCGACGCCGCTGTTGGCCTCGAGCGTGCTGTCGGGATCGAACTCGCCGCTGTCAAGCGCGGCCGTCGCCGTCACGACCTTCATCGTCGATCCGGGCGGGTAGCCGGCCTGGGTGGCGCGGTTGAACAGGGGCGCGTCGGGGTCCTGGTTCAGCGCCTGGAAGCCGCTCGAGCTGCGCACCTCGTTCGGGTCGTAGGTGGGGACGCTGACCATCGTCTTGACCTCGCCCGTGCAGGGCTTGATCGCGACGACAGAGCCCTTCTGGCCCCCCAGGGCGGCGACGGCCGTCGCCTGCGCCTCGGGGTCGAGCGCGGACTGCACGTCGGATCCCTCCTGGGTCTGGCCGCGCAGCGTGTCCAGGATCGAGAGGAACTCGGTCTTGTTGCCGACCAGCTCGTCGTTGTGGGAGAGCTCGAATCCGACGCGGCCGCGCTCGACGAAGCTGTAGCCGATCGGGTTGCCGAAAAGGTCGCCCTCGGGGTAGGAGCGGACGAAGGTGCGGTCGCCGCCGCGCCCGCGCGGGTTCGAGCGCGCGATCACGGTCCCGTCCGAAGCGAGGATCTCGCCGCGATCGATCCGCTGCTCCTCCAGCAGCGGGCGCTTGTTGGCGACGTTGGCCTCGAGTCCGTCGGCGTCGAAGATCGACCAGTAGCTCGTGAACCCGAACAGCAGCGCGTATAGCACGAGGATGAAGCCGAACAGCTTGACTATCTGCGGGTTCACGCGGGCTCCCTCACCGGTACTCGGCCTCCAGGGCCTCGTTCTCGCGCCGCACCCGGCGCCGCGCCTTGTCCGACACCGACAGCAGCAGCGCCAACAGGATGAAGTTGGCCACGATCGAGCTGCCGCCGTAGCTGATGAACGGCAGCGTCACACCTGTGATCGGGATCACGCGGGTGACCCCGCCGATGATCACGAAGGCCTGGAAGGCGACGATCGTGGTCAGGCCGGTCGCCAGCAGCTTCGAGAAACCGTCGTCGGCGAGGACGGCGGTCTTGAAGCCGCGCTCGGCGATCATCGCGTAGATGAGCACGACCGCGGCGCCCCCGAAGAGGCCGAGCTCGTTGACGATCACGGCGTAGATGAAGTCCGTGTGCGGGGCCGGCAGGATCGCTCCGCAGTCGGGGAACTCGCCGAGGCAGTCCTTGGAGGCGCCCGGCAACTGCACCAGGGACTCCCCGAGCCCGCGCCCGAACAGCCCCCCGTCGGCCTGGGCGAACAGCGACTGTGCGACCTGGAAGCCGGAGCCCCCGGCGTCCTCGAAGGGATCGAGCCAGATGTCGAAGCGCTCCTGCACGTGCCCGACCGTGTTCGCGAAGAACCAGGCGCCCGCGAAGAACAGCACCAGCCCGACGATCACGAACGAGATCCGCGCCGTCGCCACGTAGATCATCGCCAGGAAGGCTCCGAAGAACATCAGCGAGCTGCCGAGGTCGCGGATGAAGACGAGCATGACCATCGCCGCGCCCCAGATCACCAGCAGCGGCCCGAGGTGCTTGAGCGGCGGCAGCACGATCCCGGCCACCGTCCTCGCCCCGACCACCAGAACCTCGCGCTTCTCGTTCAGATAGCTCGCGAGGAAGATGACGATGCAGATCTTCGCCAGCTCGGTGGGCTGAAAGGTGAGCGGCCCGACGCTGACGCTGAGGAAGGCCTCGTTGGTGGTCTCGCCGATCCCGGGCAGCCTCGGCAGGAGCAGCAGCACGATCCCCGCCGTCGCGATCAGGTAGCGGTATCGCTCCAGCACCTCGTAGTCCTTGAGGAAGACGATCGTGAGCGAGAAGGCGACCAGCCCGACCACGAACCAGTTGGCTTGGTCGCGAGCGAGCCCGTCGTCGAGCCTGAACAGCATCACGACGCCGAACGCCGCCAGCAGCGCGACCAGCGGGAACAGGAACGGGTCGGCGTCGGGCAGCCGCGCGCGGATCACGAAATGGGTGGCGACGCAGAGGCCGAGGAAGTAGAGCCCGTAGACGAAGCTGAGGTCGCCCAGTTGGTCCGACTGGGTGATGAGGACGGCCGTGAAGCCCGCGGTGACCAGCAGGCCGACGGGGATCAGGGCGAAGAGCTCGCGGCTGCGCGCGCTCAATTTCCCTGCGAGGAAGCGCCCTGCTGCTCCTGCTGCGAGGCCTGCCCCTGATCGTCCTGCTTCTGCTTCTTCGGCGGCGGCGGCGGCACGGGAGCCACCGATCCCTCCCGCTGCTCGATGTCGTCGATGATGTCGGTCGCGTCGTCGCGCGAGCGCAGCTTGTGCTCGGTGACGACGTCCTGGCGCTCGGGCGAGAGCGTCGAGGCCTGGACCCCGATCGAGAGCTGCTCGGAGTAGAGCTCGATCCCGAGCGGAAGGTCGTACGGGAGGCCGCGGAAGAGCGCGACCCTGCCGTCCTCGTCGGTCCCGAGGAAGTAGACCTGGCGGGCCAGCAGCACGCCGGCGGCGATCACCAGCGCCACGGCAGCGAGGATCGCGGCGATCCGGAGCCCGCGGCGGCGGCGGTCGGGCATCGGCAGCGGCCCCTGTCCCCGCAGCCGGTCGCCCGCGCGCCGCACGCGCTCACTGGTCAGCCCCGCCTGCTCGGCGGTGCGCGAGATCAGCGTCGCGCCCTCCTCGGGCTCGCTGCCCTCCTCGGCGATGCGGAAGGCGACGGCCGTGATGTTGTCGCGGCCGCCCGCGGCGTTGGCGGCGTCGACGAGGCGGTTGACGGCCCCGCGCAGGGTCTTGGCCTCGCCCAGGATCGCGGCGATCTCGTCGTCGCCGACCATCGTCGTGAGGCCGTCGCTGCAGAGCAGGAAGACGTCGCCGCCGCGCGCGGGGAAGGTCATCGTGTCCACATTGACCTCGGGCTCAGGGCCGAGCGCGCGCGTGATGATCGCGCGCTGCGGGTGCTCCTCGGCCTCCTCATCGGTCAGGCGGCCCTGGCGGCGCAGCTCCTCGACCAGGGAGTGGTCCTTGGTCAGCCGCTTCAGCTCGCCGTCCCGGAGCACGTATCCCCGGCTGTCGCCGACGTGCCCGAAGGAGACCTCGTCGTTCTCGACCATGGCCGCGGTCAGGGTGGTCCCCATGCCCGCCCGGGCGGAGTCGCGCTGCGCGAGGTCGTGGATCTCGCGGTTGGCCTGCCGGGCGATCGTCTCCAGGCGCGTCTCGGGCGCCTCGTCCCCCGCGGCGCCCGAGGGGCTCCCGCCCCCCTCCTCCCCCGTCGCCTGCTCGAAGGCGCGGGCAGCGATGCGCGAGGCGACCTCGCCGGCCTGGGCGCCGCCCATGCCGTCGGCGACGGCGAAGATCGGCGAGCGGGCGAAGTAGGAGTCCTCGTTGGCCTGGCGCTGGCGGCCGGTGTCGGTCTTGTGGGCCTCCTCGACGACCACCAGCATCTAGGCCACCTCGAAGATGAACTCGGTGTCGCCGATGCGGATGCTGTCACCCGGTTGCAGGTCGGCCTCGCCGCGGAGCTCCTGCGAGTTCAGCAGGGTGCCGTTGGTCGAGTTCATGTCCTCGACGAAGTACGAGCTCCCGCGCCCGTAGACGCGGGCGTGGATCCCCGACGCGTAGCGGTCGTCGAGGCGCACGTCGGCGTCGGGGGACCTGCCCAGCGAGATGCCCCCGAAGACGTCGAAGCGCTCGCCCTTGCTGAGCCCGCCGCCGGCCTCGACCACGAGCCAGGCGTCGGTCGTCGCCGGGGCGACGGCGCCCGCGACCTCGTGGTAGCCGGTCTCGAGGCCCGGGGTCGCCACTCCCCGCAGGTCCCGCAGCGACATCCGCATCACCCAGAGCAGGAACAGGTAGAGGACGGCCAGGAAGCCGAACCGGAGCGCTACGGCTAGCGGCTCGAGGTCGTTCACTGCTCGATGTCGAAGGAGAAGACGAGGGTCCCGAGGGTGATCTCGTCGCCGGGCGAGAGCCGCGCCGATGAGACCCTGCGGCCGTTCAGCTTGACGCCGTTGGTGGAGCCGAGGTCGACGATCTGCCAGTCGCCCTGCCCCGAGCGCCGCAGCTCGGCGTGCTTGCGCGAGATGTTGGGGTCGTCGAGCACGCAGTCGCACTCCTTGGAGCGGCCGAGGCTCGCGACCGGGCCGTCGAGGACGTAGCGGCGGTCGTCGAGCGAGACGATCGCTCGGGTGTCCACGTACGCCGTGTCGGGCTTGCGCTTGGACTTCGCCTTCTCGGCCTGGGTGGCGGAGTAGACCATCGTGTGCCCGTGCTCGCCCTGGGTCGGCTCGGCCCCCTGGCGCTGCGGGGGCCGCACCAGGCGGGTCTGGATGCCGAACTCGCCGAGGCGCAGGCGCTCGTCCTGGTCGAGGCCGACGACGGGTCGCGTCAGCAGGTCGTACTCGTTGCGGCGGGCGTGCTCGAGCAGGTGGGCGCTGAGCTCCTGCGAGAGCGAGGACTCGTAGTCCTTGAAGCGCTCGTAGTCGTCGGGAGCGAGCCAGACGGTGTACTCGTTGGGTACGTAGGTGCGCGAGACCGACGCGGTCTTGTGGGCGTCCATCTCCTTCGCCAGCTTGCGCGCGATCTCGACCGGTTGCACGCCGGAGCTGAAGGCGCGGCTGAAGACGCCTTCGACAAGGCCCTCGATTCGGGCTTCCAGGTTGCGTAGGACGCTGATTGAGTCCTCCTCGGCGGACGGTCGGTGGCGGGCGCACGCGCTCCGCACCACAGGCCCGAAATCCTAGAGCGCGCGACCCCGGGCCGCGTCTGCTCGGGCGCCGCGGGCGCCGCCCCTACCCCATCTCGGCCCCGGGGTCGCCTCCGTCGATGCCGGGGCGCGGCGAGGGTCGGGTCAGCTCGGGCTCGG
>VGBV01000065.1 GCA_016870325.1 Actinomycetota bacterium
CCGCGGCCAGCGGGGCGGAGGCCGCCTGAGGTGGGCCGCCTCAGCCCCAGGCCCCTGTCGGCTGCCCTGGAGGCGGCGATCGAGCCGCTGGCGCCGGCGACGCTGCTCGCGGCGGTGCAGGCGTGCTGGCCCGCAGCAGTGGGCGAGCGTGTGGCCGCTCAAGCCGCCCCGGTCTCCGAGCGCGACGGGGTCGTCACCGTCGCCTGCCGCTCGGCGACCTGGGCGCAGGAGCTCGACCTGCTGGCCGACGAGGTGAGCGCGAAGCTGCGGGAGCTGCTGCCCGGTGGGGCCGATTTGCGTGGCCTGCGCTTCAGCGTGGGAGAGGCGGATTCGTAGTTTCGCTTTAGTTCGTCATTTGCAGGGCTTTTGGCTGCTTCGGGGCGTGTTTCCGTGGACGCTGACTGGTAGACTTATGTGAACCTGCTTGAGGCCCCGGTCCCCCACCCGCACGCAGCACCGCGACGGAGACGAGGAGATCGGGGTTTCCCGTGAATGACTGAAAGGAACCTGAGTGGCGAAGACCACGAAGCCCGCCGCGAAGGCGAAGCCCGCCGCGAAGGCGAAGGCGAAAACGGCCGCCAAGTCCAAGGCCGGCGCCAAGGGCAAGGGCAAGGGCAAGGGCTACAGCGCCAAGGACATCACCGTGCTCGAGGGCCTGGAGGCGGTCCGCAGGCGCCCCGGGATGTACATCGGCTCGACCGGCCCGCGCGGGTTGCACCACCTCGTCTACGAGGTCGTGGACAACTCGGTGGACGAGGCGATCGCCGGCCACGCGAAGAGGGTCAGCGTCACCCTGCATCCCGACAACAGCGTCACCGTGGTCGATGACGGGCGCGGCATCCCCGTCGAGCGCCACCCGAAGAAGCGCAAGCCGGCCGCCGAGGTCGTGCTGACCACCCTGCACGCCGGCGGCAAGTTCGGCGACGGTGGCGGCTACAAGGTCTCGGGCGGGCTGCACGGCGTCGGCGTCTCGGTCGTCAACGCGCTCTCCTCGGTGCTGAAGCTCGAGGTCTGGCGCGACGGCAACGTCTGGGAGCAGCGCTACGAGCGGGGCAAGCCCAGGGCGCCGCTGAAGAAGGGGCGGGCGGTGAAGACCACCGGGACCACGATCACCTTCACCCCCGACCAGGAGATCTTCGAGGACATCGAGTTCGACTTCCAGACGCTGGCCGACCGGCTGCGCGAGACGGCCTTCCTCACCCGCGGGCTCAAGGTCGAGCTGACCGACGAGCGCGGAGGCGGCGAGAAGGTCGAGTTCCAGTACAAGGGCGGGATCGCGGACTTCGTCAAGCACCTGAACGAGTCCAAGGACCCGCTGCACCGCAAGATCGCCTTCTTCGAGGGCGAGACCAAGGACGGCCAGGTCGAGGTCGCCCTGCAGTGGAACGGGACCTACCAGGAGTCGATCTTCTCGTTCGCGAACAACATCAACACCCACGAGGGCGGCACCCACCTCTCGGGCTTCCGATCGGCGCTGACCCGGACGCTGAACGCGGTCGCGCGCAACCGCAACCTGCTGAAGGAGAAGGACGAGAACCTCTCCGGCGAGGACGTGCGCGAGGGCCTGACCGCGGTCGTCTCGGTCAAGCTCGCCGATCCCCAGTTCGAGGGCCAGACCAAGACCAAGCTCGGCAACCCGCCGATCGAGGGCCTGGTCAAGGAGGTCGTCAACCGCCACCTCGGTGACTTCCTCGAGGAGAACCCCGCGGACGCCCGGCGCATCCTGACCAAGGCCGTAGACGCGGCCCGCGCGCGCGACGCCGCGCGCAAGGCCCGCGACCTGACCCGGCGCAAGTCGGCCCTGGAGAACTCGACCCTGCCCGGCAAGCTCGCCGACTGCTCGGTCAAGGACCCGCGCGACGCCGAGCTGTTCATCGTCGAGGGGGACTCGGCGGGCGGCTCCGCGAAGCAGGGCCGCGACCGCAACACCCAGGCCGTGCTGCCGCTGCGCGGCAAGATCATCAACGTCGAGAAGAGCCGCATCGACAAGGTGCTGGCCAACAACGAGATCCAGGCGCTGATCACCGCGATCGGCACGGGCGTCGGCGACGAGGAGTTCAGGCTCGACGACCTCCGCTACCACAAGGTCGTGCTGATGACGGACGCAGACGTCGACGGCGCCCACATCCGCACCCTGGTGCTGACCTTCCTCTACCGGCAGATGCCCGACCTGATCGAGCAGGGCTTCGTCTACATCGCGAAGCCGCCGCTGTACAAGATCAAGCAGGGCAGCCGCGAGATCTACGTCGAGAAGGAGTCCGAGCTCGAGGAGATGCTGCTGCGCGACAAGCTCGACCAGTTCGAGGTGATCGACGCCAAGGGCAAGAAGCACAAGCTCTCCGCGCGGCGCTGGAAGGACTTCAACCGCCACTTCAAGGCGTTCGAGGGCTGGGCCTCGTCGCTGCGGGCCGAGTACGGCCACGAGGCGATCGACTTCGTCGCCGATTCGCACCTGCTGGAGTCGGGAGCGAAGACGATGCCGGCGGCCACGAAGCTGTTCAAGGCCAAGGATCCCAAGGACCGCGCCTACGAGACGAAGCTGCTCAGCTCCAACAGCAAGAAGCTCGTGGTCAAGGGGACCCACCGCCGCAGCGGGCTCGCCCGCGAGCACGAGCTGCCCAGGGAGCTGTTCGACTCGACCGCCTACAAGGAGCTGGTCGAGGCCCACGCGAAGCTGGTCGCGCAGGTGGGCGAGCCGCCCTTCATGGTCGTGCTCGGCCAGGCCGGGGACAAGGAGGACCGCGAGGAGGGCGCCGGCAGCTTCGGGGACCTGCGCCGCGCCGTGCTCGAGCTCGCCCGCCAGGGGATCCAGCTCTCACGCTTCAAGGGGTTGGGCGAGATGAACCCCGAGCAGCTGCGCGAGACCACGATGGACCCGGCCAGCCGCACGCTGGCGCGGGTGCGGATGGACGACGCCGCGACCGCCGACCGCACCTTCAGCGACCTGATGGGCGACAAGGTCGAGCCGCGCAAGGAGTTCATCGAGCGACATGCTCGCGACGTGCGGTTCTTGGACGTGTAGGGGGGGGGGGAGCGATGGCTGAGGAAGACGCCGGCGGCCTCGATGCCCTGACGGGCAACATCGAGGAGCGCGAGCTCGAGAAGGAGATGCGCTCCTCCTATCTCGACTACGCGATGAG
Organism: Actinomycetota bacterium; assembly: GCA_016870325.1. GTDB lineage: Bacteria > Actinomycetota > Thermoleophilia > Solirubrobacterales > 70-9 > VGBV01. The sequence goes on from VGBV01000065.1 coordinate 3,141, forward strand.
CGTGATCGTCGGGCGGGCCCTGCCCGACGTCCGCGACGGCCTCAAGCCGGTCCACCGCCGCGTGCTCTACGCGATGCACGACCTCGGCCTGCAGCCCAACCGGCCCTACCGCAAGTCCGCCTTCATCGTCGGCGAGGTGATGGGCAAGTACCACCCCCACGGTGACTCGGCCATCTACGAGACGCTCGTGCGCATGGCGCAGGACTTCTCCCTGCGCTACCCGCTCGTCGACGGCCAGGGCAACTTCGGCTCGATCGACGACGACCCGCCGGCCCAGATGCGCTACTGCGTCACCGGGGACACCCGGGTGGCGACGACGCGCGGCACGGTCCGGATCGACTCGATCGTCCCTGACGCGGATCCTGAGAGCGACAACGAGATAGGCCTCGAGGTCCTGGACCGCCTGGGGCGCCCAGTGCGTGCCTCAAGGCTGTTCCACTCCGGAGAGCACCCCACCCTGCGGATGCGTACGACGCAGGGTCACGAGCTGACCGGCACTCACAATCATCCGGTCCTCTGCCTGGTGGACATGGCCGGAGTGCCGCTGCTGATGTGGAAGCTGCTGGAGGAGATCGCCCCCGGGGATCGCGTGCTGATCTCGCGCACCGTTCGGGAGCCCGAGCGCGCCCTTCGGCCCGACGAAGAGATGCTCGGAACGCTGCTCGGCGGCTTCGTCTCCGAGGGCTGGGTGAGCGCCGAGCGCGCGGGCTTCAACAACACCGACCGGGAGTTCTTCGACGCCGTCAGTGCGGCTTTCGACGCCATCGTGGGGGGGCCGCGCTACGTCTACAGCCGCACAATCGCCTCGGGCAGCCTCCTCCATGAGCTGGACGTCCAGAACCTGGAGGCGTTGCGCGCTTCGCCGCTCGCCGAGGTCACCGGTCGCTCGGACGCCAAGGCCGTGCCCGAGACGATCTGGAGCGGGAGCCCGCTGCTGAAGCGTGCCTTCCTGAAGGCGCTGTTCACCGGCGACGGCTCGTCGTCACTGCTCCCGCACAGGGCGATCCAGGTCAGCTACTCGACTCGGAGCGAGCGCCTTGCGCGCGACGTGCAACTGCTGCTGCTCGAGAACGGAGTCGCGTCGCGAATCTGCCGCTACGCCAACGGAGAGCGCAAGCTCGTGATCAGCAACCGGCGAGACGCCCGCCGCTTCGCGGTCAACGTCGGCTTCCTGGGCGCCAAGCAGGCAAAGCTGATCGCTGAGCTCCGGGCCCTCCCCGGGTCCAGCACGGCGATCAGCGGTGACTTCGTTCCCTTCGTAGCCAACTACATCCGATCCGAGGGCGGCGCGGGCTGGGACGATCGTGACTGGCTGAAGCGACACAACGTGGACCGCATCGAGCGCTGGGAGCAGAGGGGCACGGCGATTCGCGAGCGGATCGCAAACGACGAGGTCCAGGCGACGGTGGACCCCCTGGTCACGGGTGACTATCTCTACGCCGAGGTGGAGTCCGTCGTGGGCGCCGGGGTGCAGGCCGTCTACTCGCTCAAGGTCGAGACCGACGACCACTCGTTCATCACCAACGGCTTCATCAGCCACAACACCGAGGCCCGGCTCGGGCAGATGGCGACCGAGCTGCTGCGCGACATCGACGCCGACACGGTCGACTTCGGGCCGAACTACGACGAGTCGACGCGCGAGCCGCTGCTGCTGCCGGCGCGCTTCCCGAACCTGCTGGTCAACGGCGCCGCCGGGATCGCGGTCGGGATGGCGACCAACATCCCGCCCCACAACCTGCGCGAGGTCGCGGGCGCGGTCAGCGCCTTCATCGATGACCCTGAGGTCGACATGAAGGGCCTGATGAAGCACGTCAAGGGCCCCGACTTCCCCGGAGGCGGCACGATCATGGGCGTCGAGGGGATCCGCGACGCCTACCGCTCGGGCCGCGGCTCGATCAAGGTCAGGGCCAAGGCCCACGTCGAGCCACTCAAGGGCGGGCGCGACGCGATCGTCGTCACTGAGCTGCCGTTCCAGGTCAAGAAGGGCGGCGAGGGCGGCCTGATCACGAAGATCGCCGACCTCGTCCGCGAGAAGAAGATCACCGGCATCTCGGACCTGCGCGACGAGTCCGACCGCTCCGGAATGCGGCTCGTGATCGAGACCAAGCGGGGCGGCGACCCGCCCGCGGTGATCCTGAACCAGCTCTACAAGCGCACCGCGATGCAGCAGAGCTTCGGGATCAACATGGTCGCGCTGGTCGACGGTGTGCCGCGGACGCTGAGCCTGCTGGAGCTGATCCGCCACTACGTCGGCCACCAGAAGGAGGTGATCACCCGGCGCACCCAGCACCAGCTCGCCCGCGCCGAGGCCCGCGCCCACATCCTCGAGGGGCTGCTGATCGCGCTCGACAAGCTCGACGCGGTGATCAAGCTGATCCGCGCCTCGGCGGACCCCGACGTCGCCCGCGACGGCCTGATCACGAAGTTCAAGCTGACCCGCCCGCAGGCCCAGGCGATCCTCGACATGCGCCTGCAGCGCCTGACCGCGCTCGAGGCCGACAAGATCCGCGAGGAGCACGCCGAGCTGACCAAGCTGATCAAGGAGCTGCGCGCGATCCTGGCCGACGAGGCCAAGGTGCTCGGCCTGGTCAAGTCCGAGCTCTCCGACGTCGTCGAGCGCTTCGGGGACGAGCGGCGCACGGAGATCAGCGCCGCCGAGGGCGAGCTCGACATCGAGGACGTGATCGCCGACCAGCAGATGGTGATCTCGATCACCGCATCGGGCTACGCGAAGCGGCTGCCGCTCGCGACCTACCGCCAGCAGCGCCGCGGCGGCCGCGGGGTGATGGGGATGAACCTGAAGGAGGGCGACTACATCGAGCACCTGCACGTCTGCTCGACCCATGACTACCTGCTCTTCTTCACCAACCAGGGCAAGGTCTACCGGCTCAAGGTCTATGAGCTGCCCGAGGGCGCGCGCACCTCGAAGGGACGCGCGCTCGTCAACGTGCTGCCGCTGCGCGAGAAGGAGCGGGTGATGGCCGTGATCCCGACCCGCGACTTCAGCGAGGGCAAGTACCTGGTGTTCGGGACCAAGAAGGGAATGGTGAAGAAGACCGAGTTCAAGGAGTACGACACCAACATCAAGGCCGCCGGCCTGATCGCGATCAACATCAAGAAGGGCGACGAGCTGATCCAGGTGCGCCAGACCTCGGGCAAGGACGACATCATCATGGTCTCCAAGGCCGGCACCGCGGCGCGCTTCAACGAGAAGCTGGCGCGCCCGATGGGCCGCGGCACTGCGGGCGTCAAGGGGATGAACGTCGGCCAGAAGGGCAACGAGGTGCTGGCGCTCGAGGTCGCGCGCGACGAGGACGAGCTGTTCGTGGTCACCGAGAACGGCTACGGCAAGCGCACCCCGATGTCGCAGTACCCGGTCAAGGGCCGCGGCACCCAGGGCGTGCTGACGATCAAGCTGACGACCAAGAAGGGCGGCCTCGCCGGCGCCCTGATCGTGCGCTCGCACCAGGAGCTGATCTTCATCTCCCAGAACGGGATGGTGCAGAGAAACGGTGTCGCGGGCATCTCGGAGATGGGCCGTGCCACGCAGGGCGTCAAGGTGATGAACCTGAAGTCCGGCGACCGCGTCAGCGCCGTGGCGCTGGTGGTCGAGTCGGGCAACGGCGAGGACGGGAACGGCGCGAAGCCGGCCGCGCTCTCGCTCGAGGACGAGGCGGCGATCGCGGCCGAGGAGGCGAAGGCGATCGCGGCCGAGGAAGCGGGCGCGGAGGAAGCGGGCGCGGAGGCCGTGCAGCTCACGGGCCCCGCGGACGGGGCCGAGGCGGGCAACGGCAAGCCGCCGACGCCGAAGGCGAAGCGCGCGCCCGTCAGCAGGACGAAGCAGGGCGCCGCGCGGAAGCCGAAGGCGGCAGCGAAGGTGAAGCCGAAGGCGGCAGCGAAGGTGAAGCCGAAGGCGGCCACCAAGCGCTCCGCGGCGAAGAAGCCCGCGGCGAAGAAAGCATCCCCGAAGAAGCGCAAGCCGAACCCCGGCACGGTCCGGGGCCAGGCCCGCAGGAAGCGCTCCTAGCGTCTCAGCGGCCGCGGGCGCGCCGAGCGCCTACGCCGCGGCCGGGCAGGTACTGCTCCCAGGTGGCCGGGGTTCGTGGGGCGGCGATGCGGATGAACACGGTCGGCCCCGGCGGACGCGGACGCGAGCGCGGGTGCATGCGGATCTCGTGGGGCATGCGGTTGCCCTTGCGCCGGTTGCAGGAGGCGCAGGAGGCGACGATGTTCTCCCAGACCGACTCCCCGCCGCGGCTGCGCGGGATCACGTGATCGACGGTCAGCCCCGGCTTTTCGGTGCCGCAGTACTGGCAGGTCCACTCGTCGCGGGCGAGCACGGCCTTGCGGGTGATGCGGCGGCGGTGAATGTCCCTCGGGACGCGCACGAAGCTGACCAGCCGGATCACCTCGGGCATGTCGAGACGCATCCGCTCCGAGCGCAGCACGCCGTCGCCGTTCTCCAGCACCTCGGCCTTCTGCTTCAGGATCAGGACCAGCGCACGCCGCACGGTGCAGACGTTGAGGGGCTCATAGGTCGCGTTCAAGACCAGCACCCGCCCCCGGGCGAGCCGTCGAGCCGCCCCGACGACCGGCGCCTCCCCGGGGTCGGATCCGGGGCCGCTCGAATCCCTCCGGCCTGCCGCCGGCACCGCTCCGTTGCCAGCGGCGGAAGCCATGCCCATCGCGCCGCGATTCTAACCGAGGGCAAACCCGGCCCAAACGGCCCAGCGGGAGCCGGCGACGCGCGAGCGGGCGCTAGCCGCCGACCGGATAGCTGCCCAGGATGCGGACCGATTCCGCCAGCGAGCGCAGCTCCTCGATCGCGTCGGCCACCGGTTGCTCTTGGACCCCGCCCTCGAGATCGACGAAGAACATGTAGCGGCCCAGCCCGCCCGGCCGCGGCCGCGACTCGATTCGCGTCAGGTTGACCCCCTTGGCGGAGAACGCCTGCAGCGCGTCGACCAGGGCGCCGGGCCGGTCATCGCCCAGCTCCGCGAAGATCAGCGACGTCCGCCAGGGGCCGGAGGCGCCGGCGGGCGCCTCGGTCCCGCCCGGGGCGATCCAGACGAAGCGGGTGACGTTGTCGGGATGGTCCTCGACGCCGTCTAGCAGGACCACGCACCCGTACAGTTCGGCGGCGCCCGCGGCCCCGAGCGCCGCCCACTGCGCCGAGCCCTCGCTCACGATCCTGACGGCCTCGGCGGTGCTGGAGGCGGTCCGGACCTCGGCCCGCGGAAGCTGCTCGCGCAGGAAGCGCGCGCACTGGGCGGTCCCCTGTGGATGGGAGAGGACGACCTCGATGCGATCGAGCGGCAGCTCCTCGCGGGCGATCAGGCAATGGCTGATCGAAAGGTCGTGCTCCCCGATGATCGTCACCCCCTCGGTCTCGAACGCGAGCGTGTCGAGCGTCGAGCGCACGGCGCCCTCGATCGAGTTCTCGAAGGGCACGAAGGCGCGGTCGGCCTCGCCGGCCTCGACCGCCGAGATCGCCGCGAACACCGACGCCGCCGGCACAGCGTCCAGCTCGGCGCCGGCGGCGGCCTCGCGCAGGGCGTCCTCGGTGAAGGTCCCGGGCGGGCCCAGGTAGGCGACGCGCACCGGCTAGCCGGCCCCGAAGATGACCTGGTAGCTCGAGGTGTTGTTGTCGGCGACGGCCTCGCCCGGGACAGGGTCGACCAACACCTCGATCGTCACCTCGGCGCCCGGCTGGGGCAGGGGGGAAAGCCGCAGCTTGGCCTCCCCGGTCTCGCCTGGGGCGAGCTCGGGGATGTCGGTCTCGAAGGTGTTGCCCTCGAGCGTCACCGTGATCCCGATGCCCGCCTCCTCGGCGGTGCCCTGGTTCTGGACCTGGATCGCGATCTCGTCGGACTCCGAGGAGACCTCGTTGGTGATGTCGGGGTCGAGCGTCGTGTCGCCGAGCGATGTCTGGATCAACCCCAGCCCGTGCTCTCCGGGGACGGAGTCCTCGCCGCTCACGCCCGAGAAGATCGAGGCGATCTCCGTCTGATCGAGGAACTCCGTGCCCGAGCCCTCGGGCATGAAGTTGCCGGCGGGCATGTCGATCCCCTCGACACCCTCCTCCTGGAGCACCCCTTGGATCTCGGGGTCGGCCACCTGGATCCAGAGGATGTCGCTGGCGTAGAGCTCGCCCATCGCGTTGGTGATGCTCTCGATCGCGTCGGCGGTCTCGGTGTCCGCAGCGGCGCCGGTGACGTTCTCGGAGACCGTGGCGAGGGCGTCGCGGCGCAGCCGCAGCGACAGGGTCGCCGCACTCTGGGCGCCGCGCATCTGTCCGGGGGCGTCGAGGGCCTCGGCCCGGTCGAGCAGCTGCTCAGAGGCGCCGCGCAGGCTCGCGACCTGGTTGGCGAGGTCGATCTCGGTGGTGCTCTCGATCGCCTCGAAGAAGTCCTTGCCGCGCTGCTCGGACTCGGCCATGATCGTGCCCATGTCGGAGGCGTAGTTGCGCAGGCCGCGGTCCGAGCGCGCCTCCAGGCAGCCCCGGATCCCGACCACGAACAGGATCAGGAAGAGCACGCCGACGCCGACCGCGATCAGCCGGCGAACCAGGATCTGCTGCCGCTTGCGCTGGGGCCCGCCCTCCCGCCTCGGCGGGTGCTCGGGCTCCTCTCGCACGGCGAGTTGTTCTTCCTCGTCGAGGAATGCCAAGACACCGAGAGTATGAACACCCGGCCACGCGGTCGCCTCGCCGCGCAGGAGTAGCCACCCGGGCGACGAAACGGGAAGCCAGCATGGTGGGCGAGCTGATCCTGGGCAGATTCCGCGTCGAGCGCCGCATCGGCAGCGGCGGCTTCGGCACGGTCTACCGCGCCTGGGACGAGCGCCTCGAGCGCCCGGTCGCCGTCAAGGCGATCGAGAGCGACGCCGCCGCTCCGCGCGTCGTGCGCGAGGCCCAGGCAGTGGCCCGGCTCGAGCATCGCAACCTGGCGACCCTGTACGAGCTCGCCAGCGAGAACGGCCACGCCTACCTGGTCAGCGAGCTGATCGACGGCCCCACCCTGCGCGCGGCGGGGCGCCGCGGCGAGCTCAGCGACCGGCTGGTCGCCTCGATCGGCGCCGATTGCGCCGCCGCCCTCTCCCACGCCCACCGCAACGGGGTCGTCCACCGCGACGTCAAGCCCGAGAACGTGCTGATCGCGCCCGGCGGAGAGGCCAAGCTCGTCGACTTCGGGATCGCCCGGATCACGGGGCAGCACACGCTGACGAACACCGGGGACGTGCTCGGCACGCTCGGCTACATGGCCCCGGAGCAGGCCGAGGGGCAGCGCCCGGGGCCCGCCGCCGACGTCTACTCGCTGGGCCTGACTCTGTACGAGTGCTTCAGCGGGGAGCACCCCCGGGTCGGAGAGGGCCCCGCCGCAACCGCGCGGGCGATCTCCGAGCCCGTGCTGCCCCTGGCCGGGATCAGGCCGGATCTGCCCGAGCCGGTCACGGACGCGATCGACTCCGCGCTCGACACCGACCCCGAGCTTCGCCCCCTCGCCTCCGAGCTGGAGGGGGCCCTGGCCGCGACCGAGGGCGAGATGGAGGGAACGGCGCTGCCGCCGGTGCTGCGCCCCTCCGACCCCGAGATCGGGCCGGGGCGCCCGCGCGACGCCGTAGAGGCCCTGGCCCGGTTCGCCCCGGCGGCCTCGATCCTGGTGCTGACGATGGTCGCCCTGCTCGTCGCCGGCGCCCCGGGCCCGGTGCTGCTCGCCGCGCCCCTGGCCGGCCTGATCGCGGTGGCGCGGCCGCGGCCGGGGCTGGCCACCGGCGCCGCCGCGACCGTCGGCTGGACGGCGCTCGGAGCGGGTGAGCCCGGAGCCGCCCTGGTCGCGGCGCTGCTGGTCGCACCCCTGTTCCTGGTTCCCGCGGAGTCACGGTCCCTGCTCGCGCTGCCTGGGCTCGCGCCCGTACTCGGCGTCAGCGGCCTCGGAGCGGCCTATCCGGCCCTCGCGGGACTCAGCGGCGGGTTCGCCGCGCGAGCCCTGCTGGGAGCCTGCGGCTACCTCTGGCTGGCTGCGTGGGAGCTGGCGAGCGGGCGCACGCTCCTGATCGGGCCGGACGAGGCCGCGGCGCCCGGCTGGGAGGGGTCGGCCTCCGCCGCCGCCTCCGAGGTGGTCGCCCCCCTGCTCGCCCCCGGCGTGGTCGCGGTGGCGGCGCTCTGGGCCGCTGCCGCCGCCGCCCTGCCGCTGCTCGTGCGCGGCCGCGTTCCCGTGCTCGACGTGGTCGGCGCCCTGCTCTGGGCGGCCGGACTGATCTCGCTGACGAGGCTGCTGGCCGGGTCCGGCGGCGAGCCCGCCGGGCTGCTCTTCGCCTCGGCCCTGGCG
>VGBV01000066.1 GCA_016870325.1 Actinomycetota bacterium
CCAGCTCGGACTCGACCTCGGCGCGGAGCTCGGGGGGAACGGGCGGCAGCAGCTCCAGCTCCGAGAGGGCGGCCCGGAGGTAGAGGCCGGTCCCGCCGACGACGAGCGGCCTGCGCCCCTCCGCGAGCAACCCGTCGATCTCGGCGTGCGCCAGCTCCGCGAAGCGGCCGGCGCTGAACTCCTCGGCGGGATCGACGAAGGAGAGCAGCCGGTGCTCGAGCCGCTGGCGCTGCTCGGCGCTGGCCGCACCGCTCAGGGTCTCGAGGCCCCGGTAGACCTGGATCGAGTCGCAGTTGACCGCGACGGGGTCCTCGCCGCGCCCGCGCAACCCCTCGGCCAGCTCGATCGCGACGCCGGTCTTGCCGACGGCCGTGGGGCCGAACAGGGCGACGATGCGCGGCGCCGCGGCCATCGGCGCCGCCGGCGCTAGAGCGCGCGGCTGAGCAGCCGCTCCGCGCCGCTCAGGGTGGTCGAGGTCGCGCCCGTGATCTCGACGTCCACCAGCTCGCCAGGGGCAGCGGTCCCGTCGAAGTTGACGGTCTTGTTGTGCCGGGTGCGGCCGCGCAGCCGCGCGGGGTCGTTGCGGCTCGGTCCCTCGACCAGCACCTCCATCGTGCGGCCGACGAAGCGCTGGCCGCGCTCGGTCGCCCGTCGCTGCACCACCTCGACCAGGCGCTGCATGCGCTCGCGCTTGACGGCGTGCGGGAGCATCCCCTCCATCTCCGCGGCCTCCGTCCCCCGGCGCGGAGAGAAGACGAAGGTGAAGGCGCCGTCGTAGCCGACCTCCTCGGCGACCTCCAGGGTCTCGGCGAAGTCCTCCTCGGTCTCGCCCGGGAAGCCGACGATGATGTCCGTCGTCAGCGCGCAATCGGGAACGTGCTCGCGGATCAGCGCCACGCGGTCCATGTAGCGGCGCCTGTCGTAGGTGCGGCGCATGCGCTTGAGCACGGCGCTCGAGCCCGACTGCAGCGGCAGGTGGATGTGCTGGCACAGCGACCGCAGCTCGGCATGGGCGCGGACGACGTCCTCCTTCATGTCCTTGGGATGGGGGCTGGTGTAGCGAAGGCGTTCGATGCCCTCGACCGCGTCGACGCGGGCCAGCAGCTCGGAGAAGCTGATGCGGCGCTCAAGCGCCAGATCCCGGCCGTAGCTGTTGACGTTCTGGCCCAGCAGGGTCACCTCGAGCACCCCGTCGGCGGCCAGGCGCTCGACCTCGGCGAGCACCTCGTCGGGATCGCGGCTCTGCTCGCGCCCGCGCGTCGAGGGGACGATGCAATAGGAGCAGGCGCAATTGCAGCCCTGTGAGATCTGGATCCAGCCCTGGAACTCGCGAGCGCGCTTCATCGGCAGGTGCCCGGCGAAGTCCTCGAACTCGAAGTAGCCCTGGGCGCTGAGCGAGTCCGAGGTCAGGAACTCGGCCAGGCGGTGGATCTGCCCCGGCCCGAAGGCCACGTCCACGAAGGGGAAGCGGCGAAAGACCTCGTCCTTGACCGACTGCGCCCAGCAGCCGCCGACGCCGACGACGCGAGCCGGGTCCTCGGACTTGAGCCGCTTCGCCTCGCCCAGGTGGGCGATGAAGCGGCTGTCGGCCGACTCGCGGATCGAGCAGGTGTTGAACAGGATCAGGTCGGCCTCGGAGCGCTCGGAGGCCTCGGCGTAGCCGAGCGAGTCGAGCATCCCCTTCATGCGCTCGGAGTCGTGCTCGTTCATCTGACACCCGAAGGTGGTCACGTGGTAGCGCTTGGCCGCCATCGGCGTTGAGGCTAGCGGCCGCTCGCGATCCGCTCCCGCTCCCCGGCGCCGCAGCGCCACCGAGGAGAACGCGAGCGCCGGACGGCCCGGCGTCGGCTCAGCCGCCGTCACCACCCTGATCACCCTGCTCGTGCTGCTCGTCGCAATCGCGGTCCTCGCTCTCGTCTAGTACGAGAGCGGGGCCGCGCCGGCGGCCTACTCGACGGTGATCGTCCCTTCCATCCCGGCCTCGCGGTGGCCGGGGACGGTGCAGAAGAAGACGAACTCGCCGGGCACCAGCTCGACCTGGAGCTCGACATCTGACTCGGTGATCGTCTCGCTCCCGCCCAGCAGCTGCTGCTCGACGTCCTCGACCGCGACGTTGTGGGGCACCGCCGAGGGGTTCGTGTAGGCGATCGTGAGGTTGCCCGGGGTCGTCTGCAGCGAATCGGGCTCGAAGACGAGGGACCCGTCCTCGGGCGAGGTCAGCTCGAAGGTGTTCTCCTCCGCGGGCGGCGGAGGCGGCTTCTCGCCGCCGGCCGGCTTCTCGGTCTCCTCGGCTCCCTCCTCGGCCTGCGCCGCATCGGCCTGCTCCTCGGCCAGCTCCTCCTCGCGATGCTCCTGCTCCTCCTGCGCGTTGGCGACCGCGTAGGCGCTGGTGGCGATCACCAGCAGCCCGAACAGCGCCAGCACCGCGGCCATCGAGCGGTTGCTGGCCGGGAAGCCGCCCTTGCCCCGGATCCCGATCCAGGAGAGCACCAGGGCGGCCAGCACGAGGGCCCCGCCGAGGTAGTAGAAGATCGATCCGTCCATCGAGGCGAAATCCTACCCGGCCGACCGGTTCAGGCGGCGTCCGAGCGGCGCTCGAGCGCCCGCACCGCCTCGTAGGCGGTATCCACCGGATAGCCCCTCCGCGCCAGCAGCCCCAGCGCCCGGGCGCGCCCGGCCTCGCCCCCGGCGTAGGCTCCGCCGCCCTCGAGCAGCGCCAGCGCCCGCGCCACCGTCTCCCCCTCGTCCTCGCCGGCGAGCGCGGCCTCGATCAGCGAGCGCTCCACCCCGCGCGCATGCAGCGCCTCGGCGATCCGGTCCGGCCCCCAGCCGCGCAGCTCGCGCTTGTCCTCCGCGTAGCGGCGGGCGAAGCGCTCGTCGTCTATCGCCCCCTCCTCGGCCAGCGCCGCCAGCACCTCGTGCAGCTCCTCGCCCTCGACCCCGCGCTCGCCGAGCCAGGCCATCAGCTCCGCCTCGGTGCGCTCCTTGCGGCCGAGGGCACCGATGGCGAGCGCATATGCGTCCTGCTCAGGCAGCCTTCTTCTGCTTCTTGGCGGCCTTCTCGGCCTTCTTGTCGGCCTCGCCCCCGTCCTCAGCCCCCGCTCCGGCCTTCGCCTCGGGCGGCTCCGCCAGATCGCCGCCGCTCTGAGGCGGCGGGTCGGGCACGGCCTGCGGCCTCGGCGGCGCCTCGTCCCCGGACGAATCCCCGGCGCCGGCGCGCGTCTTCTCGTGGATCTGGCGCTCGAGCTCGTCGCGCAGCTCGGGGTTGTCGCGCAGGAACTCCTTGGTGTTGTTGCGGCCCTGGCCCAGACGGGTCTCGCCGTGGGAGAAGAACGATCCCGACTTCTGGATCAGATCGTGCTCCAGGGCCAGATCCAGCACCCCTCCCTCCTTCGAGATGCCCTGGCCGTAGGCGATGTCGAACTCGGCCTGCTTGAACGGCGGCGCGACCTTGTTCTTGACGACCTTGACGCGGACCCGGTTGCCGACGGCCTCGGTGCCCTCCTTCAGCGTCTCGATGCGGCGGATGTCGAGCCGCTGGGAGGAGTAGAACTTGAGCGCGCGGCCGCCGGGCTGGGTCTCCGGAGACCCAAACATGACCCCGATCTTCTCCCGGATCTGGTTCGTGAACAGGCAGAGGGTGTTGGCGCGGTTGAGGTTGCCGGCCAGCTTGCGCAGCGCCTGCGACATCAGCCTGGCCTGGAGCCCGACCGTCTGCTCGCCCATCTGGCCCTCCAGCTCGACCTTGGGCGTCAGCGCCGCGACCGAGTCCACCGCGATCACGTCCACCGCCCCCGAGCGCACCAGCACGTCGACGATCTCGAGCGCCTGCTCGCCGTAGTCGGGCTGGGAGATCAGCAGCTCCTCGGTGTTGACCCCGATCCGGCGCGCGTAGACGGGGTCGAGCGCGTGCTCGGTGTCGACGAAGGCGCAGACGCCGCCGCGGGCCTGGGCCTCGGCGATGATGTGGTAGACGAGGGTCGTCTTGCCCGACGACTCCGGCCCGAAGATCTCGACGATCCTGCCGCGGGGGACGCCGCCGACCCCGAGCGCGATGTCGAGCGGGAGCGCGCCGGTGGAGATCGACTCCACGTTGAGCGCGCCCTCGCCCTCCAGGCGCATCAGCGCCCCGGCCCCGAACTCCTTCTCGATGTGGCTGACGGCCGCCTGCAGCGCCTGGTCGCGCGCCTTGGCGTCCTTCTCCCCGGCCTCTCGGAGGGCGGGCTTGTTCGAGTCGGGCTTCGCATCTGCCATCTGGTCATCACCTCTCTGTCGATCTGGTCAGGCCGGCGGAAGCTCCAACTCAGCCATCGGCTCGTAGCGGGCACCGCTGGGGTGCAGGTGGGATCTGAAGACCACCAGACGCGTCGGACGGAACCGAACAGGTGTTCCCCCGAGCGGACCCGGCCGCTCGGCGACGATCGCGGGCTTGCGAGACCCCCGGCGCTCGGGCTTCACCCGGGCGACGGTCAGGTGAGGCCAGAACGGCCGCTTCTCGGCGCTGTGGAGGCGTGCGGCGACGAGCCGCGCCTCGATCTGCGCCTGGAGCGCCTCCGTCCCCGGCGAGCGCGCCTCGAGCGCGAACAGGCGGGGCCTGCGTCCGGGTGGCCTGCCGATGGGCTCGGGCGCGAGCGCGACCTCGGGGGCCGGGGAAGGCGGACCGGAGGGCGCCGCGCCGGCCGTCCCCAGCGCAACCCCGCAGATGCGCTCGAAGTCCTTCTCGGCCTGCCAGCCCAGGAAGACCAGGGTGATGTGCAGGTTCTCCGCCCGCACCGCCCTCAGAGCCGGATCCGCCAGCTCGCGGCGCTGCCAGGCCGCCAGGCCCTCCCGAACCTCGGCGGGCAGGTCCAGCGCAACGAACAGGCGCCCGCGGGGACTCTTCAGCCGCTCCTTCGCCATCCACCCCAAGCTAAGCGCCGGGCCCGCCGGACTCACCCCACCCCGTGCCCGGATATGGTCTCAGCACCCCCGGGGAAGGAGTGCGATGGCCAAGTTCGAGTACAAGACCGATGTCCTCACCTCGATCGTCGGCGAGGAGAAGCTGCGGATCGGCGACCTCGAGGACTCGCTGAACGATCACGGAGACGAGGGCTGGGAGCTCGTCACCCTCGTCCCCAACGTCAACATCCAGCGCGGCAAGGACGGCGACCTGCTGATCTACAAGCGCACCGCCTCCTAGGAGGCTTGCATGATCCTGGCGATCGCGCCCGACATCAACCGCCCGCAGCGGACGCCGAAGCGGGGCTGAGCGCAAGCGCCGGCCGCGGCTAGAGCTAGTCCAGGAAGGCGAGCAGGTCCCGGGCGTAGGCCTCGGGCTCCTCGAAGGCTCCGAAGTGCCCTCCCGAGGGCATCCGGGTCCAGCGGCGCAGGTCGGACAACACGCGCTCGGACCACTCCCGGGGCGGGTTCAGCGTCGCCAGCGTGTTCGACTCGGGCGCCTGCCCCTCGCTGCGCCCGGGGAAGACCGAGATCGCCGCGGGCACCGAGATCCGCTCGCCGGGCGCCAGCCGCCAGCGCTCCCGGCGCTCGGCCCAGTAGAGCCGCATCGACGGCGCGATCGCGTCGTTCGCCCAGAACATCGTCAGGAAGTCGCAGACCTCGTCCAGCGAGAAGCGGCGCTCCAGCTCACCGCCGGAGTCCGACCAGCGCCGGTACTTCTCGATCAGGTAGGCGGCGAGGCCGGCCGGGGAGTCGCTCAGCGCCGGCGAGAGCGCGTCGGGGGCGACCGACTGGATCAGCAGGTGGTGGCCCTCGCGCCGCAGCCAGCGCTGCGCGCGGTCGGCATACGCAAGCTCCTGCTCGGACATCGGCGGGTCGGCCAGGTCCACCGGCGTCGGCAGCACCCCCGGAGTGCTGACATACAGGCCCGTCACCCGCTCGGGCGCGTCGAAGGCCATGCGCGCAGCGACGACCCCGCCCCAGTCGCCGCCGGCGAGCGCGTAGCGGTCGAGCCCGAGGCCGGCGTCGAGCAGCTCGCGCAGCCGCGCCGAGACGCCGGCGACGTTGAGCGGCTCGGGCGGCGGCTCGGACCAGGCGAAACCCGGCAGCGAGGGCACGATCACGTCATTCCCTGACTCGGCCAGGAGGCGCCCGGCCGCCTCGTACTCGATCGGCCCGCTCGGCCAGCCGTGCAGGAGCACCACCGGGATCCCTCCCCTGGCGCCGAACCTGAGGAAGTGGGTCCCGTCCCAGCGCGAGCTGCCGAGCTCGTCGAGGCGAAGTAGGCGCTTGAAGTCGTAGTCCTGCGCCCAGTGCCGGCAGACACGCTCGGCCTCGACCAGGTCGGTCCCCAGCTCCCAGCCGCCCCCGGGCGGCTGCGGGGGCCAGCGCGTGGCCTGCAGCCGGTCCAGCAGCTCGGCGACTCGTTCCCTCTCGAAGCCGATCGTGAACGGCTCGACGCCGCTCACCGCGGCGGCTCCCGGCCCTCCAGCAGGTAGCGCAGCAGGTGCATCGCAACCGCGACCGAGCGGCCGCGGACGTCGGCGCGGTCGCCGGGCAACACGATGTCGCGCGGCAGCACATCCCCGGCGGCGCTCTTGACGCAGAAACAGACGTAGCCGACCGGCTTCTCCTCGCTGCCGCCGTCGGGCCCCGCGATCCCCGTCACCGCGCAGGCGACGTCGGCGCCGAGCCGCTCCAGGGCCCCGTCGGCCATCGCCTCGGCGACCTCGGGAGAGACCGCCCCGTGGCTCTCGATCATCCCTGGATCCACCCCGAGCAGCTCGGCCTTGGCCTCGTTCGAATAGGCGACGACGCCGCCGCGGAAGTACGCGGAGGCGCCGGGCATGTCGGTCAGCCGCCCCGCCAGCAGCCCGCCGGTGCACGACTCGGCGACCGCGACCGTGCGCCCCTCGAGCCGCTTCGCGACGACCTCCCCGATCGTCTCGCCGGACTCGCTGAAGGTCCACTGGCCCAGACGCGCCTCCAGCCCCTTGCGCAGCGCCTCGACCGCCGCCTCCTCGCCCGCGCGGTGGCGGACATCGGTGATCAGCTCGCCGCCGCGCAGGCAGGTCGTGATCTCGAGCGGCCCCAGGTCGGTCTCGTCCTCGATCTCGCGCAGCGCCTGCGCCAGCTCGGACTCGGGGACCCCGAACATGCGGATCGAGAAGGCCTCGAAGGGCTCGGCGCGGTCGAGCAGCGCACGCGCCGGCGCGGCCGCCAGCGCCCGGGGCCACATCTCGTGCAGCTCGCGCGGCGGGCCCGGCAGCACGACCACGACCGCGTCGCCCGCGGGCACCACCAGGCCGGGCGCCGTCCCCGCCGGATCGATCGCGGTAGCCCCCTCGGGAATCATCGCCTGCTTGCGGTTGGACTCGCGCAGGGCCTCGGCGTCGAACTTGAGCCGCCGGGCGAAGTTCTCGAGGATGCGCTGGATCTTCTCCTCCATCTCGGTGTCCAGCACCAGGTCGCGCCCGGTGAACCGCCCCACGACCTCGGCCGTGAGGTCGTCCGCGGTCGGCCCCAGGCCGCCGCTGGTCACGATCAGGTCGGCGCCCTGGTCCCGCATCGCCCCCAGCGCGGCCTCCAGGTCCTCGGGGCGATCGCCGACGATCGCGATCTGGATCACCTCGACCCCCAGCTCCCCCAGCCGCGCCGAGATCCAGGGTCCGTTGCGATCGCTGATGAACCCGCTCAGGACCTCGGTCCCCGTGACCAGGATCCCCGCCCTCACGTCTGCGCTCCGCTCGCTCACGCGCGGGATTCTGACGGGTCGCGGCCCGCCCGCGCCGACGGCTCCGCTCGCTCACGCGCGGGATTCTGACGGGTCGCGGCCCGCCCGCGCGGCGCAGGGCCCCGGGTCGTGACCGTTTCCGTCGCTATGGCGACGGGAGCGCGACAGGAGCTCTCGGCGAGCGCCGTCAGAGCCCGAGCGAGCGCACGCCGGACTCGTTCCAGCCGAGGTGGTGGGCGACCTCGTGGCGGACCGTGCGCTGAACCTGGGCGCGCAGCAGCTCGTCTTTCCAGCCGAAGTCGCGCGTCAGCGTGTCCTCGTAGACGATGATCCGGTCGGGCCAGCTGTCGTTGGCGACGGTGCCGCCCATGTAGTGCCCGTAGGCGCCGAACTCGTGTCCCCGCCGGCTGACCACCACCGGCGTCGTCTCCAGCACCCGCTGGAAGTCCGGCGGCAGCTCGTCGAGCGCCTGGATCACCATCTCGTCGAACTCGCTCGGCGGGCTCTCGGGGGGCGGCAGCGAGGCGAGCAGCTCGCTGCGATCGATCAGCTTGCGGAACTCGGGCTCGGGCATCTCCTCGCCGATCAGGGCGACCGTCACCCAGGCGGTCAGAAGCACGATCGCCGCTGCGCCGACCAGCAGCGTCAGCAGGTCCTCGAGCCCCGCCAGCGACGGCGGGTTGAGCAGCAGGAGCAGCAACCCCGCGAGCAGGGCGGTCAGGGCGGCGGCGCGCAGCGGGGCTCGGAACGCGTCCCTCATCCCCACCAAGGGTAGGGCGCGGCCCCGGTCGCCCCGCGGAGGGTCAGGCGTCGGGGGCGCCTGCGAGCTCGGGCTGCTCGCCCGTCTCGTCCTCGGCGGGGGAGGCGGCGGGGTCAGGTGAGCCGCCGCCCAGCACGCGCGGCAGGTCCGCCATCGAGACCAGGACCTGGCGGGGCTTCGAGCCCTCGTAGCCGGAGATGATGCCGCGGCGCTCGAGCATGTCGATCAGGCGGCCGGCGCGGGTGTAGCCGACCCGCAGGCGTCGCTGGATCATCGACACAGACGCCGTCCCGGACTCGACCACCACCTGCGCGGCCTGTTGCAGCAGCTCGTCCTGGTCGGGGTCGAAGTCCTCGTCGCCGGCCGCGGCGTCGCCCGAGTGCTGGACGGCCTCCAGCAGCTCCTCGGCGAACTCGGGCTCGCCCTGCTCGGCCCAGTGGTCGGTGATCTTGGCGATCTCGGCCTCGGTCACGAAGGCGCCCTGGATGCGCTGCAGCTTGCCGGTGCCGGCCGGGCGGAAGAGCATGTCGCCCTGGCCCAGCAGCGTCTCGGCCCCACCCTGGTCGAGGATCACGCGCGAGTCGACCTGCGAGGAGACCGCGAACGCGATCCGGGCCGGGATGTTGACCTTGATCGTGCCGGTGATGATGTCCGTCGAGGGGCGCTGGGTCGCCAGCAGCAGGTGGATGCCGACGGCGCGCGACTTCTGCGCCAGCCGAATGATCGCGTCCTCGACCTCGGCGGGCGCGACCATCATCAGATCGGCGAGCTCGTCGATCACGCAGAGGATGTGGGGCAGCGGCGGCTCGCCGGCGGCCTCGCGAGCCTTGTTCAGCTCGACCAGGTTGCGGGCGCGCGCCTGCTCCATCACCCCGTAGCGGCTCTCCATCTCGGCGATCAGGTTGGCCAGCACGTTGGCGGCCAGCCGCGGCGAGGTGACCACCGGCGTCAGCAGGTGGGGCACGTGCTCGTAGTGGTTCAACTCGACGCGCTTCGGGTCGACCAGCACCAGCCGCACCTCGTTGGGTGACGCATGGAGCAGGATCGAGCTCAGGATCGCGTTGACGCTGCCGGACTTGCCCGAGCCGGTGGTGCCGGCGATCAGGGCGTGCGGCATCTTCTGCAGGTCGGTCCAGATCGCGGCGCCGCTGATGTCCTTGCCGAGCCAGGCGACGAGGGGTGAGGCGCCTGCGGGCCGGCCCCCGTAGATGTCGCCTAGGCGGACCAGCTTGCGACGCACGTTCGGGACCTCGACGCCGACGGCCTGCTTGCCGGGGATCGGCGCCAGGATGCGGATGTCGGTCGAGGCGAGCGCGTAGGCCAGGTCGTCCTTCAGCGCCGTGATCTTCGAGACCTTGGTCCCGGGGGCGAGGCGCAGCTCGTAGCGGCTGACGTGGGGACCGACGACGGTGCCGACGATCCGGGCCTCGACGCCGAAGTGGCCGAGGGTCTCCAGCAGCGTCCTGCCGATCGCCTCGTGGTCGCTCGAGTCCGGGCCCGTGTCGGGCCTTCCCTGCTCGAGCACGGCCTCGGGGTCGGGCGGGTCGTAGTCGACCTCGTCGGACTCGGTGATGCCGTCGGGGCTGCGGCGGTCCCCCTGGGGCGTCAGGTCTACGACCTCGCCGGGCCCCTCCGCGATGTCCTGGGCCTCGAGGTCGGGATCGAGGTCGACGGCTTCGCCGTCATCGCCCATCTCCTCGGCCTCGCCTGCGGGGACATGCGCCTCGGACGCGTCCGCCTTGGCAAGCCTGATCGTCTCGGTCGTGTCGTCCTCGTCGCTGAGCTTGACCGCCTCGTCGAAGTTGGCGACGCCGGGCGCCGCGGGCTCGACGGCCGGCGGCTCGACACGGCTGATCACCGGCTCCTCGAGAGGCTCCGGCGGGCCGAAGACCGGCTCGGTGTCGACCGGCTCGGTCGCGACCAGGTCGGGGTCGGTGTCGTGGCCGCCGCGCGACTCGCGCATCAAGGTCGCGAACTCCGAGGCGCCGCTGCGGGCCCGGGAGAGCCCGCGCCCGGCGGCCGCGACCATGTCCGAGACCGAGCGTCCCGCCACCAGCAGCAGGCCCGTGCAGATCAACAGCACGGCGATGATGTGCGCGCCGATGCGCTGGAAGAGCGTCGTGCTGGCCCAATAGAGCACCTCGCCGAGCACTCCCCCGTGCTCGCTGAAGAACCCGGGGTCGAACAGCTTCTCGCGGGCATCGTCGGGGCCGAGCCCGGCGGTCTGGGCCGCGAGCGCCAGCAGCAGGCCGGCGCAGATCGCGAACACGCCCGCCGCGAGCGCGCGCGGCGAGGGCAGCATGGGGCGCAGGATCAGCCCCAGGCCCGCGAGCCCGAGGCCGACCGGGAAGACGATCGCGGCGCCCCCGACCGCGTGGGCGAGCGCGACCTCGGTGCCGTTTCCGAACGAGCCGCCGTCCCAGCCCAGGTAGATCACGTAGCCGAGGTACACGGCCAACGCCAAGCAACTCAGCCCGAGCAGGTCGAGGCGGCGCTGGCGCGCCTCCTCGGCCGTGACCCGGCGCCCGCGGGCGCCTCCGGCGGGCGCGCGGCCCTTGGCCGCGCG
>VGBV01000067.1:0-2500 GCA_016870325.1 Actinomycetota bacterium
GGGCCGGCGCCTGCGACCGGATCGCCGAGCCCAGTGCGCTTTCCCCGCAAACGACGGACCCCGGGGAGGTCGCCGCGCTGCTCGCCGAGCCGGTCATCGCGGACGCAGGCCGGCGCCGCCCCGCCCTGTGGCAGGCCGGCGCCGCCTCGCGGGCATCGCGGGCCGAGGACGGAACCCAGCTTGCGCTGCCGCTCGAGGGCTCCCCCGCCCCCGAGCTGCCCCCGCTGGGGCCGTGGGAGCGCGCGGTAGCCGACTACCGCACGACCGGGATCACCCTGGGAGAGCATCCGATGGAGCTGATGCGCCCGCAGCTGCGCCGGGGCCTGGCCACGAGCGCCGACCTGCCCGGGCTGGGCGACGGCTCCACCCTCAGCGTCGCCGGCATGGTCGTGGCCCGCCAGCGCCCGGCGACGGCGAAGGGGGTCGTCTTCATGCTGCTCGAGGACGAGCACGGCACGATCAACCTGATCGTGCCACCGCCGGTGGCCGAGCGCTGCCGGCAGGCGGTGCGCAGCGCCGGCTTCGTGATCGCCCGGGGCAAGCTCGAGCACCGAGAGGGAACCACCAACGTCGTCGTGCGCCGGATCGAGCGCCTCGAGCGCGAGGGCGACGGCATGCCCGCGCCCCGCGCCCGAACGGTCGCCCCGCCCGAGTCGCGCGAGACCGGCCACGACCCGGCGCTCGCCGACGCGCGGCGCAGGGGGCGCCGGGTGCGGGTCGGCTCCCGGATGGGCTGGGAGGTCGCGGGCGAGCTCGACAGGCCCGCCCGCGAGCAGATCGTCAGCGAGCTGGCCGCGGCGCTGCCCTCACCGCACAGCTGGGGGCGCCGGGGGCGCTAGAGCCCGGGCTTCGTAACCATCAGAAAGATCGCGACGATGAGCAGGATCCCGGTGATCGAGCCGACGATGCCCTGGGTGCGCCCGGCGCGCAGGTACTCCTCGGAGAGCTGCACCTCACCGCTGCCGGCATCGGCGATCTCCTTCTCCACCATCGACTGCAGGCGCTTGTCGGAGGGAATGAAGTAGGCCACGAGCAGGATCGCGATGATGATCACGATCGCAAGCGTGCCGCTGACCCAGAAGTCGCCGTAGCTCCAGTTGCCCTCGGCCATCTGGTAGACGCCGGTCGCGACCACCACCAGCAGCGCCGGAGCCGCGAAGTGCCGGTTGATCGTCAGCTGCAGGCGGTGGACGTAGGGAAGATGCCGGGGGCTGAGCTTCATCGCCACGGGGAACATCACCGACTCCGCGAAGGTCGCGCCGAAGCCGACCACGACGGCGGTGATGTGGATGAAGACTGAGAACTCGTAGCTGCTCACGGCCAACGGCATCTGCGGGGCTCCTCTCGGTCGACGCTCGGGGGCGAATCTACATCTCGTTCTGGCTGCACTGCAGGAAGTCCTGCAAAACACCGGTTTCCGTCCGGCGCCCTTCATAGCTTGGCCCGCATGACAGCCAAGCTCATTGACATCCGCGAGCGGCTCCTCGACGCCGCCGACCTGGTCGTCGACTTCGCGACCCTGGGCGAGTACGGGATCGAGCCCGAGCCCGCCCGAGACTGCGAACGCCGGCCCTCGGGTCTGCCCTCCGGTGCCCCGCATCCTCTGCACGACCGCGCGGGCACGCCCGAGCGGCTCGCCGCCTAGCGGCTAGCAGCCCGCTCTCCTCAAAGCGGCCGCTTGCGGCTGCGACCGGTGCGGGCGGGCGCCGGTGGCCGCGCCCCTAAGGCGAAGCCTTCAGTCGGCTTCGCCCCGGTCGACCGCCACGACCAGCTCCCGCGCCACGGCGTGGGCGCGGGCCACGCAAGCGGGATCGAGGTTCTCGGCGGTGTCGGTCGGCCAGTGGTAGTTGGGAATGACGCCATCGTCACCCGCTACCAGGGTGATGGCGCGACCCCCGCCCGCCAGCACGGGCGTGGCGTCGTAGGTGAGCCCGATCGGGCCCTCGCTGGGCTCGAACCCGAGCTGCGGCCGCTCGGTCGCGATCCGGTCCGCGATCGCGACGAGGCCCGGGTCGCAGTCCCACTTGCGGGCCAGCCCCTCGCGGCGGGTGTAGCGCAGCGTCGCGGGTCCGCCGACGTTGTCCACGTTCACGAACAGCCAGCCCTTCGTGTCGCGGTTGCGCAGGAAGTGCCGGGCGCCCAGCAGTCCCGACTCCTCGCAGCCGGTCATCAGGGCGACCACCCGCGTCCGCTCGAGCGGCGAGGCGGCCAGCTCCAGGGCGAGCTCTGCCACCACCGCGACGCCGGAGGCGTCGTCGCTCGCCCCGGGCACGTCCTCGCCGCGCAGCTCGCGCTCGATCAGCAGGCCCAGGCCGACCGCGAGCACGGCACGCGCGGCTGCGAGCACGCCTCGCCCCACCGGGGAACGCGACAGCACCGGCTCGGCTCCCTGCACGACGCACGCGGCCGACTGCGCGTTCAGCCAGGGGGTCAGGTGGCGCACGAAGCGAGGGTCGAAAAGCAGCCCGCTGCGCGAGGTGTCGAGGTGACAGACGAGGCA
>VGBV01000067.1:7500-10880 GCA_016870325.1 Actinomycetota bacterium
CCCGTCAATTCCTTTGAGTTTTAGCCTTGCGGCCGTACTCCCCAGGCGGGGCATTTAATGCGTTAGCGCCGGCACGGGAGGAGTCGACACCTCCCATACCTAATGCCCATCGTTTACGGCGTGGACTACCAGGGTATCTAATCCTGTTTGCTCCCCACGCTTTCGCGCCTCAGCGTCAGTACCGTCCCAGCGAGCTGCCTTCGCCGTTGGTGTTCCTCCTGATATCTGCGCATTCCACCGCTACACCAGGAATTCCACTCGCCTCTTCCGGACTCTAGCCCGGCAGTATCCATCCGCTTTCAAAGGTTGAGCCTTTGACTTTCAGAACGGACTTACCGGGCCGCCTACGCGCTCTTTACGCCCAATGATTCCGGACAACGCTCGCTCCCTACGTATTACCGCGGCTGCTGGCACGTAGTTAGCCGGAGCTTCTTCTGGAGGTACCGTCAGTCCAGGACGCTATTCGCGCCTGAACCTTCGTCCCTCCTGAAAGAGGTTTACAACCCGAAGGCCGTCTTCCCTCACGCGGCGTTGCTGCGTCACGCTTTCGCGCATTGCGCAAGATTCCCCACTGCTGCCTCCCGTAGGAGTCTGGGCCGTGTCTCAGTCCCAGTGTGGCTGATCGTCCTCTCAGACCAGCTACCCATCGTTGCCTTGGTGAGCCGTTACCTCACCAACAAGCTAATGGGCCGCGGGCCGCTCCCAATGCGGAGGCCGAAGCTTCCTTTACTGGACGGTCTCGCGACCGAACAGCACATCCGGTATTAGCCCGAGTTTCCTCGGGTTGTCCCGGTCATCGGGGCACGTTACCCACGTGATACTCACCCGTTCGCGGCTTTGCCCCAGGCCGAAGCCTGGTTCGTCGCTCCACTTGCATGTGTTAAGCACGCCGCCAGCGTTCGTCCTGAGCCAGGATCAAACTCTCCGTAAAAAGTGTGACGTGACCTGACTTAGTCAGTCACAAGAGAGTTGTCATGTAGCTGACTGTCATCGCGTACACAGAGCGATGACGTACATGACGGAGTTGTTCTTCGGCCCCGCCCGGTGCATGATGGGCGGGGTCGGGCTCGAGTTGGAAGGGCTCGAAAGCCCTTCGAACGCGCTGCTCAGTTTTCAAAGACCGCTGTGCCGATGCGACGGGCCTCGTCGCCTCGAAATCCCCTGGCCCCGGCACGAAAAAGCCCCTCGATTGAGGGGCCCGTATGGGAGCGGCCGGGTTGCGGCCGTTCGGGGGCGCCTCTTACGAAGCTGCTCCTTTCGAAATCCAAGGCAAGAGCGACCGCGCAGTATAGCCAGGCGGAGGCGCCGATTTCAAGGGCGTGGCGCCTGATTTCTTCCTGAAGCTCCCTGGCTAGGCGGAAAGGCGTGCGAAGCGGCGCTTTCCGACCTGCAGGACGCGGCCCTCGAGCTCCGAGCGCGGCAGGTCGAGGCGGTCCGCGGAGACGCCCTCGCCGTCGAGCTTGACTCCGCCCTGCCCCAGCAGGCGCCTCGCCTCGCTGCTCGAGATCCCGAACGCTCCGGCGATCAGGGCCGGCATGTGGACCTCGCCCTCGGCTCCGTCCCCGCCCTCGAGATCGCCGAGGCTGACCTCGGGCATCTCCTCGGGAGCCCGGCGCTGGACGTGGACGCGGTCGAACGCAGCCTCGGAGGCCCCGGCGGCGGCCTCGTCGTAAAAGCGCGCCACCAGGCTGCGCGCAAGCTCCCGCTTCCCGTCGACGGGGGCGCCGTCGGGAAGCTCGCGCCCGAGCAGGAGCTCGAAATAGAGCGGCATCACCGCGTCGGGGATGCTCATCACCCTGCCGAAGATCTCCTCGGGAGGCTCGGTCACGCCCACGTAGTTGCCGAGCGACTTGCTCATGCGCCGCTCGCCGTCCAGGCCGGGCAGGATCGGCATCGTCATCACCGACTGCTCGGGCACCCCGTAGGCGCGCTGCACATCGCGCGCGAACAGCAGGTTGAACCTCTGGTCGGTCCCCCCCAGCTCGACGTCGGATCGCACCGCGACCGAGTCGTAGCCCTGCATGATCGGATAGAGCAGCTCGAGCGCCGAGATCGGCTGGTCCGCCGCCATCCGCTTGCTGAAGTCGTCGCGCTCGAGCAGACGGGCCACGGTCACCTTGCCGACCAGCTCGAACAGCGCCTGCACCGGCATCTCGAGCCACTCGCTGTTGAAGCGCACCTCGGTCCGGTCGGGGTCGAGCACCCTGAAGGCCTGATCCTGGAACGTGCGTGCGTTGGCGTCGATCTCCTCCGGGCTGAGCACGGGGCGGCGGCTGTCGCGTCCGCTCGGGTCGCCCACCCGTGCCGTGTAGTCGCCGATGATCAGCACGACGGTGTGGCCGTGCGCCTGGAATTCGGCCAGCTTGTTGAGAACGACGACGTGACCCAGGTGGATGTCGGGAGCGGTCGGGTCGATCCCCAGCTTCACGCGCAGCGGCCTGCCCTCGGCAAGCTGCTCGGCCAGGCGGCCCGCGGGCAGAACGTCCTCTGCGCCGTGCGTGAGCACGCTCGTCTCAGGCGTCAATCCGGGCCGCTCCGGCCTTTAGTTCCGTCATAGGGCCAATGCTAGACTGGCGGCCTTCCGCCTGGCCGGGCGCGGCTGCCTGTGCGCGAGCTCATTCTTGGCGCCCAGGCTCCCCGAAATCATCGAGGGGGCGCACGCCGGGCGAACGAGAGCCGGGGTGTTGGCCCGGTGCGGTGGATGGGATAGATGACGGATACCGATTTCGACTTCGATTTCGACGTGGGCCGAGGGGCCTCCTCGTCGCGCGGCGGCGCCGCCGCCGGGGACAACGGTGCCCGAAGCGGCACCGGTTCCAGGCCCGGCCAGAGCGCCCCCGGGAAGAGCCGGCGCAGCGGATCCCCGGACAAGGACCCCTTCGACGCGCTCGACGACCCCGGCGAGGTCTCGGCCGGCGGCGTGCCCGCCGGCGGCAAGGGAGCCGGAGGCGGCCTCGCAGACAAGCTGCGGTCCTTGGGCAGCGCCGTCACGGGAGGGTCACGCTCCAACGGCTCGGCCTCGAACGGCTCGCATGACCAGAGCGGCAGTGCCAACGGCGCCGGATCGGGCACCCTGCCCCCGCTCGTCCGCGAGCAGCCCGAGTCCTCGCCTCCCCCACGACGGCGGCCCCGGCGCGACCCGGCTCCCCCGCCCCCGCCCGCCGGCGCCGACGATGACTGGCTGAGCTTGGCCGACAGCGTGCCCGCAGGCGATGATCTCGACTCGATCGCCCCACCCGACGCTGGGCCCGCGGGGCCGCGCACGCCCGGCGAGGGCCGCAAGATGGCGCGCGCCGCGCGGCGGCGGGCGACCGGCAACACGACGAGCTTCGACGCGGTCGCCCCGGATGCGCAGCGCCCCCGGCGCGCCGGCGGCGAGG
>VGBV01000068.1 GCA_016870325.1 Actinomycetota bacterium
GCCGAGCGCAGCCGCACCGGGGTCGAGCTGGCCGCCGCGGCGCTCGGGGCGGCCGTGCTGCTGGCCGTGGCCTTCCCCGAGGGCGGCGACCACCCCTTCGTCGCCTCGAGCTTCCAGCCGGCGCTGCTGATCGCGCTCGCCGTCTTCCTCGCGATCCCCAGGGAGGAGAAGGTGCTGCGCTACGGGGTCGCCGCCTACGCGGCGGCGCTCGCCGGCTCCTTCCTGATCGACAGCCCGATGGGGGGCAACGTGACCCGGATGGGCCTGCTCTTCCTCGGCCCCGTGCTCGCGCTCTCGCTCTGGCAGCGCCAGCGCTACGCGCTGCTGCTGGTCCCTTTCCTGGTCTACTGGCAGCTCTCGCCCGTGATCAGAGACCTGGAGACGGTGCACGCCCAGCCCTCGGTCCAGGCCTCCTTCTACGCGCCCGTCCACGACTACCTGCGCGGCGAGACGCGCTACTGGAGCCAGCGCGTCGAGGTGCTGCCGGTCGTCCACCACTGGGAATCGGCCTACCTCCCGCGCGGCCTCTTCATCGCCCGGGGCTGGGAGCGCCAGCTCGACCGCAAGCTCAACCCGCTCTTCTACGAGGACGAGAGCGGGCCGCTCACGGCCGACGCCTATCGCGCCTGGCTCGACGACCTCGCGGTCGGCTTCGTGGCGGTCCCGCGGACCAAGCTCGACTACGCCGGTGAGGCCGAGGCGAGGTTGATCGCGGAGGGGCTGCCCTACCTGACGCGGGTCTTCAGCAGCGCCGACTGGATCGTCTACCGGGTCGAGGACCCATCGCCCCTGGCGATCGGCGCGGCTCGCAGCGCCAAGCTGACCCGGGAGGGCTTCACGGTGGTCGCCGACTCCCCGGGCGCGATCCTGGTCAAGGTGCGCTGGACGCCCTACTGGAAGATCGAGGAGGGAACCGGCTGCCTCGAGCAGAGCGCGACGGGCTTCACGCGGGCGACCGTGACGGAGCCCGGCCGGCTACGGGTCGGGGTCGACTTCAGCCCCTGGCGTGCGCTCGACCGGGGCAGACGCTGCGCGGACAACCCGCCCGCCGTCGGCGGCTGGGAGAAGGCGGTCGTCCCGCCCGGAGGGTCTTGAGCGCCGCAGAGCTGCGGCGGCGCTTCCTGCCCCGCGGCCCGCTCGATCTGCTGGTGCAGCTCGCGGTCCTCGCCGCGGCCTACACCGCGTGGCGCTACGCGCGCGGCGCCGTCGACGGCAGCTACGCCACATCGCTCGCCCACGCCCGAGACCTGATCTCGCTGGAACTCGCGCTGCACAGCTTCGTCGAGCTCGACATCCACGACTGGGCGGCGGCCAACGCGGTCCCCGGCGAGATCGCGCGCTGGGGCTATGCGAACCTGCACTTCAAGGGCAGTGTGCTGGCGCTGACGCTGATCTACTTCGGCTGGAGGGGGAGCTTCGGCTTCGTCCGCAACACGCTGTTCGCCGCGATGGCGATTTCGACCCTCGCATACGCGCTCTATCCGACCGCCCCGCCCCGCTTCGTACCGGAGTTGGGCGTCGACGCCTCCATCACCGGCAACGAGCCGATCATGAGCGATCCCGGCAACCCGCTCTTCAACCCCTTCGCCGCCGTGCCCTCGATGCACGTCGGCATCTCGATCATCTTCGCCTGGTCGCTGGCGCTGCTGGTGCGGCCCCGCTGGCTCAAGGGGATTCTGTTCGCCTATCCGCTGCTGATGACCTACGTGGTCGTCGCCAGCGGCAACCACTTCTGGATAGACGGGCTGTTCGGTGCCTTCACCGCCGCCGCCGCGGCGGGCGTCGCGACGCTGCTCGCGCGGGCCAACCCGGACTGGGCGTTCCGCGGGCCGGCCGAGCGCGAGGGAGCGGGCGCGATCGCGCCCGAGGCGGTGGCGACGTGAACGAGCAGCCCCGCTCCACCGCGGCCAAGGAGCTCTCCCTGGTCGTCAGCAACCGACTGATCGAGTCGCGACTGACGCCGAACTCGATCTCGATGGTCGGGCTCGTGGGCAATCTGGCGGCGGCCGTGCTGGTCTGGCAGGGCTACTACTTCATGGGCGGGATCGCCTTCATCCTCGGCTCGATCATGGACACGCTCGATGGGCGCTACGCGCGCGCCTCGGGCAAGGGGACGCTGTTCGGCGCCTTCCTGGACTCGACCCTGGACCGGATCGAGGAGGGGATCGTGCTGGCCGCGGTGGCCTACCGTTTCGCGCAGAACGGCGAGGACTTCGCTGCGGCCATGTGCGTGGTGGTCGTGCTCGGCTCCCTGATGGTCTCCTACACCCGGGCCCGCGCCGAGGCGCTTGGAGTGGAATGCAAGGTCGGGATCGCCACAAGGCCGGTCAGAGTGGTCATACTGTCCATCGGCCTCGTATTCGCAAAAGGGGCCGGCGTCTTCGAGATCGAGCTGCTGGCCCCCGCGATCTATGCGATGGCCGTGCTCACAGCCTTCACAGTCGTGCAGCGCGTCTGGCACGTGAGAAACGCACTGAAGGCGATGGAGGGGACGGATCAGGCCCCGGAAGGGGCGGAGGGAGCGGCCGCGGACGTGTAACCGCGGCGCTCCGTAAGTGTCATTTCAGCGTCAAGACTTCGCATTAGGAGGAATTCTCAGGCATGAGTACCGTCAATGGCAGATCGAACGGAGTGGCGCGCAACGGTGCCCGCGACGACAAGGTCCGAGTGGCCATCGTCGGCGTCGGCAACTGCGCGAGCTCGTTCGTGCAGGGCGTCGAGTACTACAAGGACGCCGACCCGGCCGAGCAGGTGCCGGGCCTGATGCACGTGGACCTGGGCGGCTACCACGTGCGCGACATCGAGTTCACCGCCGCCTTCGACATCGACGCCGACAAGGTCGGCAAGGATCTGTCCGAGGCGATCTTCTCGGGCCAGAACAACACGATGAAGTTCTCGGACGTCCCCAAGCAGGGGGTCAAGGTCCACCGCGGCATGACCCACGACGGCCTCGGCAAGTACCTGAAGCAGAAGATCACCAAGGCGCCGGGGCAGACCGCCGACATCGTCGGCATCCTGCAGGACACGCAGACCGACGTCGTCGTCTGCTACCTGCCGGTCGGCTCCGAGCAGGCGACCAAGTGGTACGTCGAGCAGGCCCTGGCCGCCGGCGTCGGCTTCGTCAACTGCCTGCCCGTGTTCATCGCCCGTGAGGACTACTGGGACGAGCGCTTCACCGAGGCGGGCCTTCCGATCATCGGCGACGACATCAAGTCGCAGGTCGGAGCCACGATCGTGCACCGCCAGCTCGCGAGGCTGTTCGCCGACCGCGGGGTCCGCATGGAGCGCACCAGCCAGCTCAACGTCGGCGGCAACATGGACTTCTACAACATGCTCGAGCGCGAGCGCCTGGAGTCCAAGAAGATCTCGAAGACCAACGCGGTCACCTCGATCATGGATCACGAGCTGCCCGCCGACGACGTCTACATCGGGCCCTCGGACTACGTGCCGTGGCTGACCGACCGCAAGTGGGCGCACATTCGCGTCGAGGGCAAGTCCTTCGGCGACGTGCCCCTGAACGTCGAGCTCAAGCTCGAGGTATGGGACTCGCCGAACTCGGCCGGCATCGTGATCGACGCCGTGCGCACGATCAAGCTCGCCCTCAACAACGGGATCTCCGGCCAGCTCGACGGGCCGTCGAGCTACCTGATGAAGTCGCCGCACAACCAGCGGCCCGACCCCGTGGCCCGCGAGATGACCGAGGAGTTCATCAGCAAGAACTCCCGCCAGCGCGGCCTGCCGGCCGACGGCGAGAAGAAGGGCAAGAAGGGCAAGAAGAAGACGAAGGCCAAGTAGCCCTCGCCGCACCGAGTTGCGAAGGGCGCGCCCTGCCGGGCGCGCCCTTTCTCGTGTACGTCGTGTACGCCCGGCATGGCCAGGCGCTCGGGGGTGCGAGTCCCCGTGTTCGTCCGCTACGCGGAAGACCTCAGCAGCTAGGTTCGCTCCGAGCGAGCGGCGCGGAGGTTGATGCAGAGCACCTGCGAGTTCGCCAGAGCGACGCCTCGAGCTGGGGGTCAACCGGGGCAGCTCCTCGGCCGGCTCGGCCTTCAAGGTGACCCTG
Organism: Actinomycetota bacterium; assembly: GCA_016870325.1. Taxonomy (GTDB): domain Bacteria; phylum Actinomycetota; class Thermoleophilia; order Solirubrobacterales; family 70-9; genus VGBV01. The sequence continues at coordinate 4,061 of VGBV01000068.1, forward strand.
CTGGGTTCAGCTTCCTGCGGCGCGCGGGCGAGATCAAGGTGCGGGTGGACCCGAAGGCCCGCAACCGGGCCAAGGATCCGGGGACGGGCTCGCGACCGGTCTTGCCCTCGCGAAACGGCCTCGGTCATATCCTCAAGCACGTGAGCGCCGCTGACGGACTTGCGATCGCCCAGGTGAGCCCCCAGCGCTGGGGCTCGCGGCACGAGATCGCGGAGTTCGTCGAGCGCACCTCGGTCGAGTTGGCGCAGCGCGGGCACCGCGTGCTGGTCGCGGCCCCCTCGGACTCCCGCACGGCGATCCGCGACGGGAAGCGGGCGATTCGGGCCGCCGCCGCGGACCCCGATTCGCTCTTCGCCGCCGACAACCCGCGGGTGCTGGCGATCGGCCAGAGCCTGCCCCTGCCGAGCGGGCCTCGACGGCGCCCGGCGCCGATCCCGCTCGACGTCAGCGGCGCCCTCGAGCAGCTGTTCGAGGCGGTCCCGTTCGACATCGTCCACGTGCACGAGCCGTTCGCCCCCAGCCCGGGATCGGCGGCGCTGCGCCACTCGCTCTCGCTCAACGTCGCCAGCTTCCACGAGCCGGTCGAGCGCGTGCTCTCGACCCAGGTCGCGCGCATGCTGGTGGAGATGTTCTTCGGCCGCATCGACGCCCGCACCGCCAGCACCCTGGCGACGGCCGAGATGCTGGAGCGGTTCTTCCCCGGCCCCTGCGAGCTGATCCGCGCGGGCGCGGACGTCGCCGACCCCGTGCTGCCGGCGCCGCCTGCCGGACGGGTCCGGATCGTCCACTGCGCGGAGGAGGAGCGCGGCGCCCTGCGCCTGTTCCTGCGCGCGCTGCGGCGCCTGCCCGACGACCTCGACTGGGAGGGCGTGATCTGGTTCGACGGGCAGACCGACCCGCTGGCGCGCGTCAGCCGCAGGCTGCGCGAGCGGGTGCGCCTGCTCAGGCCCACCGACGGAGAGCCTCCGCAGGTGATCGCCGGCGCCGACATCGTCTGCCTCGCCTCGGGCGGGGTGCGGCCGGCGCCGGGCGTCGCCCGCGAGGCGCTGGCCGCCGGGGCCGTTCCCGTCGTCTCCGACCTCGAGACCTACCGCGAGCTGGTCGGGGACGGCGAGCGCGGGCTGCTGTTCCCGGTCGGCGACTCGCAGACGCTCGCCGCCCAGCTCGAGCGCCTCTGCCGCGAGCCCGAGCTGCGCTCGAGCCTGGCGTCGAGCGCGCGCTCGGGAGGCGAGGGCCGCGGCTGGGGCGAGGTCGGCGACGAGCTGGAGGCGGTCTACCGGCGGCTGGTCGCCAGGCGCCACGATCCCGCCGGCGACCCCGTGATCCGCAAGCGCCTGCAGGGCAGGGAGCTGATCCATTGCGACCTGCACATGCACACCGACCACTCGCCGGACTGCGCGACTCCGGTCGAGGTGCTGCTGGCGACGGCGAAGGAGCGGGGGCTGGGAGCGATCGCGATCACCGACCACAACGAGGTCTCAGGAGCGCTCGAGGCCCGCGAGCTGGCCCGGGAGATGGGCGGCATCAAGGTGATCGTGGCCGAGGAGGTGAAGACCGCGCAACAGGGAGAGGTGATCGGCCTCTTCATCGAGGAGAAGATCGAGCGGGGGATGTCGCTGGCCGAGACGATCGCCGAGATCAAGCGGCAGGGGGGCCTGGTCTACGTCCCGCATCCCTTCGACCGCATGCACTCGGTTCCCGACTACGAGCACCTGCTCGACGTGGTTGCCGAGATCGACATCCTCGAGGTCTTCAACCCCCGAATCGCGATCGACTCCTTCAACGAGGAGGCCGTGCGCTTCGCCCGCAAGTACGACATCGTCGCCGGGGCGGGGTCGGACAGCCACGTCGCACAGGGCCTGGGCAGCGTCATGATCAAGCTGCGGGACTTCGAGGGGCCGGCCGAGTTCCTGCAGGCGATGCGCGATGCGGACATCGTCCGCAAGCACAAGAACCTCGTCTACGTGCAGGCGCTGAAGTTCCTGCAGACGAGCGGCGGCCGCGGCGGCCGCTCGCTGGCGGCCCGGCAACGGTCCGGGCCCGGGGGTCGAGGCGGCTCTGGGCGAAAGCGCCCGGTCGGCAAGAGTTGATGCACGCGCAAGGGTCGGGCGGGGAGCCGAAGAAAGACCAGGCAGCCGTGCCGCCGACCACCGACGACGAGATCCGGGAGAAGTACCTGGAGCGGGCGATTCGTGAGCTCAACGACCTGGGCCACGACCTGTCCGCCTGCGAGCGCTGCCCCCGCGGCAGCGTGATGCCGGTGCAGGGCTCGGGGCACCCCCAAGCCGACATCTTCATGCTCAAGCACACGGCCACGCCCTCGGAGATCGAGGAGGGCGTCGCCTTCTACGGCCGCGCCGGCAACGCCCTGATGAAGAGCTTCAAGCGGCTCTCGATCGACCCGATCGTCGTCTTCGGCACGCTCTGCGTCAAGTGCCCCCTGAGCGACCCCGACGCCGCCGCCGACCCCTGCGTCGAGCGCGTCGCCGAGGAGATCGCGATCGTGCAGCCGCGGATCGTGGTCGTGATGGGGGAGGAGGCGCTCGAGGTGCTGAACGAGCTGCAGCTTCCGCTCGCCTCGACGGTCGAGGCCAGCGAGGGCGAGATCCAGCCGCTGACCCCCACGATCGACGCCCTGTTCGTTCCGGACATCGACGAGTCGCTCGACGAGCAGGGCGCCAAGCAGCGCTTCTGGTCGTCGTTCCGGGCGATCGGCGCCTGGTACGACCAGCTGCCGCCCTACTGATCCGGCGGCGGCTCCGCGTCAGCCGCGGTGCCGATGGTGCCGCCCTGGGAGAGGCCGCCGCCGAGTGGTTTCGTCTTCTTCGGGCAGGCCGTGGTGGCCGGGCTGGACCCGCCGCCTGACCTTGGCGCAGTGGGTGTGGACGTCGAGGCTTGGGCGCGCGACCGCCCAGCGCTTGCCGCTGCATGAGCTCGTGATCGAAGGGCCGAGGGTGAGCGCGGTCCCGGGATCGGCCTGGGTTGCGGAGACGGTCGCCGTCTTCGGAGCGTCGGCGCGGCAGTACGCTGACGCTGTGATCGTGGCCACGGAGGGGGCGCCGCGTCGATCAGGCCGGCGGAAGACCCACCATGAGCGCCGGCACAGCTTCCGTCCTCGCCCAACTGGACACGGCTGCCGAGTAACCGTAGTATCGGCCGGGATGGGGCTGCTCGGCGATTCCTTCAAGGCGATGCGGATGAAGGACCCGGTGGACGGGACCGCGCAGGTGGTCGGCAGCACGCAGCCACCGGACCACGCGAGCTCGGCGAACGTCAACCTGAACCTGGTGATTCAGGCGGAGGGGATCCCCGCGACGAGCGTCGAGCTCGATTGCATCGCCCCGACCAAGAAGTGGCCCTGGCCCGGCCATACGCTCCCAGTGACCGTCGATCGCGCCGATCCCGAGCGCGTCAAGGTGCAGTGGGACGACGTCCCCGACCAGCAGGAGGCCGCGCAGGCCAGCGCCGACGCGCTCGCCGCCCAGCTGAACCAGGGTGGAGGCGGCCAGGTGGTCTCGGGAGGCGGAAACGTCGACGATATCGTGCAGGCGCTGCAGCAAGCGATGCCCGGCGCCCAGGTCAGCGTGCAGGGCTCGGGTGATCCGGGCTCAGCGCTCGGCGCCGGCGGCCAGGCTGAATCCGGAGACGACCGCGTCGCGCAACTGGAGCGGCTTGCGAAGCTGAAGGAGTCGGGCGCGCTCTCCGACGCCGAGTTCGAGAAGGAGAAGGCGAGGATCCTCGGCGGCTAGGCGGGTCAGGCTCCCGGCGCCGCGGCCTCCGCGACGGCGCTCATGTCCTCGATCGTCGCGCTTGCGAGCGCCCTGACCACCACCGTGTCGAGGGCGCGGTAGCGGCTCAGCTCGGTCTGGGCCTCGCCGGCGTTCTCGGCGGCCACCCCGACCGTGCCCTCGGGCTCGCCGAGCCGGTCGAAGTGGTCGCGGTAGCCCTTGTGCAGATCGCGGTAGAAGGCCTCCTCCTTGGCCAGGCGCCGCTCTGAGCCGGAGCCGACGGCGGTGCGGACGTAGCCCATCACAGGCGGCGGCTCGCGGCCGGCGTCGGCGGCGCCCGCCTCGGCGTGCTCGCGCGCCACCTGGGCGTACTCCGGGGTCATCCAGTTGAAGAAGACCCCGTCCCACTCGGCGCCGGCGAACGCGCACATCTTGGGGCCCATCGCGGCGAGCACCAGGCGGACGCCCGGGAGCTGCTCGCGCAGGGTGGGAAGCGCCTCGCGCATGGTCGTCAGGGGCTTCTTGGTGAAGCCCGCCCCGACGCCGAGCCAGATCCGCTCGCGGTCGAGCCCGGTGCGCTCGAGGTCGGCGGCGATCGCGGCGGGTTCGTGGCGGTCGAGCGCGATCACGCCCACGCCGAGCTCGATCCGGTCGGCGCCGCGGGCGAAGTCGGCCAGCGTGTCCAGACCCTTGGCGCCAGGGTGGTCGTTGGACCAGATCGAGGCGTAGCCGAGCTCCTGGCAGCGGCCGGCCAGCGGCGAGGCGACCCCGGGGTCGAGCCCGGCCGCGACCCCGAAGCCGCGGCTCACGGGGCGCCCTCCGGCACGTCCTCCGCTTCGCGTCCGGGCGTGCCGGGCTCGGGCGCCGACCCCCTGGCGACCCTGGGCCGCTCAAGAAGTGCGACGCACTCGATGTGCGGGGTCTGGGGGAACATGTCAACGGGCTGCAAGAGCCGCAGCCTATAGCCGGCCTCGCCGAGCTGAGCCGCGTTGGGCGCGAGCGTGGTCGGGTTGCAGGAGACGTAGACGATGCGGCGGGCCTCGCACTCGATCAGCCTGCGGACGACCTTCTTCGAGAGCCCGGCCCGGGGCGGGTCGACGACCACGACGTCGGGTCTGCCCGTCTCCTCCAGCAGCGGGCGGATGCCGGTGCGGACGTCGCCGGCGCGAAAGCGCGCGTTGCCGACGCCGTTGAGCTCGGCGTTGCGCTCCGCGTCTGTGATCGCGTCGTCGACCAGCTCGATGCCCCAGACCTCGCCGGCGCGGCGCGCGAGAACCAGCGAGAGCGTGCCGATGCCGCAGAAAAGGTCGTAGACGCGCTCGCTTCCGCCCAGCCCGGCCATCTCCAGCGCCAGCTCGTACAGGCTCTCCGCCATCTCGGTGTTCGTCTGGAAGAAGGCGCGGTGTGAGATCCGGAAGCGCAGCCCGCAGAGCTCCTCCTCCAGGTACTCGGCCCCGAGCGCTCCGGTCGGCCCGTCGGTGCCGCTCGCGCGCGGGTCCTCGACGATCGTGTGCAGATCGACCGGCGGCCGGGGGATCTCGGCCGCCGAGGTGACCAGGCGGCTCTGCAGCTGCCCGGTGCGGCGGCCCTCGCGGATCACCAGGTTGCGCAGCACGCCATGTTGGGATCGGCGGTCATAGGGTGCCAGCGCCGTCGCCCGCGCCCAGTCGCGCAGCTCGTTGCGGCGCGCGTTGTTGCGCTCCGAGGCCAGCAGGCAGTCGCGGGCGTCCACGATCCGGTCCCAGCGACCCCGCGCGTGGAAGCCGAGGACCAGCTCGCCCCCGCTCGCTTCGGCATCGCCGCGGTCCCCGGCCAGGCCGAACGAGTACTCGAGCTTGTTGCGGTAGCGCCAGCGCTCGGCGGCGGGGAGGATCGGTGCCAGCTCGAAGCCGTCCAGCCCCCCGATCCTGCGCAGGGCGTCGTCGACCTGCCCCTGCTTGTGCGCGAGCTGGCGCTCGTAGGCGAGGCCCTGCCAGGGGGCGCCGGGGCAGGGCTCGCCGCCGTGGTCGCAGCGATCCGGCACCCGGTCGGGGCTGGGGCTGAGCAGCTCGACCGTCCGCGCCTCGGCGAAGTGCCGCTTGCTCCTGGTGATCGCCGCACGCACGCGGTCGCCGGGCAGCGCTCCGCTGACGAAGACGACGTACCCGTCGCGCCGCGCCACGCCCCGGCCGCCGTAGGCGAGCGACTCGATCTCCAGCTCCAGCTCGTCACGGGAGCGGGGGCGCTGGGCCCGCGTGGGGGCGCCGTCGCCGGGGTCGCCCGGGCTCGCCGGCGGTTCGAGTTCGATCTCGGCCATGCACCCACCCTAGAGAGTGGGGAGATAGGCTCTTTCCGCAATTTGCGCAAATCAAGAGCAGCGAGAAGGAGGTGAACCGATGGAGTCCAGCCAGAGCGGTTCGGGCGGTACCGAGGGCGGTGGCGTCATGGACAACGTGCAGAAGGCGATCGACGACCTGAGGACGGCCGGTGAGAAGGCGACCGGCGACGTGCGCTCGAACATCGACGCCGCCGTGGCGCGCCTGCGCGACGCCTCCAGCGAGGCGAGCAAGCAGGCCACCGATCAGGTCTCGAGCTGGCGCAGCACGCTCGAGGAGGCGACCGAGGATGTGCGCAAGGAGCTGGCGAAGCTCGCGGTCAGGGCGCAGGGGTCGGTCGAGTCGCTCGACGAGGTCGCCCAAGAGGTGGACGAGCGCCGCAAGTCGCTGAGCGAGGAGGGCTAGCGCCCGCCGGTCAGGCGGCGGTCGAGCGCGCGCAGGACGCCCTTGCGCGCCTTGTGATTGCGCTCGTAGTCGCGCACGCGCCGCAGCTCTTGAGGCGATAGCTCGCCGAGCCGGGCGTCGACCTGGCCGATCGAGAGCTGGTCATAGGCGCTGATCGGGAAGCCGGGGACGCGCGCGCGGCGGCGGGCCCGGTCGGCGGCGGCGAGCGGCTGGTCGACGGCGCCGACCGCGCGCTTGCGAGCGTCCTCGGCGCGGCCGCCGACCTCTTCGCGCGCCCG
>VGBV01000069.1 GCA_016870325.1 Actinomycetota bacterium
CGGCGGCGGGTGCCTCCTCCTCGGCGGCGGGTGCCTCCTCCTCGGCGGCGGGTGCCTCCTCCTCGGCGGCGGGTGCCTCCTCCTCGGCGGCGGGTGCCTCCTCCTCGGCGGCGGGGACGTCCTCCTCGGCGGGGGCGTCCTCCCCCGGGGCGGGCTCCTCGATCGGAGCCTCGGCCTCGCTGGCCTCCGGGGTCTCGGGGGCCTCGGGCTGCTGCTCGGGGGCGTCGCCCTCGGGCTGCTCGGGGGCGTCGCCCTCGGGCTGCTCGGTGTCCTGGCGCTCTTCGTCGCTCATCAGATGCTCGCGATCGCTCGGCGTCCGCCGCGCGACCGGTGCCGATTCGTGGTCTTCCTCGCTCCGCTCACGTCTCGATCTCCAGCTTCTCGGGTTTTTGGGCCTGGTGGGGATGGTCGGGGCCGGCGTAGACCTTGAGCTTGGTCAGCTGCTTGCGGGCCAGGCGGTTGCGGGGAAGCATCCCCTTGACCGCCTTGCGCAGCACCTCCTCGGGCTGGCGCTCCAGCATCTCGGCGAGGGTCCGCGAGCGGATCCCGCCCGGGTAGCCGGAGTGGCGCCAGTAGCGCTTCGCCTCGAGCTTGTTGCCGGTGACGGCGACCTTCTCGGCGTTGACGACGACGACGAAATCGCCGACGTCGACGTGGGGCGTATAGGTCGGCTTGCGCTTGCCGCGCAGCACGTCGGCGATCTGCGTTGCGAGCCGGCCCAGGGTCTTGCCCTCGGCGTCGACCAGGTACCAATCGCGCTCGCGATCGGCGGCGTTGGCCTGATAGGTCTTGTTGGCTATGGCTGCGCTCATAGAAGCGCCGCGCCGAGGCGCGGCCGGTGGGGCATGATAGCCACCGGGCGGGCAGGCGTGGCCTGCCTCGGCCGTGCCGGAGCGACCGCGCACCCCGCGGCGAATCCGCGTTCAAGCGCCGGGCGCCGACGTTATACTGCCGCGGCAGTCAAAGCCCAATCCCGGTCGGCACGCCGTCCGGGAGCGGGGGAACCACTGGGAACAGGCATCGCGTTCCCGGGGGCGAATCGGACAACCAGGCCCGTAGCGCCGCTCTTTCGGCGCGAGCCCGCCAGCTAACCCCGTCGGCCATGGGAAGAGTGAACCGAGCAGCAACCGACAGGCCCATTCCTCGAGCCGCGCCTAGGCGGGTCACGGCCGTGCTCGCGATCGCCGTCACGGCCTCCGTGATCGGCGCCGGTGCGGCGACCGCCCAGGCCAGCCCCGGAGGCGGCGGCACGACCGCGCCCGGAGATCCCGACGTCACCTCGATCCAGTGCCTGACCAACTGCATCGGTCCCACGACCGGAGTGGTCAAGTCCAAGATCAGGTTGCTCGGGACCGACCTCGCGAACACCGAGGTCGTCTCCCTCCCCCGCGCCGACGGCACCCGCGCCAAGGACAAGCGCCCGCAGGTGAAGCCGAGCGGCGTCGTGATCGCGATTGTCCGCAAGGGCGCGATCACCGGCCCGGTCCGCATCGCCGACAGCTTCGGCCAGAGCAAGGACTCCTCGGTCAGCTTCACGGTCGGCACCAACGCCCAGCTGAAGGAGGTCCAGTCCCAGTACCGCTTCCCCGTCCGGGGCCCCCACACCTACGGCGACGGCCTCGGCGCCGACCGCGGACACCAGGGGATCGACATCTTCGCCAAGTGCGGCACGCCGCTTGTCGTCGCCAAGACCGGCGTCGTCAAGGCCAACACCTACCACGGCCGTGCCGGCAACTACATCGTCATCGACGCCGCCGGCGTCAAGCAGGACCACATGTACGCCCACCTGGTCAAGCGCTCCCCGCTGAAGAAGGGGATGCAGGTGAGCACGGGCCAGGCGCTCGGCCAGGTCGGCGACAGCGGCAACGCCTCGGGCTGCCACCTCCACTTCGAGATCTGGGGCGGCGAGGGCTGGTACAGCGGCGGCAAGCCGATCGACCCCGAGCCGATCGTCAAGTACTGGGACTCGTTCAGCTAGGGCGGCCGCTACGAACCCGACTTAAGGGGTCGTCAGGCCGCCGGCTATGGAGCGGCCGCTTGCGGCCGCGACTGATGCCGGGCGCCCGCCACGAACCCGACTGATGGCGAAGCCGTGAGCCCTGGCGCTCCGCCCCTACTCCCACTCGATCGTGCCGGGGGGCTTGGAGGTGATGTCGAGGGTGACGCGGTTGACGCCGGGACACTCGTTGATGATCCGGTTCGAGGCGCGCTCGAGCAGGTCGTACGGCAGGCGCGCCCAGTCGGCGGTCATCGCGTCGTCGGAGGTGACGGCTCGGATCACGATCGGGTAGGCGTAGGAGCGCTCGTCGCCCTGGACGCCGACCGAGCGCACGACCGGCAGCACGCAGAAGGACTGCCAGAGCTCGCGGTAGAGGTCGGCGGCGCGCACCTCCTCCTGCAGGATCGCGTCGGCGTCGCGGAGGATGTCGAGGCGCTCGCGGTTGACCTCGCCGCCGACGATGCGGATCGCCAGGCCGGGCCCGGGGAATGGCTGGCGCCAGACGAAGCGGCCGGGCAGGTCGAGCTCGGCGGCGACCGCGCGGACCTCGTCCTTGAACAGCTTGCGCAGCGGCTCGACCAGGTCCATCTCCATCTCCTCGGGCAGGCCGCCGACGTTGTGGTGGGACTTGATCGTGGCCGCCTCGCGGCCGTCGCCGCCGGACTCGATCACGTCCGAGTAGAGCGTGCCCTGGACCAGGTAGCCCGCGTCGCCGACCCTGGCGGCCTCCTCCTCGAAGACGCGGATGAACTCCTCGCCGATGATCTTGCGCTTGGCCTCGGGGTCCTCGACACCGGCGAGCCGGTCGAGGAAGCGATCGGCGGCGTCCACATGAACGAGCGACACCCCGAGCCGGTCGCGGAAGGACTCGACCACCTGGGTCGCCTCGTCCTTGCGCATCATCCCGTGGTCGACGAAGACGCAGGTGAGGCGCTCGCCGAGCGCGCGGTGGACCAGCAGCGCCGCCGTGGCGGAGTCCACCCCGCCGGAGAGCCCGCAGATCGCGCGCCCTTCCCCCACCTGGGCCCTGATCGCCGCGACCTGCTCGTCGATCACCGAGGCCGCCGACCAGCGCTCGCGACAGCCCGCGATCTCGCGCAGGAAGCGAGTCAGCACCTCGGTCCCGTAGGGGGTGTGGACGACCTCGGGGTGGAACTGGATCCCGTAGAGCCCGCGCTCGGAGTCCTCGAAGGCGGCGACCGGGGACTCGGGGCTCGAGGCGAGGGCGTCGAAGCCCGGCGGCGGCTCGAAGACGGTGTCGCGGTGGCTCATCCAGCACTGCTGGGACTCGGGCAGCCCTTCGAGCAGGCTACCGCCCCCCTCGCGCAGCGTCAGCTCGGTGCGCCCGAACTCGCCGGCGGGCGCCTGCTCGACGCGGCCGCCCAGCTCCTTGGCCATCAGCTGCATGCCGTAACAGATTCCGAGCACCGGGATTCCCAGCGCGAGCAGCTCGGTCCGCAGCACCGGCGCGTCCTCGGCGTAGACCGACGCCGGCCCGCCCGAGAGCACGAGCGCCTTCGGCGCGCGCTCGACGATCTTCTCCAGGGGGATGTCGTGGGGGAGCAGCTCGCTGAACACCCCGCACTCGCGGATTCGCCGGGCGATCAGCTGCGAGTACTGCCCGCCGAAGTCGAGCACCAGCACCTCCTCCACCGCCATCCCGACCGCGCTGGGGGCGTGAGTCTCGATCCCCGGGTCGGCCCCGGGCGCGCTGCGCTCGGGGACGTGGACGCGCGCCGCGCTGTCTTCGGTTACCGCCGCCGCCCGCTGGGCGTCAGACATTCGCCACCGCGGAGCGCAGGGCGCGACTAGTCATCCGAGACGGTGACCCCGTTGGAGACCGCGGCGCGGCCGTTCGAGCCCATCCCGACCGACTGCTCGTTCTGGAGCTTCTTGCCCTCGGACATCAGCGCCGGTGCGACCATCACCTCGGCGCGATGGAACTCGGGGATGTCGGCGTAACCGCAGGTCGCCATCGAGGTCCGCAGCGCACCCATCAGGTTGAAGGTGCCGTCGTTCTCCTGGGCGGGCCCCATCAGGATCTGCTCCAGGGTCCCGTCCTGCCTGGTCGTGACGCGGGCGCCGCGCGGCAGCGAGGGGTGGAAGGTCGCCATGCCCCAGTGGTAGCCGCGGCCGGGGGCCTCCTCGGCGCGGGCGAGCGGCGAGCCGATCATGACCGCGTCGGCTCCCATCGCGATCGCCTTGGAGACGTCGCCGCCCGTGCGCATGCCGCCGTCGGCGATCACGTTGCAGTACTGGCCCGTCTCCATCATGTGCTGTGAGCGGGCGGCGGCGACGTCGGCGATCGCCGTCGCCTGGGGCACGCCCAGCCCGAGCACGCCGCGGGTCGTGCAGGCGGCGCCGGGGCCGACCCCGACGAGCACGCCGACGGCGCCGGTGCGCATCAGGTGCAGGCCGGTGTTGTAGGAGGCGCAGCCGCCGACCACGCACGGGATCGAGAGCTCGGCGATGAAGTCCTTCAGGTTCAGCGGCTCGGTCTGGGTGGAGACGTGCTCGGCCGAGATCACCGTTCCCTGGATCACGAGGATGTCGAGGCCCGCCTCGATCGCCGCCTCGTGGTACTCGCTGACCTTCTGCGGAGTCAGCGAGGCGGCGACGACGACGCCATGGTCCTTGATCTCGGTGACCCGCTGGGAGACCAGCTCCGGCTTCACGGGCTCGGCGTAGATCTCCTGCAGCAGGCGGGTGGCCACGTTCTTCGGCGCCTTGGAGATCTCCTCGAGCTTCGCGTCGGCGTCCTCGTAGCGGGCCCAGATGCCCTCGAGATTGAGCACGGCGAGGCCGCCGAGCTTGCCGACGATGCCCGCGGTCTCGGGACTGACGACGCCGTCCATCGCCGAGGCGACCAGCGGCAGGTCGAAGCGGTAGGGACCGAGCGTCCAGGTGATGTCGATGTCGTCGAGGTCGCGCGTGCGCCGCGAGGGCACGATCGCGATGTCGTCGAAGCCGTACGCCCGGCGCCCTTTCTTGCCCCGCCCGATCTCTATCTCCATGGAGGCACCCTATGTTCGTTCGCGGACGAAAAAACCCCGGCAGGCCGGGGCGAGAACTGCGAAAGACCGCTGTTTGCGGCGTTGTCGGAAGCTCGCTTCAACGCCTCACCGAGGATAACAGCGGTCAAGCCGCGGCCCCCCATCTCTCAACCCCCGCCGGGCACCCGCTCGAGGAAGTCCCGCACGCGGCGGTCGAACAGCGGCGGGTCCACGTTCCAGGCCTCGACGTGGCCGGCGCCGGGGACGCGATAGAAGCTGACGGTTCGGGGCAGCTCGGCGGCGAACTCCTCCGAGCTCGAGATCGGCACCGTCGTGTCCTCGGTACCGTGGAAGAGCAGGATCGGCATCGTGAAGTCCTCGGCGCGGGCGATCTGGTCGAAGGCGTCCCAGTCGAAGTCGATCCGCGCCGAGACCACCCACTCGGTCGTGGTCGCGAGCGCTTCCGGCAGCCCCCGCTCGGAGGCCTGCAGGTCCATCACCGCCTTCCAGTCCAGCACCGGGGCGTCGAGGATCAGGGCGCTGACGCGCGCCGCGCGGGGGCTGCGGTGGATGAACTGCGAGACGATCGCGCCGCCCATCGAGCTGCCGACGAGCACCAGCTTCCGCGCCCCGTGCTCGAGCGCGTAGCGGGCGGCAGCGTCCAGGTCCTTCCACTCCGTCGCGCCCAGGTGCAGCAGACCATCCTCGGCCGGCGGGGCACCGGGGTCGTTCCGGTAGGAGATCAGCAGCGTCGGCAGCCCGGCCCGGTCGAGCGGCCGCAGGATGCGCAGGCCCGCGGCGCGGGTGGCGTTGTGGCCGTGCACGAAGATCGCCCACGTTCGTGCGGGCACCGCCGTGCGGGCGCCGGCGCCGCTACGCGGCCTGCCCTCGGTGCGCCACGCCGGCATCGGCCCCAGCTGCGAGTCGTAGGAGATCTCAGAGAAGGGGATGCCCCGAGCGTGCAGCGGGTCGCTCTCCCAGACGGTGGCGGCGAAGGCGACCCGCGTCCCCCGGTCGAGCTCGCCATCGATGTGGCTGACGGCGCGCGCGACGCCGTCGGCGGAGCGCCCGGCCACCGCGCCCGCGATCGCGTGGCCGCCGGAGAAGTCGAGGCCGTAGACGCCCGGGCGCCCGCTCCCGGGATTGGCTTCGAAGGTGACCACGTCGCGTGGTGGGTCGGCTTCCTCGCGCGCCTCGACCCGCTCGACCTCGGTCCCGAACGGCCCCAGCGAGGCGTCGACGTCGAGCAGCGAGGACGAGAAGACCCAGCTGACCGCGGCGACCGCGAGGGCTGCGAGCGCCGCCAGCAGCCCCAGGCAGCCCATCGGCGGCTCAGCGCACGGCGGGGGCCGCGTCCAGCTCGGCCACCTCGATGCGCTCGGTCAGGCGCTCGACATCCTCGGGGTCGATCGTGCCCGCCCCGAAGTGCTGGGTCGATTCGGCGCCGCAGGCGACCGCGAAGCGCAGGCACTCCTGCGGGGGCCGCCCGTCGAAGCGCGCGGCCGTGAAGCCCGCCAGAAAGGCATCGCCCGAGCCGACCGCGGCGATCGGCTCCAGCACCGGCGCGGTCGCCTCGTAGAAGCGCCGCTCCGCGCCGTCCAGCAGCGAGGCGACGCAGCCCTCCTCGCGCGTGATCACCGCCTCGCCGGCGCCGAGCTCGATCAGGCTGCGAAGCCCCTCGAGCCGCTCCTCGCGGTCGTTGAACTCGTGGCCGACCGCGCCCTCGGCCTCGCTGCTGTTGGGGGTGACGGCGGCGGGTCCGGCGCGCAGGCCGGCCAGCAGCGGCTCGCCGTCGGTGTCGAGCACCGTCTGCACGCCCAGCTCCTTGAGCGCGGCGACGATGCGCGCGGAGAAGGCTGCCGGGACGGAGGGCGGCAGGCTGCCTGCGATCACGCAGAGGCGCGCGCCGCGGGCCAGGTAGAGGAGCTTCTCCAGGAAGCGCTCGAGCTCCTCGGTGGTGACGTCGGGGCCGCGCTCGTTGATCTCGGTCTGCTCGCCCGTGGTGGGATCGATCACCGCCAGGTTGGTGCGCGACTCCCCCGCGATCCAGGTGAAGTCGGTGAGGATCGACTCCTCGGCCATCCGCTCCATCAGCCGCGCCCCGGTGGGGCCGCCCGTGAGGCCGGTGGCGATCACGGGGCGGTCGAGCAGCTTCAGCGCCCGGGCGACGTTGACGCCCTTGCCGCCGGCGGCGGTACTGGCCTCGACCGCCCGGTGGCGGTGGCCCTGGTGAAAGCTCGGCACCGCGACCGTGCGGTCGATCGCGGCGTTGAGGGTGACCGTGAGGATCATCCCGGTCCCTCCTCTTCCCCATTCCGCCGGCGCCGCCTCCGCATCCGCTCCTCCTGCATCTGACGTCTCTCCTCCGAGGTCCGCTCCCGCGGGCCCCGCTTGCGGCGCTCTCGCCGCGGCTCGGGCCTCGGCTCGGTCGGCGCCTCGATCTCATCGTCCGGCCCGGAGCGCCTGCCGCGGGCCGCCAGCAGCAACCCCACAAATATCACGAACGCCCCCGCGGGCAGCAAGATGACGGGATTCTGGGCGACGCTGAGCGTCTTGTCGGCCAGGGTGGCGGCCTCGACCGAGCGCGAGGCCACCAATGGGGTCGAGCCCGCGGCGCGGCCGTCCACGGTGACGATCACGCGGCCGAGCCGCTGGCCCTCGGCGATGTCCCCGCTCAGCTCCTCCGGCGCCTCGACCCGGGTGCGGACCGCCTGGCCCTCGCGCGAGGAGACGACGACCGTGCGCCGGGCCCTCAGCGGCAGGGTCTCGTCGCGGTAGTCGAGGTCGGGGTCGGCCAGCTCCTGGCCGCGCTCGACCGGCCGCTCGGGCTCGTACAGCGAGAAGCCGTAGTCGAGCAGCCGCTTCGTCTCCACATCCCGCGCCGCCTCGCTGCCCGCGCCGAGGACGGCCGAGACGAGCCGGGTGCCGTCGCGGGTCGCCGAGCCGACGAGCACGTAGCCGGCCTTCTGGGTGCGACCCGTCTTGACGCCGTCGGCGCTCTCGTCGAGCCCGAGCAGGGTGTTGCGGGAGCTGATCCTGCGGGTGCGATCGCCGCTTCGCAGCACCGCCGTCTCGCTGTCTGCGATGCGCGCGAACAGCGGGTCCTCCAGCAGCACAGTGGCCAGCGCCGCCAGGTCGGCGGCGCTCGAGTAGTTGTCGGGATCGTCGAGGCCGATCGGGTTGGCGAAGCTCGTGTCGTCGAGCCCCAGCGCCCTCGCCTCGCGGTTCATCCGCCGCACGAAGCGGGCAACCGATCCCGACGTCCCCTCGGCGAGCGTCGCGGCGGCGTCGTTGGCGCTCGCCAGCACCAGGGCGTAGAGCAAGTCCCGCACCGTCATCTTCTCGCCGGCGCGCAGCCCCAGCAGCGACTCGGCCGCCAGCGCCTGGTAGGCCGGGGCGCGGAGCGTCTGCTTGGGGCGCAGCTCCTCCAGCGCAACCAGCGCGGTCATCAGCTTGGTTGCGCTGGCGATCGCCAGGCGGCGCCCGGAAGCGCTCGAGGCGAGCACCGCGTCGTCGCGAGGGTCGACCAGGACCCAGGCTCGGGCGCGCAGCTGCGGCGGTCCGGTCTCCTCCGGCTTCCCCTTCTGCTTCCCGGCGCCGGCCCCCGCCTGCTGCCGCTCCTGCTTCTGCCCGGCCTCGCCCTGGCCCGCTCCCGGTTGCTTGCCCTGCGAGAAGGCCGCCGCCGGGAGCAGCGCCGCCGTCACCGCGGCGGCGGCTCCGATCCGGCGCAGGGCAGCGCCCCCCGAGGCTGTTGCGCCGGCGCCCGGCATCCTCTAGTAACCCTCCTCAAAACGTCTCACCGGAAATGACCGGTCCAGATCACCACCATGCTGCGTCCTCAGTCGTCCGGATAGCGCTGCTATTCGGACTCCCTGCCTCCTTGCCTGGCGGCGCCTGGCCTGCGTCATTTCCTGGCGAACGTTCCGAGGAGGGCCACTAGTTGTCGCCGTCGACGCTGCCGTCGCCGAACTCGTCGGCGGGGTCGGCCCCGACGTCCGTCTCGGTGGTCACCTCCCCGGTCTCCTCGCCCGCCTCGCCCGCGCGCAGCGAGATCCGCTGTCCGGCGATCAGCGCCTGCGGATCGATGTCGGGGTTGAGCTCGACCAGCTCGTCGAGGTCGATCCCCGTCGACTCCGAGATGAACACGAGCGTGTCGCCGTCGTCGACGATCCAGACCCCCTCCGCGAGGGCGCGCTCTCCCGCGCGCGTGGGCCCGCTCGTCTGCCCGGAGTCGTCGCTCGAGCCGCCGCCCTCGTCATCGCCGGAGTCGCCGCCGCTGGTCGCGATCGTCGCCACCACGAGCACGAAGGCGAGGCCGAGCGCCAGCACCGCCCCGACCCGCGCGAAGTAGTTGGTCCTGCCCTCGGGCATCGCTGGAATGTACCCGCGTCCTAGCCGCCGAGCTCCCACAACGAGGCCCGCAGCTCCTCCGCCGCGGCCCCGGGGTCGTCGGCGCCGGCGATGCTGCGGGCGGCCGCGACCAGGATCGACGCCGGCCGGCCCGGGGCGATCGCCGGGCCGAGGTCCTCGGGGCGGCCCCCCTGCGCGCCCACCCCGGGGATCAGGAAGACCGAGTCGGGCATCAGCCCCCGCATCCTTCCCAGGTGCTCGGGAGCGGTCGCCCCGACCACCGCTCCCATGCCGCTGAGCCCACTGCCACCCGCCAGGCGCGGCGCGCGCTCGGCCACGATCCCGGCCAGCAGCTCGTGCAGCGGGCGCTCGCCGACGAGCTGGTCCTGGATGTCGGCGGCGCCGGGGTTGGAGGTGCGCACCAGGCAGAAGAGGCCGGCGCCGGCGGCCGAGGCCGCCTCGACCAGCGGCTCGAGCGCGTCGCCGCCCAGCAGCGGGTTGGCGGTGAAGGCGTCCGCCCCGAGCCCACCCACCGGCCCCCACGGGGTCTCGACCTCTCCGACCAGCGCCTGGCCGTAGGCCGCCGAGGTGACCGGGACGTCGCCTCGCTTGCCGTCGGCGACCACCAGCAGGCCGGCCGCGCGCGCGGCCTCGCAGACCTCGGCCAGGGCCGCCCACCCGGGCGCGCCGAGGCGCTCGAAGCAGGCGAGCTGGGGCTTGACGGCGACGCAGGCGGGGCCGGCCTCGGCGATCAGGCTGCGGCAGTGCTCGGCGACGGCCGCGGCCGCGCGCTCGCCTGCGCCCCCGCTCCCCGCAGCGTGATCCGGAAGCGCCGAAGGGTCCGGGTCGAGGCCCAGGCAGAGCTGGCTTCGGCGCTCCTCGCTGAGCGCCGCGAGCCGATCGGCGAAGGGCGCCGCGCTCAGGCTGCGGCGCCGCCCTCGGAGCCGCCCGAGCCGCCGCCCTTGACCTTCTTCTTCAGCGCGGAGCCGGCCGAGAAGCGCGGCACCTTCCCCCCGGGGATGAAGATGCGCTCGCCGGTGCGCGGGTTGACCCCCTGGCGGGGGGCCCTCTCCGCGACCGCGAACTTGCCGAAGCCGGTGAAGTTGACGTCTTCCCCGCCCGCGAGCACATCGGTGATCGCGTCGAGCACGGCGTCGACGGCGGCTCCAGCCTCCTTCTTGTTCCCGATCCGCTTGTCGCGCGCGAGCACGTCCAAGAACTCAGCCTTCGTCACTTCGTGCCTCCTCGGATTGGAGTGGCGGCCGACAGTAACACCGCCTCCGGAGCCGAAACCCGGCGCTTGTGCGGATTCGTCACATGGGGCCGCCCGGGCAGCGCCAGGCGCCGCTCAGGCGTCCTCGGCGTCGCCCTCGGGGGCGGGCTGCGCCTGCGGCGCGGCGCC
>VGBV01000070.1 GCA_016870325.1 Actinomycetota bacterium
CAGCCCCTCCGAGCCGAGCACGGCCCGGATCGGCGCGATCCTCCCCGCGCGCCTGGCGGGGTTGAGCGCGCCCAGCACGGCCGTCAGCAGCCCGGTCGCCACCGCGGCGGCGGGCGCGATCCAGGTCAGCTCCAGGTCGCCGACGGGGAAGTCGATCGCGCGCATCAGCGAGATCAGGCCCAGCGCCAGCACCACCCCCAGGCCCAGGCCCAGCACCGCGCCGAGGACGCCGAGCAGCAGCGCCTCGAGCAGCACCGAGCGCACCACCATCGGGCGGGTGGCCCCGAGGGTGCGCTGCATGCCGATCTCGCGCATCCGCTGCAGCACCGTCATGTTGAAGCTGTTGAAGATCAGGAAGCCGCCGACGAACAGCGCCATCCCGGCGAAGAAGTAGAGGATCACGTTGAAGGCCTGGAGCTGGCGCTGCACGTCCTCGCCCTTTGCCGCGGGGGTGGCGACCTCCACCCCCTCCCCGAACTCGCGCTCGAGGCGGTCGCGAACCGCCTGCACGCCCCCCTCGTCGTCGCCGGTGACCACCACCTCGACCTCCTCGAAGGAGTCGGGCTTGTCGAACGCCCGGCGCGCCGTCCTCAGCGGCATCGAGGCGAACCCCTCGCCGCCGAAGTCGAGCCCGCTCGAGAAGCGCAGCAGGCCGACAACCTCGAGCCCCGTGACGCCGGCCGGGGCGGCGAGGCGGACGCGATCGCCGACCTCGATCCCGTTGGCCTCCGCCCAGCTCTGCTCGAGCTCGATCTCGCGGCCGCCCTCGATCTCGCGGCCGGCGGTGGTCGTCCAGTCGGTGAAGTCCGTCGCCCCCGGGTCGTCGCCGGAGACGTTAAGGGTCGAGCCGCGACCGTCGGCAACGCGCCCGTCATCGCCGATCAGCGAGGTGACGGCGCGAATGCTGCCGCTGGCGTCCTCGACGCCCTCGGTCCGGCGCACGCGGCCCAGGGCCGAGGCCGGCAGCGAGCCGGTCCCCTCGCTGCCCGAGACGACCAGGTCGGTCTTGCCGTAGAAGGAGTCGTAGAGGTCGGTGAAGGTGCGCTGGATCGTCGCCGCCAGCAGCAGCACGCCGCAGATCATGCCCACGCCCAGCACGATCCCCGCGACCGTCAGGAACACTCGCAGCCGCCTGGCGCGCAGCTGGCGGAAGCTGAGCCCCCAGTAGCTGCGCAGCGTGGATCGCGCCCTCACGGGAGCGGCAGTTCCTCGCGCAGTCGCCGCAGCCAGTCGAGCAGACCGCGCGCGAGGCCGTCGCTCTCGATCCTGCCGTCGCGCATGAACACCACCCGGCCGGCGACGGCCGCGGCGTCGAGGTCGTGGGTGACCATCACGATCGTGTGGCCCTCGGTGCGGTTGAGCTCGGCCAGCAGCTCCAGCACCTGGGCCTCCGAGCGCGAGTCGAGGTTGCCGGTGGGCTCGTCGGCGAGCACCAGCTCGGGCTCCATCAGCAGCGCCCGCGCGATCGAGACGCGCTGCTGCTCGCCGCCCGAGAGCTCGGCCGGAAGGTGGGACGCGCGCCCGCCGAGCCCGACCCTTTCGAGCAGCTCGCGGGCCCGCGCCGCGATCGCATCGTCTCGCCGGCCGGCGATCAGCGCCGGCAGCAGCACGTTCTCCTCGGCCGTCAGCGACGGCAGCAGGTTGAAGAACTGGAAGACGAAGCCGATCCCCTCGCGCCTCAGCAGGGTCAGCTCGCGGTCGTCGAGCCCTTCGAAGCGGCGACCGGCGAGCGCGATCGAGCCCGAGGTCGGCGTCTCGAGCGCGCCCAGAAGGTGCAGCAGCGTGCTCTTTCCCGATCCCGAGGGACCCATGATCGCGACCATCTCGCCCCGTCCGATCTGGAGGTCGATGCCGTCGATGGCACGTACCGCGGTCTCGCTCGATCCGTACACCTTGCTCAGCCCGCGGATCTCGATCGCGGGAGCGCCGTCGCCGGGGACCGGGCTCATCCCGGCCTGCCCATCCGCTTCTTCAGCTCTCCGATCGCGTCGATCGGCCCCGGATCGACGCCGCGGCGCGAGGCCAGCTCCAGCGAGAAGAGGTCGCCGAGCATGACCAGCTCCAGCACGCGCGCCGTGCGCGTCTCGCCCTCGGCCTCGAACACCGCGACCGAGGCGGCATGGGGCTCGATCAGCTCCGCGGTGAGCTCGATCCGGCGGCGCTCGCGCGGGTGCTGGTCGGCGTCTTCCAGCAGCAGCGCCGCGAGGGGGCGGCCTCCCTGGGGGCCGTCGCCGTCGCCGGGCGCCCCCCCGGCCAGCGTCCAGCCCGGCAGCTCGTTGTGGCCGGCCTCGGGAAGCGCGGAGAAGAAGGCCGGCGACTTGGCGTTCTCGTTCACCTGGGTCTTCCAGCGGTAGGCGACGGCCGCGGTCAGGTCGGCGCCGTAGATGACCGGTGTTGCCGCGCCGACGGCGTCGGCCAGCTCGACGGCGCGGGCGGCGAGCGCCTCGGCCCGCTCCGCGAGATGGTCGGCGGCGGCGTCGATCTCGGTGTGGATCCGGGGCGCCGCCAGCGACAGCACGGCCAGCTCGGCGGCGACGCAGAACATGTAGCCCACTGCGGCGCGCGGCTGCGGGAGCAGGCCGGGGAGCCCAACCACAGGGACGCCGTCCTCCCTCGCGGCCTCGGCCAGCCGGCCGCCGGTGGTGGCGACGATGCGGTGGGCCCCGAGCGCCTCGGCGGCCGCGTAGCAGGCAAGGGTCTCCTCGGTCTCGCCCGAGCAGCTGGAGCAGAGCACCGCCGATCCGGCCGGGGCCCAGGAGGGCAGCTCGTAGCCCCGCACGGTCAGGAACGGCCTGGTGACGCGATCGCCGAGCGCGGCCGCCGCGAGGTCGCCGCCGATCGCCGAGCCCCCCATGCCGCAGACGAACGCCGCCGGAGCCTCGGTCGGCTGCAGACGGGCGGTCTCGATCCGCCAGAGCGCGTCACGCAGGTGCTCGGGCAGCGCCAGCACCGCCTCGCGGATGCCCTGGGGGTCGCCCGCGCTCACGCCAGCGCTCCCTCGACCAGCTCGCCGCGGCCGGCGACCGAGCCGGCCTCGAGCACGGCGCCCTCGGCGACGACGACCTCGTCGGCCAGGATCGAGCCGTTCAGCCTCGCCCCGACGCCCACCCGGCAGCCCGACAGCAGCACGCTGCCGCTGACGGACGCCCGCTCCCCGACCTCGGTCCCGGGGCCGAGCACCGCCCGGGGGCCGACGCGGGCGCCCGCCGACACCCGCGCGCCCGTTGCCAGCAGCGCGGGGGCGCTGAGGATCGCCTCGCCGTCGACCTCGGCGCCGTCGGCGACGAGCAGGCCCTCGGCGTCGAGGCGCTCGCCGGTGACCGTGCGCAGCTTGCGCTCGAGGATGTCCCAGTTCGCCTGCAGGTAGCGCTCCGGGGTCCCGATGTCGATCCAGTAGCCCTCGAGCCTGCGGCCGTAGAGGCCGTTGCCCACCAGATCCGGGAACAGCTCGCGCTCGATCGAGACGGCGCGCCCGGGCGGGATCCGATCCAGCACAGAGCGCTCCAGCAGGTAGGCGCCGGCGTTGATCTCGTCCGTGTCGATCTGCTCCGGCGAGGGCTTCTCCAGGAACTCGCTGATGGCGCCGTCCTCGGAGCGGTGCACGAGCCCGTAGGCGCTCGGGTCCTCGACCGGGTAGAGCGCGATCGTCGCGCTCGCCCCCGTGCGCTCGTGCTGTCGGGCCAAGGCGCCGAGGTCGAGGTCGCAGAGCACGTCGCCGTTGAGCACGAAGAAGCGGTCCCCCAGCGCGTCTGACGCGTAGCGGATCGCGCCGGCGGTTCCGCGGGCGTCCGGCTCCTCGACGAAGCAGACGCGCATCTCCGTCGCCCCCTCGAGCGCCGCGCGGACGCCCTCGGCCAGGTGCCCGCAGGAGACGACGACGTCATCCACCCCGTGCGAGGCCAGCCAGTCGACGACGTAGGCGATGTGCGGCCGGCCGGCGAGCGGCACGACGGGCTTCGGCAGCGTCTCGGTCAGCGGCCGCAGCCGCGTTCCCTCGCCCCCCGCCAGGATCAGCGCCTGCATCAGTCCCCAGCCCCCGGCTCGGCCATCCGCGGGGCGGCGCCGGCGCCCTGCGGGCTCGAGCGGCCGATGCCCTCGTAGGTCAGTCCCGCGGCCCGGACGGCGTCGGCATCGAGGAAGTTGCGCCCGTCGATCAGCAGCGGGTTCGCCATCCGGGCGGCGGCCTCGCCCCAGTCCATCTCGGCGAACTCGGGCCACTCGGTGACGAGCACAGCAACGTCGACCCCCTCGAGCGCCTCGAGGGGCGAGGCGGCCACCTCGACCGCGGGCAGCAGCTCGCGCGCGCGCTCGGCGGCGATCGGGTCATAGGCGACGACGCTCGCGCCCTCCCCCTGCAGCCGCGTCGCCAGCACCAGGCTCGAGGCCTCGCGCATGTCGTCGGTGTCAGGCTTGAAGGCGAGGCCGAGCAGCGCGACCCGCCTGCCCGCGAGCGAGCCCAGGTGCCTGGTCAGCTTCGAGAGCACCCGCCGCTTCTGCAGCTCGTTCACCTCGATCACGGCGCTCAGCAGCTGGAAGTGGTAGCCGGAGTTGCCCGCGAGGATCTTCAGCGCCTGGGTGTCCTTCGGGAAACAGTTGTGGGCGACGAGGCCACCCGTCGTGACGAAGGTGTGCGCTCCCGGGACCTCCAGCGAGTAGACGTCGCCCTGGTACTTCCGTCGGCGCGTCTCGGCCACCCGCACCCACGCGGACCCGGCCTCGTCGCGACGGTACCCAGTGGGTGCGATTCGCTTGGCCTGGGCGCCGATCGAACGGCGGATCTCGGAGTGATCCCGCTCGGGAACGAGGAAGAGCGCCCTCTCCACCTGCTCGGCCCCGGAGATCGTCAGCCAGTGAGTATCCACCGTTGACTTCGTCGTGCGGCCGATGCGTTGACGGGCCACGATCCCGAGATCACCCAGCAGCCTCATGATCCCGTCGGCGAGCTCCGCGCTCACGGTCCCGTATTCGAGGACCACGCTGGGTCCACCCCCGACGTAGCTCCAGGACCCATCCCCGAACCAGAGTCCCGCCAATAGGGCTCTCTTCTCCTGTTCACCCTGCTGCCAGGCGACATCGGGGATTCGCTGCTCGTAACAGTTCGCGCCCATTCCGAGACCGTCGAGCCACCAGCGTGCGAGCAGCTTCGATGAGACGGAGACGGCCATCGTGGTGCTCATTTGCCTGATCGTGGCCTTGACCCCGATGCTTTCCCAGAAAGATGCGACCTCGCGGACCAGGTCCGTCTCATCCTCCGGGTGGAAGGACCACTGGAGCCGGTGCCGGCGGTGCTCCCCATCGATGCTGCAGTGGCCTTCGGCGATGTAGAGCCCCGCGACCAACCAGAACCGCGCATCCAGGTCGAGCTCGAACGGAACGTATGTTCCGGAGCACGCGGTCGCCGCCACTGCGCCCTCCAAGCCCAGGCCCAGGCCCACAGCCTCGCGCAGGCGCAGGGCACCGGATCGCCTGATGTCTGAGTACCGATTCGCATGCGATCGGACTCCATGGGTCAGGACCTCACGCCTGAGTTCCGGCGGAGCGCGATCGATCGCCTGGCGATCGGTCTCGCCGACGCGGACGATGACGTCCTCTCCCTGCAGATCATTGGCCGCCATACCGGAGAGCACCACGGACTGAGCTGCGAGGGGCTCCCCGTAACGGGGCGCGCCCTGGGCCAGCGGCAGCCAGTCGGACTCACCAACCTCCTCTGCGGGCTTGACCGAAAGGTTCCCCAAGTCTTGGTCCGCAACCACGAACGGGTGGTCCGGTGTGGATGAGATCCGCCGTCCCATCTTCGTCCGCAGCTCGATCAGCTCGCCTCCCCACCGTCGGCGGGTCGCGTAGCGGACCGGCAAGAACTCCGGATCCGCCCCCTGCCGCCAAGCGAGCACCTCCAGCTCCTCAGGCTCGAGGATCTCAGCATCGCCGTGGTCGAGGTCCTGTTCCTCGGCGATCAGCTCGAACAGCTCCTCAAGTGTCCAGAGCCAGACCGAGCCCCGGCGGCGAACCAGGACGGTCTCGTACCCAGGCAGGCAGCTACCGCCGAAACCAAGCCCCGCGTTCAGGAACCTCGGGCCGATGCGGTCGTCCATCCCCATGCCGCGGGCGACCTCGGTCACGTCGGCGCCGACCTCTTCGCAGACGTTCGCGATCTCGTTGATGAAGCTGATCTTGGTCGCGAGGAAGGCGTTGGAGGCGAGCTTGATCATCTCGGCGCTGGAGACGTCGGTGCGAATCAGCGGGGCTCCGAGCGGCTCGTAGGCCGCGGCGACGGCGTCGGCGGCCCAGGCGTGATCGGGGTCGGCGCCGATCACGACCCGATCGGGCTCCATGAAGTCCTTGACGGCCGTGCCCTCGCGCAGGAACTCCGGGCAGGAGACGTAGGCGATGCCGGGGGACTCGCGCTTGATCGCGTGGCCGGTGCCGACGGGGACGGTGCTCTTCATCACCAGGGCGCGGCCCTCGCCGGCGCCGATCTCGGCCACGGCCCCGTTGACCGCGGCCAGGTCGGCGTCCCCAGAGCGGGTCGGCGGCGTCTGCACGCAGACGAAAAGCAGACGCGCCGCGTCGAGCTCACCGATCTCGGTCGTGAACCTGAGCCGGCCGGAGTTGCGCGCGATCATCTCGGCCAGGCCCGGCTCGTGGAACGGCAGCTCGCCGCCCCGCAGGGCCTCGATCTTGGCCGCGTCGACGTCGCGGGCGACCACGGCGTGGCCGAGCTCGGCGAAGCAGGCGGCGGTGACCAGCCCGACCCAGCCGACCCCGGCGACCCCGATGGGCTCTCGTTCGCTCACGCGGATAGCTTCTCAGCCGTGGCGCTCGGACGCGCCGGGCTCAGTCGCGCTCGCCGAGCCTGGGCAGCTCGGTCATGCCCTTGGCGATGTCGATCATCTCGCGGTCCGAGAGCGACTGGATCAGGGTGTTGGAGAGCCAGAACGAGCCCTCGTCGTCCTGCCAGGCGACTATCCGCAGGCGGTCGCCGTCGTAGTAGAGCTTGTAGGTGCGGTCTCCGATCTCGCGCTCCTCGTGGGCGGCGTCGAGGATCGGCGGGTCGCTCCAGCGGGTCCCCATGAAGCCGTAGTACTCGCCCAGCGCCGGCCGCGAGAAGACCCACTTGTAGGCGGCGCGCTCTCCGTTCGGGGGGCTGCCGTCGCCGGTGCCGTTGATCTTGTAGACGCGCGGCTTCTGCGCGTACTCGGTGCCGGCCTCGAGGATCGTCGGGTAGTAGATCGGGATCTTCACCTTGCGGGCGCGGATGCCCTTGGCGAGCTGCTTGCCGAAGGTCGACTCGACCAGCTCGGCGGGCTCGCCGCCGCCGCCGCGCTGCTGCCTCTTCTTGCGGCCCGCGGCGGGCGTCTCGCCGGTGTCGTCGGGCGCCTCCTCGTCGGTGACCCGCCTCGGGTCCTCTGGGGCGCCGGTGTCGCCGCGCGCCCCGGGGGTATCCTCGATGCTGAGGAACTGCTTCACCGCCTTGTTGATCTCGGTCGAGGTGGTGGTCACGAACGACGGCCCCAGGGTCCCCTCGAAGTGGACCTCCTTGACCGGGGCGTCGCGCGCCTCGATGAACAGCTTCAGCACCTCGAGCATCGTGTCGGCGTCGTCGATGTCCGAGGTCGTGTGCGCGGTGAAGATCTGGATCAGCTTCTTGCGCTGGGCGAAGACGACCTCGGGCGGGACCTTGTGGCGCGCCTCGCGCAGGAAGTCCTGCTGGCGGGCGGCCCGGACGACGTCGTTGTCGAGATGGCGGAAGCGGGCGTAGTCGAGCGCGTCGAACCCGCACAGCGCCTGGTAGCCCGGCTGGATGTCGATCTCCTCGTACTGCTCCACCGTCTCCTCGTTGGAGTGGTAGTAGCGGCGGTCGACGTCGATGTAGACGCAGTCGATCGCGTTGACGGCGCGGGCGAAGCCCTCGAAGTCGACGTTGACGATGTGGTTGACCTCGAGGCCGCCTGGCCCGGCCGCGGAGCCCTCGGTCAGGCCCTGGATCGTCTTCAGGGTCAGCTCGGGCCCGCCGTAGGCGTAGGCGGCGTTGAGCTTGTCGGTGCCGTAGCCGGGGATCTCGACCTTGAGGTCGCGAGGCAGAGAGAACAGCGCGATCGCGTTGCGGTCGGGGTCGATCCGCAGCAGCATCGTCGTGTCGGAGAGGCCGCGGAACTCGCTGCCCTTGAACTCCGGGCGCTTGTCGGAGCCCAGGATCATGATCGTCTGGGCCTCGCCGCCGTCGACCTTCGAGAGCCGGTCCTCGATGTTCACGAACTCCTTGTCGAGCTTGAGGTCGTCGGCGATGCCCCCGATGTAGAGGATCAGGCTGGCGGCTGTGGCGGTCCCGACCGAGAGCACGATCACGAACACCGCCGTCAGGAACCGGGCCCAAAGCGGGAAGCGAACATGCCGGCCCACGGCCTTGAAGCCCGAGGTCACCTTCTGGCCCCCGACGGCATCGAAGCCCGAGGTGATCGCCGAGCGCGCCGACTGCACGAAGGTCTTGTCCACGTCCCGCTCGTCCATCTGGCCCTGACGCTCCGCCGCCTCGATCCCCTCCCACTCCTGGGTCTCGGCGTTGATGATCGCCGTCAGCTCCTGCTCGGCCGCGGCCAGCTCGTCCTCGGGGAGATCCTCCCCGGTGAGCTCCTCGTTCGCGAGCTCTTCGCCGCCGGGCGCGGCCTCGGAAGCGAGGGGCTCGCCCTGCGCGATCGTCTCCTCGTCGCCGCTGTCGCCGTGCTGGGGCTGCTCCACGGTCTCGCCCCCGGGCGGCGGGTGCTCAGCGGTGTCCTCGCCCAGGTCGGTGAGGAAGTCCTCGCCGAGCTCGTACTCCTGGGTATCGCCCGCGCGCGGCTTCTTGGCGGCGGGCTTGCCCGCGGGCTTCCGGGCCTGCTTGCGGGCACGCGGCTTGCGCTTGGCAGCCGTCTTCTTCTTCTTCGGGGGTCGCTCCGCCATCAGCCCGTCCCTACGCCGGCACCATGCCGGGGAAGTCCCTCACGAATCCGGCCAGGGCCTGCCTGTAGCCGCTCAGCGAGGAGACCGAGACCCACTCCTCGGGGCCGTGGTGGCCGTCGCCCACCGGCCCGAACTCGACCGCGGGGACGCCCGCCGCGAGAAAGGAGACGGCGTCGGAGGCGCCGTCGCGGCCGACGCTCATCACCCGGTCGGGGTGATGGGGCGAGGTCGCGTGGCAGAGCCCCTGCACGAACGGCGAGCTGGGCTCGACCACGGCGGGCGGGCGGCGGAAGCTGGCGAGCACGCGGGTGTCGGGCAGGCCCTTGACCTGCTCGAGGATCTGCTCCGGGTCCTGTTCTGGCAGAAAGCGGATGTCGACGTCCATGACGCAGCTGTCGGGCACCTTGTTGAACGCGTCCCCTCCCGAGATGCGACCGAGGTTGATCGAGGGGCGATCGAACAGGGCGGAACTCTGACGCGCAAACGGTAGCGACTCGACTCCGCGGAACACCTCGACCGCTTTGACCACGGCGTTGTCGCCCAGCCACGGGGTGGCGCCGTGCGCGGAGCGCCCCGTAACCTCGAGCCGCAGCGCCAGCACCCCCTTCGCCTGGACCCCGACCTGGAGGTTGGTGGGCTCCCCGGTGATCGCGAAGTCGCCGATGAAGCCGTGGCCGACCAGGGCGTCGGAGCCGCGGTCCTTCTCCTCCTCGGACTCCTCGTCGGAGACGATGCCGAGGCGCACGCGCACGTCGGACTGATCGCGGAGGTCGTGCAGGACGAGCAGCATCACGGCCAGGGCGCCCTTCATGTCATAGGTGCCGCGCCCGTAGAGCCGGTCGCCCTCGCGGCGGGACTCGAACATCGCGTCCTCGGCCGGGACGACGTCGATATGGCCGTGCAGGACCAGGGTCGGGGCGTCGGCGGGGCCGACCTCGGCCATCGTCACCGGCAGCCCCTTGGACTCGATCTGCTCGGCGTGGATGTCGCGGGACTCGAGCCAGCCGCCGACGAACTCGGAGGCGCGGCGCAGTCCCTCGGGCAAGGATGTGTCGAACGCGACCAGGCGCTCGGTAAGGGCGATCTCGTCCATCGGGCAATCGTAGGGATGAGCCTGAAGCGAAGATGAACGGGGCGATCCCGCGCCGTAGCAGAGCCCGATCAGGCGCGCGATCCGAACAGCTCGCGCTCGACCCGCTCAGCGCTCGCGCCCTCGAGGAAGAGGCGCGCCCAGACCTCGCCGCTCCAGAGCCAGATCGGGGGCACCCCCGAGCCCGGCGCCCGGATCTCGGCCCATTCGGGCGCGGGGATCCCGAGCGCGTCTCGCAGGGCTCCGTCCGCGAGCGCGTTCGGATTCCCCGCGCGCCGGACCATCCCCGCCAGGTCGTAGTGCATGCTCAGCTGCTTCGGCCGGCGGGCGATCGCGGCGGGCAGGTGAGCGGCGGCGACCTCGCGCACGATCGGCTTCGGGCGGCGCCCGACCCGAAGGTTCAGGATCGGCCGCGTCAGCTCGGGGTCCAGGAACGGGATCCTGGTCTCGATCGATGCGCCCATCGCGTTCTTGTCCATCCGGTTCAGCAGGTGGCCGAAGTTGGAGTGGTAGAGGCCGGCCAGCAGCTCCGCCTCCAGCCGCGCCCGCCGCGGGTCCAGGTGCCCGCAGGCCGCCTCGGCTCGCGCGACCAGCTCCCTCATTCTCGCGTCGGCCAGCGG
>VGBV01000071.1 GCA_016870325.1 Actinomycetota bacterium
CGGCGGTTCCCCGCAGCCCGCACCGGCTCCCGCTCCCGCACCGGCCCCGGCGCCCTCCGGGGGCACCGGCGGCACCGGGCTCTAGTCCGTCGCGGTCAGAGCCTCGGTCGCGACACGTGCGGGTCACCGGCGGCGCAGTAGCGCCAGGGAAGCTCGACGGCCTTCGTGATGCCGATGCGGGGCCCGGCGACGACCTCGACGCTTCCCCATCCCCGCTCCGGGGCCAGGAGCTCGAACGGCGGCGAGTCGAGCCCCGAGCCGTTCAGCTCCAGGCCGACCCCGAGGGCCTCTGTCAGCCTGCCAGGGCCCGAGCAGAGCTCGTCCTCGCGGCCACGGCGCTCGCGCATGCGCTCCAGCCCGGCGACCGGCTCCAGCGCCCGGATCAGCACCGCCGCCGCGCTCCCCTCGGGCTCGGCTACCGCGTTCAGCAGGCTGTGGACGCCATAGGACAGGTAGACGTAGGCCCGTCCCGGCGGCCCGAAGAGCACCTCGTTGCGCGCCGTCCGCCCCCCGAAGGCGTGGCAGGCCGGGTCGGTCGCGTCGTATGCCTCGGTCTCGACGATGACGCCGGCACAGTCGCCGATCGCCAGCGTGCAGCCGACCAGCTCGGGGGCGACCTCGTGCACCGAGCGGTCGAAGAAGGCGGCCTCGAGCCTGTCGCCCGCGCTCATCCCCTGATGCCGGAGAGGGCGCCGCGAGCCGCCTCGAGCTGTTCGGCCAGTCGAGCCGACGAGGTGCCGCCGGCCGAGATCTTGGCCTCGAGCGTGCCGCCCTCGCGCAGCGAATCCCGCAGGCGCCCGCGCGCGTCCTCGGGCACGCCGTCCATCTCGGAGTCCTCTAGCTCCGAGAGCTGCTTGCCCGCGCCGACCGCCGTCCGCACCAGACCGGCGACGATCCCATGCGCCTCGCGGAAGGGGACGCCGTCGGCGACGAGCACGTCGGCCAGATCGGTGGCGGCGAGGAACTCGTCGGCGGAAGCCTCGGCCAGCCGCTCGCGGTCGAAGCTGAGGCCGGACAGCATCCGGGTCGCGGCCGCCAGGCAGACCTCGAGCGTGTCGATCGCGTCGAACAGCGGCTCCTTGTCCTCCTGCATGTCCTTGCTGTAGGCGAGCGGCAGGGCGTGCATGGTCCCGAGCAGGCTCGCGAGCGAGGCCGAGACCCGGGGCGCCTTGCCGCGCAGCAGCTCGGCGGCGTCGGGGTTCTTCTTCTGGGGCATGATGCTCGAGCCCGATGCGAACGAGTCGGAGGGCTCGCAGAAGCCGAACTCCTGACTCGACCAGAGCACGATCTCGCCGCCCAGGCGCGAGAGGTGCATGGCGCAGGCCGAGGCCGCGTAGAGGTAGTCGAGCGCGAAGTCGCGGTTGGAGACTGCGTCGAGCGAGTTTGTGGCGGGCCGCGCGAAGCCGAGGTCCGCGGCGAGCCCGTCGCGGTCGAGGTCCCAGTTCAGCCCGGCGAGGGCGCCGGAACCGGCCGGCATCTCGGCGGTCGCCTCGGCCGCCTGGTGGAAGCGGCGCGCGTCGCGCAGGAACATCCAGAAGTAGGCGAGCAGGTGGTGGCCCAGGTAGACGGGCTGGGCGCGCTGCAGGTGCGTGTAGGCGGGAATCGGCCAGTCGCGGTGGGCTTCGGCCATGCCGACCAGGGCCTCCATCAGCTCCTCGAGCAGGGCGATCGCGCGCGCCGAATGCGCCCGCACCAGCAGCGCCAGGTCGGTCGCGACCTGGTCGTTTCGCGAGCGGGCGGTGTGGATCTTGCCGCCGAGCGGGCCGACGATCTCGGTCAGCCGGCGCTCCACGGCCATGTGGATGTCCTCGTCGTCGTCGCGGAACTCGAACCTCTCCTCCGCCAGCTCGGACGCGACCGAGTCGAGGGCCTCAAGCAGGGTCGCCAGCTCGGCCTCGTCGAGGACGCCGAGCCGCCGCAGCGCCCGGGCGTGCGCCCGGGACTGCTCGATGTCGAACGGGGCCAGCCGCCTGTCGAACGAGATCGAGGCGTTGATGCGGCGGAACAGCGGATCCTGCTCTTCGGCGAACCGGGACATGGGCCTCGCCAGTCTAGGAGGCGCTTCCGAGCGCGCCGGCGAGCGCCGTGCAGGCGCGATCCACCTGCCCCTCGGTCATCTGGCTGAAGAACGGCAGGGCGAGCGAACGGGCGGCAACGGCCTCGGCCACCGGGAACTCGCCCCCGGAGTAGCCGAAGCGCTCGCGGTACGGGGGCATCGTGTGGATGCAGGGCAGGTAGGCCTTCGACTGCACGCCCTCGGCGGCGAGCGCCTCGATCACGGCGTCGCGATCGGCGTCCGCCGGCAGCTGCACCGTGTAGACGAACCAGCTGCGCTGCTCGTCGCCGCGGTCCGCGCAGGGCAGCACGAGGCGCTCGGGGTCTCCCTCCCCCGCCGGCGCGGCCCCGAGCCTCTGCGAGAGCAGCTCGGTGTAGGCGGCCGCCGCCTCCGCCCTGGAGGCGAGCAGCTCGTCGAGGCGCTCGACCTGGGCGATCCCGATCGCGGCCTGGATGTCCGTCATGCGGTAGTTGAAGCCGATGCCGACGTGGTCGATCTCGGACATGTCGGGCGAGCGGCCCTGGTTGCGCTCGCTGCGCAGCCGCTCGGACATTTCCTCCCCTGCGGGGACGAGCATGCCGCCCTCGCCCGTGGTCAGCTGCTTGTTGGCGTAGAAGGCGAACGAGGCCGCGTGCCCGGCGGTCCCGATCGCGCGGCCCTCGGCATCGACGGCCCCGAGCGCCTGGCAGGCGTCCTCGAGGATCGGCACCTCGAGCGAGTCGGCGATCGCCTCGAGCGCGAGCAGGTCGGCGGGGTAGCCGAAGATGTGAACCGGCAGCAGCCCCGCGGTGCGCCGCCCGGCGGCGGCGCGGGCCGCCTCGGGGTCTATGTTGAGGGTGACCGGGTCGATGTCGCAGAAGACCGGCCTCGCACCCTCGTACAGCAGGCAGTTGGACGAGGCGACGAAGCTGAGAGGCGTCGTCAGCACCTCGTCACCCTCCCCCCACCCCAGCGCGCGCACGGCCAGGTGCAGCCCGGCGGTGCCGCTGGAGACGGCGACCGCGTCGTCGCTGCCGAGCCAGCTCGCGAAGTCGCGCTCGAACCGCTCCAGCTTGGGCCCCAGCGAGAGCCGGCCAGAGCGCAGCACCTCGAGCACCAGCTCCTCCTCGCGCCCGGCCAACTCGGGACGCGCGAGCGGGATCGAATCAGCCACCGCTGCTGCGCGCGCGGCTGCGCTCGCTGCCGGGCTCCCGCGTGGAGGAGTCGGGATCGGGCTGGAACGCGTACTCGAGCGAGTCCACGAGCGCCTCCCAGGACGCTTCGATGATGTTCTCCGAGACGCCGGTCGAGCCCCACTCCCGCTCTCCGTCGGAGGAGTCGAGCAGCACCCGCGTGACCGCGCCCGTGCCGTGGTGCTCGTCGAGGATGCGCACCTTGTAGTTGGTCAACTCGATCTCGGCCAGGTGGGGATGGCGGTCGGTGATCGCGTCGCGCAGGGCGGCGTCGAGCGCGTTCACGGGGCCGTTGCCCTCGGCCGTGCGCACGTAGCGCTCGCCCTCCACCCAGACCTTGATCGTGGCCTCTGTCTGGACCTTGCCGTCCTCGCGCTTGTCGGTGATCACGCGAAAGCTCTCGAGCCTGAACAGCGGCTCGTATGAGCCCGACTCGCGCCGCAGCAGCAGCTCGAACGATGCGGGCGCCGCCTCGTACTGGTATCCACGGTGCTCGCGCTCCTTCAGCGTCCGCAGCGCCCGGGTCGCCTCCTCGGCATCGAGCGAGAGCCCGGCCTGCTCGGCCCGGCTCAGCACCGTCCCCTTGCCCGAGAGCTCGCTGACCACCAGGTCGCGCCGGTTGCCGACCAGCTCGGGGTCCATGTGCTCGAAGGTGCGGGCGTCGGCATTGACGCCCGCCACGTGCATCCCGCCCTTGTGGGCGAAGGCGTTGCGGCCGACGAAGGGCTGGTCGGGGTCCGAATTCACGTTCAGGAGCTCGTCCATGAAGTGCGCCGTCTCTGTCAGCCGGCCGAGCTGCTTCTGGCTGACCACCCGAAGGCCCATCTTCACCTGCAGCGCGGGCAGGATCGAGGTCAGGTTCGCGTTGCCGGTGCGCTCGCCGATGCCGTTGATCGTGCCCTGCACGAGCGAGGCGCCCCGCTCGACGGCGGCGAGCGAGTTGGCGACGCCGCACCCGAGGTCGTTGTGGGTGTGGATGCCGACGTCCACGGAGAGCTCGGCGATCGCGGCGCTGGTGGCCTCGGCGATCTGGGCCGGCAGGCTGGAGCCGTTGGTGTCGCAGAGGCTGACGTTCTCGGCGCCGCCCTCCGCGGCGGCGAGCAGGCACTCCCTGGCGTAGCCGGGGTCCTCCCGCCAGCCGTCGAAGAAGTGCTCGGCGTCGTAGATCACGCGCTTGCCGCGCGCGCGCAGGAAGGAGATCGAGTCACGGATCATCTCCAGGTTCTCGCCGGGGCTGACCTTGGTCACCTTGTCGAGGTGGAGCTTCCAGGTCTTGCCGACCAGGGTGACCACGGGAGCGAACGTGCCGGCGAGCACCTGCAGCCCCTCGTCCTCTTCGGCCGGGAGGTCGCGCCTGCGGGTCATGCCGAAGGCGCAGACGGCGGCCTGGCGCAGCTCCACGTCGGCCAGGCGCTCGAACAGCTCCAGCTCCTTCGGGTTCGAGCCGGGAAAGCCGGCCTCGATCAGGTGGATGCCCAGCTCGTCCAGCTTGCGGACGACCCGGACCTTCTCCTGCGCGGACAGGGACATGCCCTGGCCCTGCATGCCGTCGCGCAAGCTCGTGTCGTAGAGGAGTACCTGTCGCTGTTCCATCGTCACCGCGTGTCCTTCCTAGATTCGGGGGTCAGAGCCCGGCCCCTGAGAGATGGCTCTCATTCGGGCCGTCGCGTGGCGGGCTGCGCCGCCTGCCGCGGAACCGCCTAGGCGGTTGCGGCCCCCGTAATTCGCAGGATGGCAGGCGTGGCGATCACGACGGCTCGCCGACCTCTTCGGCCTCGACCTCGTCAGGCAGCGGCTTCCGTAAGGGCTCGCCGGTCGGCTCTCCGACCGGGTCGAGCCACTCGAGGTACTCCTCGGTGCGGCCGTGCAGCGCGTCCTCGTACTTGGATTGGATCGCGCGCGTGATCTCGCCGGGCCCGCCCAGCTCGTGATCGTCGATCTCGCGCATCGGCACCAGCTCGGCGGCGGTGCCCGTGAGAAAGATCTCGTCGGCCATGTAGAGCTCGGCGCGCGCGATGTCGCGCTCGGCGACCGGATAGCCGAGGTCCTCGGCGATCTGCATCACCGACTTGCGGCTGATCCCGTCGAGGATCGAGGCGACGTGCGGCGGGGTCACGATCTGCCCGTCGGTGATCAGGAAGATGTTCTCGCCCGAGCCCTCGCAGACGAAGCCGCGCTCGTCCAGCAGGACCGCCTCGTCGTAGCCGGCGTTGGCCGACTCGGTCTTGGCGAGGATGGAGTTCAGGTACTGCCCCGAGGCCTTGGCGTGCGGGATCAGGCCCGCGGGCGACATCCGTCGCCAGGAAGAGACCTTGGCGCGGATCCCCTTCTGCTTGCCCTCCTCGCCCAGGTAGGCGCCCCACGGCCAGACTGCCACGATCACGTCGACCGGCGCGCTCTTCGCGTACAGCCCCATCTCCCCGTAGCCGCGGAAGGCGAGGGGCCGGATGTAGCACGAGCGCAGCCCGTTGCGGCGGATCAGCTCCTTGGTCGCCTCGCCGATCTCCTCCAGCGAGTATTCGAGCGGCAGGTAGTAGAGCTCGGCCGAGTTCGCCAGCCGCTCCAGATGGTCGCGGTGGCGGAAGATCGCCGGGCCCTTGGCCTCGGTGTCGTAGCAGCGCACGCCCTCGAACACGCCGGTCCCGTAGTGGAGGCCGTGGGTGAGCACGTGCACGTTGGCCTCGTCCCAGGGGACGAACTCGCCGTTCTTCCAGATCAACTCGACCTTTTCCATGCGCGGAAGGGTATCGAGGCGCTACAGGGCCTCGAGCACGGCCTTCGTCATCTCGTCGGTCCCCACCTCGCGGACGCCGTCCCCCCCGGTCAGGTCGGGCGTGCGGAGGCCCGCCTCGAGCACCGTGTCCACGGCGCGCTCGACGCGGCCGGCGTCCGCGTGGCGCTCCAGGCCGTAACGCAGCATCATCGCCACCGAGAGGAAGGTGGCGAGCGGGTTGGCGATGCCCGTGCCGGCCACGTCCGGGGCCGAGCCGTGCACGGGCTCGAACAGCCCGGGGCCTTCGCCGCCGAGGCTGGCCGAGGGCAGCATCCCGAGCGAGCCCGTCAGCATCGCGGCCTCGTCGCTGAGGATGTCGCCGAACAGGTTCTCGGTCAGGATCACGTCGAAATCGGCCGGCCGCGATACGAGCTGCATCGCGGCGTTGTCGACCAGCAGATGCTCCAGCGGGATCTCGCCGAACTCGTCGGCGGCGACCGCCTCGACGGTCTCCCGCCACAGCCGCGAGGTCTCGAGCACGTTGGCCTTGTCGACGGAGGTCACCTTCGCCCCGCCGGCATCGGCCCCCGGCCGGGTGGCGGCCGCGTTGAAGGCAACGCGCGCGATCCGCTCGACCTCCTCGACCGTGTAGGCGCAGTCGTCGTGGGCGCGGTCGCCGTCGCGGCCCGAGTCGCCGAAGTAGATGCCCCCGGTGAGCTCGCGCACGACCAGCAGGTCGGTGCCCTCGATGCGGTCGCGCTTGAGCGGGCTGGCGTCGAGCAGCGCGTCGCTCGGGCGCACGGGGCGCAGGTTGGCGAACAGGCCCATGCCCTTGCGCAGCCCGAGCAGGCCCTGCTCGGGACGCGGCGCGCCGGGGTCGGTCGTGTCCCACTTCGGCCCCCCGACCGCGCAGAGCAGGACGGCGTCGGCCTCCCGGCACGCGTCCAGCACCTCGTCGGTCAGCGCGGTGCCGTGGGCGTCGATCGAGGCGCCGCCGATCGGGTGCTCGACGATCTCGACCCCGCCGAGCCGCTCGAGCAGCGCCACGGCGGCGGCCCCGATCTCGGGGCCGATGCCGTCGCCGGGGAGTAGCGCCAGGCGCGCGTCGCTCGCCATCGCTCGGACTCTACGAGGACGCCGAGGCGACCGCGTCGATGTTGAGGCGCTTGTAGACGAGCTCGACCGGCTGCCGCAGCGACGCCACCACCGCCTCGGCGAAGGGCTCGCGCAGCTCGTCGGGGAGACGGTCGTTGTGGGCGGTCAGGCCGACCACGCTGAGAAACTCGCGCGGGTCCTCCGGCCTGACCGGCTCCACCTCGACCAGCTCGCACTCGATCGGCTCGAAACCGGCGGCGCGCAACCGCTGCTCGGTCTCCTCGCCGATCACGCGCCCCTCGGGCAGCCGCTCCAGCAGCTGCCTGGTCACGCGGCCCGAGCCGCAGCCCGCGTCGAGCACGGTCTCGCCCCCGTCCAGGGACAAGCGCGCGAGCACGCCCTTCGCCCACTCCTGCTGCGGGGCGGAGACGCGGTCGTAGGCGGGACCGTCCCAGTCGGTTGCCCCCGGCGAGGTCACCGGGTCAGAGGGCGGTGGTAACGGGGCCCTGACCTGCCCGGCCGCCCCGCTCGAACTCGTCGATGCGCTCAACGCGCTGCAGCGTCGTCGCGACATCGTCGAGGCCGTTGACCAGCCGGTGCTTGATCTGCTCGTCGATCTCGAAGCGGAAGACGCCCGGCCCACCCTGCTCGGGGGCGCTCGCGCAGGTGACGGTCTGATTGTCGAGGTCAACGCGAGCGTGGCCGGATGCGGCGACGGCCCGGCAGTGCTCCTGGTCCAGGATCACCGGAAGCAGCCCGTTCTTGGTGCAGTTCGTATAGAAGATGTCCGAGAAGCTCGGCGCGATCACGACCCTGAACCCGTAGTCCTTGAGCGCCCAGACCGCGTGCTCGCGCGATGAGCCCGAGCCGAAGTTGCGCCCGGCGACGAGGATCGGGTGGGGCTCCAGCTCGATCTCGCCCGAGCGGAACCAGTCGTAGAAGAGGAACTCCCCGAAGCCCGTGCGCTCGACGCGCTTCAGGAACTGCTTGGGAATGATCTGATCGGTGTCGACGTCGGCCCGGTCCAGCACGGCGACCTGGCCCTCGACGATCTCGAACGGCTCCATGGCTATCGCACCTCCTCCACTTCGCGTCCGGGGGCGCTCATCGGCCCCCCCACTCGCGGATGTCGACGAAGTGGCCCTCGACGGCCGCGGCGGCGGCCATCCGCGGGCTGACCAGGTGCGTGCGCCCGCCCGCCCCCTGGCGTCCCTCGAAGTTGCGGTTCGAGGTCGAGGCGCAGCGCTCGCCCGGCTGCAGGATGTCGGGGTTCATGCCCAGGCAGGCCGAGCAGCCCGACTCGCGCCACTCGAAGCCCGCCGAGCGGAAGACCTCGTCCAGGCCCTCCTCCTCGGCCTGGGCCTTGACCTGCTGGGAGCCCGGTACGACCATGCCGCGCAGCCCCTTGGCCAGCGCGCGCCCGTCCAGGAGCTCGGCAGCCTCGCGCAGGTCGCTGATCCGGGAGTTGGTGCAGGAGCCGATGAAGATGCGCTCGGGCCGGATCTCCTCAATCGGGGTGCCCGCCTTCAGATCCATGTAGGCGAGCGCCCGCTCGGCGGCCTCGCGGTCGGCGGGCGAGTCCATCTCGGCCGGGTCGGGTACATCGGCGGTGACCTCGGCGACCATCCCGGGGGTCGTCCCCCAGGTGACCATCGGCGACAGCTCGCGCGCGTCGAGCTCGACCTCGCGGTCGAAGCCCGCGCCCTCCTCGGTCGGCAGCTCGCGCCAGCGCGCGACCGCGGCGTCGAAATCCTCGGGCGCCCCCGGCCGGCCGCGAACGTAGTCGAAGGTCCGCTCGTCCGGGGCGACCATGCCGGCGCGCCCGCCACCCTCGATCGTCATGTTGCAGATCGTCATCCGGTTCTCCAGCGGCAGCGCCTCGATCGCGGGGCCCGCGTATTCGACCGCGTAGCCCTGCATGCCGCTGGTTCCGAGGCGGCCGATCGTGGCCAGGATCAGATCCTTGGAGGTGACCCCGAAGCCGAGCTCGCCCGAGTAGAGGACCCGCATCGTCCTCGGGCGCCGCTGCACCAGGCACTGGGTCGCGAGCACGTGCTCGACCTCGGAGGTGCCGATCCCGAACGCCAGCGCCCCGAAGGCGCCGTGCGTGGAGGTGTGCGAGTCACCGCAGACGATCGTCATTCCCGGCTGGGTCGCCCCCAGCTCGGGCCCGATCACGTGCACGATGCCGCGCCGATCCGACCCCAGCGAATAGAGCGGGATCCCGAACTCCTCGCAGTTGCGCTCCAGCGCCTCGACCTGCTTGCGCGAGAGCTCGTCGGCGATCAGCTGCGCCGTGGGCGTGCCGTCCGTGGGCACGTTGTGGTCGGCGGTCGCGAGGGTCTTGTCCGGGCGCCGCACCCCGCGGTCGGCCAGCCGCAGGCCGTCGAAGGCCTGGGGGGAGGTCACCTCGTGGACCAGGTGCAGGTCGATGTAGAGCAGGTCCTCGTCGACCTCGTGCGCCTCCCAGATCTTGTCGAACAGGCTCCTAGCCATCGCCCCTCCCTCTTCGCGCGAGCGCCTGTCCACTTTCTCTCGCTTCCCGAGCAACGGAGGACATCAGCCCCTCCTCAGGCCTGCGGCGACGACGGCGAACAACCGGGTGTCGGACTTCCCGTTGTTCTCGAAGTGATGCGGCAGGTCGGCGTCGAAGGTGACGCTGTCGCCGTCGGCCAGCTCGTGGCGCTCACCGTCGATGAAGAGATCGATCGCCCCCTCCAGCACGACCGCTGTCTCACGGCTGCCCGGCTCGTGCACCGGCGGGTCGTCGGCGTCACCGGTCGCGGCGCCGGCGCCCAGGGTGTGGATGGAGACGTCGGCGCGCTGGCCGGGCAGCGGCGGGGACAGCTCCTCTACGACGTGCCCGCGCCGGCGGCGCGTGCGCCGCTGGTTCGATCGGGTGATGACGACATGGCGCCCCTCGTCGAGGCGCAGCAGCTGCGACAGCGACAGGTCCAGGCCCGAGGCGATCCGCGAGGCGACCGCGATCGTGGGACTGGTCTCCCCCCGCTCGACCTGCGAGAGCATCGGCGCGCTGACCCCGGAGCGCTCGGCCAGATCGCGCAGCGACAGGTCCATCGCCTCGCGCAGCGCCTTGACGCGGGCGCCGACCTCGGGGCCGTTCGTCTCCTCGGGGGCCGCGGCGCCCCTCGTCCTGGTCGTCGTCATCTTTTGTACGTTATCACGTACGAACGTAAGGCTCGCTGTGCGCTCGATTCGCTTCCACGGCCGACTAGATGATTGATTCCACGGCGCCGTGCGCCTGAGGGCACGCATGGCCGAGCAGCCCAAGGACGCAGGGCGCAGCCCTTGGTGGCGCCAAGGGCAGGCCCGAGGACGCCGGGATGCGATGCGCCATGCGGGGCCTCAGGCGTGCGTGGTCGTGGAATCACTCATCTAG
>VGBV01000072.1 GCA_016870325.1 Actinomycetota bacterium
GCAGCGGTTTGGACCCGGCGGGCGCATAGCACCCTCCGATTTGCCCCTTTCGGCGGTTCCGCGGAACCGCCGCCTGCCGACCCCGGCGCATTTGCGCGACAGCCTCCCGCTTAAGGAGCACCTCCGACCCGGTCGTGCGGAGTGCCCAGTTGCGCGAGGACGAGAACTGCCTTGCCGCTGGCCGAGACCGTCAGCTGGGGCCGGCGACGCGCGAAGGGGGTAGTCGAGCGGAACGGCGACTCAGGCTGGTGGAGCTGAGGCGCCAGCCGGCTTCCGACACCGGTTGAGCACAAAGGTGCCGCCGTACTCGCTCACGCGCACACAGCTGCCAGACGTCCGACGGTCGCTGCAGTATCGGGCGCATCTCGTCCCGTCGAAACCAGCCGAAGGCTGACAGGAGGCCACAGTGGTTCGCTCGCGTCCGATCACCCCTATCTTTGCCATAGCCGCCGTCGGCCTGGCTGTGGCCGCGCTCGCATACACGATCCTGAGGCCGACCCCGGTCGACGGTGCCGCGACTGCGCGCCAACAGGTCCTGGCTTACGACAAAGGCCGCGGGCCCGTCGTGGCGTACAACAAGTGGAAGTGGCTCAAGAAGACCTACTGGATCGTTCCGCAGAACGGCATCTACTCCGTGGCACAGAGCGGCACTGACAGGTTCGACGTGATCCGAGGCCAGACCGTCTTCCGCATCACGGACTACTTCAACGGCTATTGGACGGGCGCGGTGACGGTCAAGCTCACGCGGGCGCTCGTACCCGCATGCCAGTACGTGCTGGGCGAAGTTACGCCGCAGGGCCGGGTTTACAT
This sequence comes from Actinomycetota bacterium, assembly GCA_016870325.1. Taxonomy (GTDB): domain Bacteria; phylum Actinomycetota; class Thermoleophilia; order Solirubrobacterales; family 70-9; genus VGBV01. The sequence goes on from VGBV01000072.1 coordinate 811, forward strand.
GACCATGTACAAGGCCGACACGGGCGAAGTCATCAATAACCCGGTCGGCACGATGGTCAAAAAGCAAGGCGAGTGGACGATGGTGAACGAGATGACATCCCCCGCTCAGGGCGGGACCTTAAGCCACTGGGCCTACATGCTTCAGAGCAAGCCAGGCGACCGAACATTCAAGGACCTCCCGTTCGCCCATCAATCGATCCCGAAGTTCATGTCGTCGTGCCCCAAGGGACCGCCGATCCGCAGGTAGGGAGAGTTGCAGTCCGCCGCTGCGTTGCGCGAACAGGAGGAGCGCCGCGGCCGAGCGACTCCCTTCACTCGGGAGGGGCGTGCGGATCGCTGACGGGTTCAGCGCTGGTCCCATGGCCAAGCGAAAGCGTGGCTGGTGCATGCTCCGCCCCCCTCTGACCGGGCCGGGTGAGGTTCAGAAAGACCGGAGGCTCAGAAGCTCCGCCCGGCTGACGCGGCGCTCACTTCTTCTTCTTGGCCTTCACGCACTTCTTCTTGGGCTTCTTGCCCTTCTGCTTGACCTTCTTCAGCTTGAAGCCCTTCTTGCACTTGACCTCGAGCGTCGCCGTCGCCGCGCTGGAGGTGGCGGCTTCGTTGCTGGCCCGGTAGGTGAACGAGTCGCTGCCCTGGAAGCCAGGGTCCGGCGTGTAGGTGAGGTCGCCGGTCGAGGTGGTGAAGGCGGAGATCTCTCCGTGGGCGGGCGGTGAGGCGATCGAGAAAGTGCGCGTCCCGCCACCCGAGTCGCAGGGCAGGGCAATCGCCACCGGCTTCGGCTGTTTGGTCGAGGCCGAGGTGTTCTGGCAGCTCGGGGTGCTGAGCGCGTCGAGCGTCACCCCGCAGGCATTGGCTGCGCCAGTGACGAAGCTCTGGTTCTTGCCCGGGCCGTTCGGATCCGTCAACGGGGCGCGCCCGATGGTGTCGGGGTCGTAGTTGCCGCAGAAGACGTGCGTTGAGTTGACCGCAACGCCGCACGGATTGTCGGCGCCGGTGACGAAGCTCAGGTCCGGGCTGCCTGGACTGGCGATCGCGGCGCGAGCAATGGTGTCCGTGCCGGTGTTGGCCCAGTAGAGGTGGGTGGCAGCGGCGGTCAATCCGGTGGGAACGGAGGCTCCGGTTATGAAGCTCTGGTCCGGGCTCCCAGGACTGGAAAGCGCCGCTCGACCGATCGTGTTGACAGCGCCGCGATTGGTCCAATACACGTGGGTCGCTGTGAGCGCGAGCCCACCGATGTTGGTCCCTCCCGTGACGAGGTTCTGGACCGCTCCCATGCCATCCAGATCCGCCCGCCCGATCGTGCCGTTGCCGAAGTTCCCCCAGTAGACGTGCGTGCCGTCCGCGGCGATCCAACACGGGATGTTCGCGCCTGCGATGAAGCTCTGGTCGACGCCGGAGCCATCGAGATTGGCGCGCCCGATCGTGTTGGAGTCCACGTTCGCCCAGTAGACGTGCGCGCCGGTGACCGCGCTGCCGCACGGGCCGTTGGCGTTGGCGACGAAGGACCGATCGGCGCCGGTGCCGTTCAGCTCGGCCCGGCCGATGCTGTCCTCCGACTCGCTGGTCCAGTAGATGAAGGCCTCGGCGTGCGCAGCGAGGCCCAGAAGAGAGAGGGCGAGCGCAGCAACGACCACCAGCAGCATGCTCCGCCCCGTTCCCGCCCGTTCGCTCCCCGTCTCCTGCAGGTACCCCAGCCTACCCGTCGCAACGGCAGGGGTGCTCGCCTCGGGCGCCGACCATGGCCGAGTCCCTAGTGCGCGAACTGAAGTCGACATCGTCCACCGTGCCGTCCTCAATGTCAGGCGCACGTGATGCCGCAGAAACGCGGGCGCCGCACCGGGGCGCCCGCTCTTCCTCCGGAGCGGAAACCGGCTCGCCCCCGGGTCTCCCCTGTGACCCCCTAGGGGATGCGGCGGACGTTCGCGAGCAGGGTCTCCTTGATCTGCTCGATGATCTCCAGCGCCTCGTTCCACTCGCGCTGCCAGACGTTGCGACCGAAGATCACGCCCGAGCCGCCGGCCTGCATCACGGCCTTGGCGTGGCCGAGCACCGTCTCGTCGTCGACCTTGGAGCCGCCCGAGAGCACCACCAGCGAGCGCCCGGCCGAGGCGACCACGTGCTCGACGGCGTCCTCGACGGTGAAGCCGCCCTCGTTGTAGGGCGCCGGGGAGTCCTTGTCCTTGTCGGGGTCGATCTTGGGGAAGTTGAGCTTGACCACGTCGGCGCCCATCTCCATCGCCATCCGCGCCGCGTAGTCGATCGCGTAGAACGATCCCGCCCCGCCCTTCTTGTCGATCGCGGCGCCGCGCGGATAGGCCCAGACGATCAACGGCATCCCGTAGCGGTCGCAGTCCTCGCGCACGCCCTTGAGCTGGTGCAGGTCCTCGCCCTGGCGGGGGGAGCCCAGGTACATCGTGTAGCCGACGGCGTCGGCGCCCAGGCGCACGGCGTCCTCGACCGAGGCATTGGTGGTTGAGAGCGCGTCGTCGGAGGGGGGCACGTCGGTCTTGCCGTTGACCTTCAGGATCAGCGGCACCTGGCCGGCGTAGTCGGGGTAGTACTTCTCGGCCATCCCGATCTGGCAGGCGAGCGCCGAGTAGCCGGCCTCCGCGGCCAGGCGGAACTGGTACTCGGGGTCCTTCGAGGCGGGGTTGGGGAAGAAGTCGCGGGGACCGTGCTCGATGCCCTGGTCGATCGGCAGCAGCATCAGGGTCCCGTTCCCGGGCCCGAACTCGAACAGCAACCGCCTCAGGCGGGCGCGCTTGCCTGGCGGCAGCAACTCCAGCAGCGACTTCTGTTCGGTTGACGTCTTCACTTCCATCTTCGGGATTACCTCCTGGGGTCGGCTCTGACTCAGTATGCCCGACCGCCGCCGCGCTCGCAGCGGCGCCCGCCAAGCTCGGGCCCGGGTCGCGGCCCCTCCGACGTCTGGCTTCGGCGGCCGCCGGGCGCGAGTACGATCGCCCCGTGCTGGAGCACAGCTTCAACGGGACTCCTTTCACCCTCGGCATCGAGGAGGAGCTGATGATCTGCGACGGCGAGACGCTCGAGCTGTCGCCCGGGATCGGCCGCATCCTCGAGGCCGTGCCCGACGAGCTCCCCGGCGAGGTCAAGCCCGAGCTGCACCAGTCCTTTCTCGAGATCGCGACGAGGCCGCAGCGGACGGTCGCCGAGGCGGGGGAGGAGCTGATCGCGCTGCGCCGCACGGTGCGGGAGGTCGCCGCATCCCTCGGCCTCGCGATCGGCGCCGCCGCCACCCACCCCACGGCGCTCTACGAGGAGCAGGCGATCGTCGACCGCCCGCGCTACATGGAGCTGATCGACGAGCTGCGCTGGATCGCCCGCCGCGAGCTGATCTTCGGCGGGCACATCCACATCGGCATCGACGACGCCGAGAAGGCCGTGTACGTGGCCGACGGCATCCGCGGCTACCTGCCGCTGCTGCTCGGGATGTCGTCGAACTCCCCCTTCTGGCGCGGCAGGGCGACCGGGATGATGTCCTCGCGCACCCCGGTCTTCCGGGCCTTCCCGCGCGTCGGCATCCCGCCCTACTACGGCAGCTGGGAGATCTACTCCCATCGGGTCGAGCAGATGATGCGCGGCGGCGCGATCGAGGACTACACGTTCCTGTGGTGGGACGTGCGCCCCCACCCGCGGCTGGGCACGGTCGAGCTGCGGGTCTTCGACCAGCAGACGCGGGTGGAGTACACGATCGGCTTCGCCGCCCTCGCCCAGTCGCTGGCGCACCGCCTGGCGGCGCGCTACGAGGACGGGGTGCCGAGCGTCGAGCACCCCGCGGAGCTGATCGACGACAACAAGGTGAGGGCGGCGGTCGGGGGCATCGAGGGCCGCCTGATCGACTTCGACCGGGGCGTCGAGGTCCCCGGGGCGGAGATGGCCCGGGCGGTGATCGAGGAGCTGCGCGAGCATGCGCAGGAGCTCGGCTGCGAGCAGGAGCTGCTCGTCCTCGGCGAGCTGGTCGAGCGCGGCACCGGCGCCCGCCGCCAGCTCGCCTGGCTGGAGCGCCGCGGCGACCTCGATGGCCTGATGCGCGAGATCGTCGCCGCCAGCGGGCCGTGAGCGGCGCCGGCTCGGGCATACGTCGATCACGGAACGATCGCCGCGCTCAGTGATTCGATTTTCGTAGCAAAGTCCTTGCATTTTCGGCACATAAGTACGAAAATAGAAGTGATATGTCCAGCCAGCGGCCAATGCCCGTCGCCCTGGACCTGCTCGGCCGCCGCTGGGCGCTGAGGCTGGTCTGGGAGCTGCGCCGCGACGTCGCCGGCTTCTCGGAGCTGCGCGAGCGCACCGGGATCAGCCCCTCGGTGCTCGCGACCCGCTTGCGGGAGCTTGGGGAGGCCGGCGTGATCGAGCGCGACGACGCGCGCCGCTACCGGCTCAGCGGCCACGGCCGTGAGCTGGCGCGCCTGCTCTACGAGATCAATCGCTGGGCCGAGACCGCCGACCCCGGCTCCCGCCGCGTGCGCTGAGGCCCGCTCGCCGGGGGTATCCTCGCAGCGTGAACGCGCCCGAGCTCAGCGTCGTCTGCCGCAGCTGCGGCGAGGAGGTGAGCCCCTACGTCACCGAGTGCCCCTACTGCGGCACGCGGCTGCGCAAGCGGGCGCCGAAGCTGGAGCGGCGCGGCGACGAGCTCCAGGCCCAGGAGTCGCGCCGGGACCGCAAGCGCCGGGAGCGCGCGGAGCGCCGGGACCGCATGGCCCAGTACCGCACGGACGTCGGGGAGGGAGAGCGGCCCTACGCGGTCATCATCGCGATCCTGGCTCCCGCCATGCTCGTGCTCGTCCAGCGCGCGGCCGACCTGCCTGTCTCCGACCTCGGTGCGATCGTGGAGCCCGTCGGCGACGAGTGGTGGCGCTACCTGGCCGCGCCCTTCGTCTATCCGGACGTCCCCTATCTGTTCGTCTGCGCGCTCGGGATCGCGATCTTCGGCTCGGCCGTCGAGCGCCGCCTCGGCATGATTCCGACGCTGGTGCTGATGGTCGCCGCGGGGGCCCTCGGCATGCTCGCGGCCGACGGGATCGAGACCGCGATCGGCGCTGAGAGCGAGCTGCTGCTCGCCGCCGGAGGCAATGGCGTCGCCCTCGGCCTGCTCGCCGCCTGGGCGGTGCTGAAGGCGGCCGAGCTGCGCGCGGGGCTCGACGAGCACGCGGAGGTGATCGGGGCGGCGGTCTGCGCCGCGGTGCTGATCCTGCTGCCCCTGGTCGAGGACTTCGCCAACGTCTTCGCCGGGCTCTCCGGCGGGCTCGTGGGCGCCCTCTGCGGCTATGCCGCCTCGCTCGCCCGGCGCGAGCGAAACCCGGGATGACCTTCGACAAGTTCACCGTGCTCAGCCCCGAGCTGCACCGCTACGCGGTCGAGCACAGCTCCTTCCGCGATGGGGTGGTGCCCGAGGTCGAGGCGGCGGCCGAGCGGATGGGGGATCTGGCCAGCATGCAGATAGGTGGCGACCAGGCGGCGTTCATCTCCGTGCTCGTCGCGGCCGTCGGCGCGCGAAGGGCGCTCGAGGTGGGCACCTTCCTCGGCTACGGCGCGATCTCGATCGCGCGGGCGCTGCCGCCCGATGGCCGCCTCGTCGTCTGCGAGCTGGAGGCCGAATACGCCGAGCGCGCCGCCGGGCACCTGAAGCTCGCCGGGCTCGAGAGCCGGGTCGAGTTCAAGCTCGGCCCGGCGGCCGCTTCGCTGCGCGAGCTGCCCGCGTCGGAGCCCTTCGACGTCGCCTTCGTAGATGCCGACAAGGCGGGCTACGGGGAGTACTACGAGCAGTGCCTGCGCCTGCTGCGCCCCGGCGGCCTGCTGCTGCTCGACAACGTCTTCATGAATGGGCGCGTGCTCGATCCCGAGGAGCCCGACGAGGGCACGGTCGCGATCCGCGAGCTCAACGACCGCGTCGCCGCCGACGAGCGCGTCGAGGCCGCGGTGCTGGCGATCGCCGATGGGGTGACCCTGGCGCGCAAGCTCCCGCCTCCGATGGCCGCGTGAGCACACCCCGCGACCAGGCAGGCTGGCTGCGGCTGGTCCGGGGCCGGATGCCTCCCTGCTGGGGGCTGATGGCGGAGGGATCGGGGGGGTCGGTCTGGCGCGAGGGCGACGTCACCGCCGCGGTCGTGCCCAGGGCCCCGGACCGCTCGATCTTCAACTCCGTCTTCTACGAGGACGGCGAGCGGCTGCTCGCCTCGCTGGAGCGGATCGCGGGCGTCTACGCGGACGCCGGGATCAACGCCTGGACCGTCTGGGTGCCGCCGGGCGACACGGCGACAGCCGCGGGCCTGGAGCGCGCCGGGCACGCCCTCGATGGCGAGCCGCGCCTGATGGGCATGGCGCTCTCCGGGCTGCAGGCGCCCACCCCCGACCCGGAGCTGCGGATCAGCGAGCGCGAGGACCGGGTGGCGATGGCCCGGATGAACGAGATCGCCTACGGGTACCCGGAGGGCGACTTCGACGCCGTCGGCGAGGCGCCGATGCCGGGGATGCGGATCTACTTCGCCACCCTCGACGGCGAGGAGGTCTGCACGCTCGCCGTCTGGGGCCACGAGCGTGACGCCGTCGTGATCTGGGTGGCGACCCTGCCCGAGGCGCGCGGCCGCGGCATCGCCGGCCGCCTGCTCGGGCACGCCCTCGCCGATGCTCGCGACCAGGGCCTGGAGACGACCACGCTGCAGTCCTCGAAGCTCGGCGCTCCCGTCTACACGCGCCTCGGTTACCGCGACTTCGGCGCCGCCCAGATCTGGGAGCGGCGCGCGGGCTAGCACCCGCGTTCCCGTACGCCGCGGCCGCAACGCCAGCGGCGGAGTAGGGCTATTAGCCGGACACGCATCCTGCGTGTCAATGAGCAAGGGAGGTCTCCGAAATGAAGAGCAGGCGATCGCGTCTCGCAGTGGCTGGTGTTCTCGCGCTCAGCGTGACCGTGGGGCTCAGCGCGGGCGCCGCGCAGGCGAAGAAGAAGAAGGCGAAGATCGGCGGAACCGTCAACGTCACCAAGACGGTCAACGCCCCCATTCCGGACGCAGGGCCGACCACGTTCGGAGTGCTCGACTCGACCATCAAAGTCGGCGGCAAGAAGTTCAAGGGCACCAAGATCCGCGACGTCAACGTCACCGTGCAGACCGCCGGCACCAGCGGCGCAAGTGCGGCCGACAATCTCTTGGCGAGGCTGACGGCGCCCAACGGGGCGACGACGCAGTTGTTCTTCGCGCTGGCCGGCCATTCGATCGGGCCCGTGACGCTCGACGACGAGTCGTTCAACTTCCTGTTCCCGACGGCTCCCCCAGCGCCCGCTGCGACGGCGCTGGTCTCGCCCTACCAGGGCACGGCGCAGCCCAGCTGTTTCGCCGTCCAGTTTTCGCCGTGTGTCCTCTCCGCCATGGACAACGGGGGCGTCACCGGCACCTGGACGCTGAGCGTGTACGACTTCAGCGTCAACGAGACGAGCAACCTGGTCAGCTGGCAGCTCGTCGTGGCGGCCGGGAAGCCGTACAAGACCTGACCTCGTGTGGCTCGCGCCGACGGCGCGAGCCACGGCAACCGAGAGAGGCAGCGCATGGGGCCGCCCCAAAGGGGGCCCCCATGCGCGAGCGCACGCGCTTGACCCTCGGGTCGCGTCGATCTGTCCGTCACTCCGATCAGGCGGCGGTGACAGCCGCAGCGGCATCTGTCTGGTCGCTGCGGTCAGAATCGGCGTGCGAGTAGATTGCCCCTGGTGCCCAGGGGCCCCTACAGCGACGAGCAGATCGACGCCGCGATCGACGCGGTCTCCGAGCCCGAGGCCTTCAGGCAGGCCGAGCGGGCGGTGGCGCGGGCCGCGCCGCGGCTGCAGCTGGTGCTGGCCGAGGCGCTCGCGGCGGGCGGCTGGTTCGGCGAGTCGCACGAGGCCGAGGTGCTGCGCGCGGCGACGGCGCCCGCTGACGAGGAGCGGCTGGTCGCCGTGCGCACGCTGCTCGCCGAGGAGGCCCGGATGGGCATGATGGTCGGCGTCGCCGTAGGCTGGGCGCTCGCCGAGGAGCTGGCGAAGTCGGACGAGACGTCAGAGGACGAGGAGGACTGAGATGCCGGAAGTCGAGTTCAGCGCAAACGGGGGCAGCGCCAAGGGATACCTGGCCGAGCCCGAGGGCGAGGGCCCGGGCCTGATCGTGCTGCAGGAGTGGTGGGGGCTGGACGACAGCGTCGCTCGATCGTTGACCGCTTAGCCGCGGAGGGCTTCGTCGCGCTGGCCCCCGACCTCTACCACGGGGAGACGACCGAGCAGCCCGACGAGGCACAGCAGAAGCTGATGGCGCTGAACATGGACGAGGCCGAGAAGGAGATGCGCGGCGCCGTCAAGCACGTGCTCGCGCACCCCAAGTGCAACGGCGAGGTCGGCTCGGTCGGGTTCTGCATGGGCGGCGGCCTCTCGGTCTGGGCCGCGGCCAAGAACCCCGAGATCGGGGCTGCCGTCACCTACTACTACGTGATGCCGCACGGAAAGCCGGACTTCTCGCAGATCGAGGCGCCCGTGCTGGGCCACTTCGGCACCTCCGACGACTTCATCTCGGTCGAGGACGCCAAGGAGCTCGAGGCCGAGCTGCAGGAGGCCGGCGTCGAGGCCGCGTTCGAGTTCTACGACGACGCCGGGCACGCCTTCGCCAACGACCACGACCGCCTCGGCACCTACCACGAGGGCCACGCCAAGTCCGCCTGGGAGAAGACGGTCGGCTTCTTCAAGCAGCACCTATCCAAGCAGGGCAGCTGAGGTGGAGGCGAAGGAAGCCGCGCTCAAGGGCCCGTCCCGGACCGAGCGGGAGGACTTCCGGGCGAGCTCGGACCCGGCGCTGCAGTCGGCCGAGCAGGGCAAGGTCAAGCTGCTCGGCTACTGATCTAGCTTCGAGCGCCGCGGCGCCCTGAAGCGGGGAACGCTACTTGCGCTTCTTCGCCGTCCGCTTCGGCTTGGGCTTCGCCTTCGCCGGGGGCGGCTTCACGGCCGGCTGAGCCGGAGTGGTCGTCGGCTCCAGGCTCGACCCCGAGGTACCCTCGCCCGTGCAGCTCGCGTCGGTGACGCCGTCGGCGCCGCAGCCGTCGTCGAGCCCGGTCTCGACGGGGCCGGTGACCGGCGTCTCCTTCGAGGTGCTGTTGGGATCGGCGACCGCGTCCTTCTTGCCCTTGTGGCCGCTGTTGTCGGCCGCGACCCCACCGGTGAGGCCATGGGCGGACTCCTCCTCGGCGGGCGCGGGCTCGACGACGACGGCCTCCTCGGTCGGCTCCTCGGCGGGCGCGGGCAGGACCTCCTCGACGAACGGCGCGGCGGCGACCGCCGCGGCCGGCGGCACGGCGGCCGGGCTCGGCTGCTTGGAGAACTTCGCGGGCTTGGCGCTGTCCTTGTTGTCCTCGTCGCCGGTGACGTGGTTGATCTCGGCGGCGCCCGCTGTCAGCAGGGCGGCCGTCGCCAGGCCGGCGGCGGCCTTGGTGCCGATCGCGGCGCCGACGGCGCCCGCGGTACCGCCGCC
>VGBV01000073.1 GCA_016870325.1 Actinomycetota bacterium
GGCGCGGCGCTCGCCGCCCAGCGCCGCCAAGAGCGCGTCCATCGTGCCCTCGCCGCCGTCGGCGGCCGGCACCAGCTCGGCCTCGGCGCCGGCCTCGCGCAGACCCGCCCCGATCGCCTCGGCGACCTGGGGCGCGGTGAACGTGCCCTTGAAGGAGTCCGGGCAGGCCAGGAACCGCATCGGCGGCCGCCGCTAGCCGGCGTAGAGAGCCTCGATATCCTGCTCGTACTTGTCGGCGACCACGTTGCGCTTGACCTTCAGGGTGGGGGTCAGCTCGCCTCCCTCCTGCGAGAGGTCCGCGGGCAGGATCGCGAACTTCTTCACCTGCTCGACCCGCGCGAACTTCTCGTTGATCTTGTCCACGTGCTCCTGGACGATCGCGCGCATCTCGGGGTTGTTCGCGACCTCGGCCGGGTCGGCGCTCCATCCCTTCTCCTCGGCCAGCTTCGCCACCTCCTCCATGTCGAGCGTGACGAGCGCGCTCAGGAAGGGCCTGCGGTCCCCGATCACGACGACCTGGCTCACGTAGGGGCTCTGCTTGATCTCGGCCTCGAGGTTCGCGGGGGTGATGTTCTTGCCGCCCGCGGTGATGATGATGTCCTTCTTGCGGCCGGTGATCTTCAGGTAGCCATCGGGGTCGAGCTCGCCGATGTCGCCGGTGTGAAGCCAGCCGTCGACGATCGTCTCCCTGGTCGCCTCCTCGTTCTTGTAGTAGCCCTGGAACACGTTCGGCCCCTTGACCAGGATCTCGCCGTCATCCGCGATCTTGATCTGGCAGTCCGAGAAGGCCTTGCCGACGGTGCCGAACTTGAACGCCTCGGGCCGCGAGATCGTCGCCGCCGTCGAGGTCTCGGTCATGCCCCAGCCCTCGACCACGAGCACGCCGGCTGCGTCGAAGAACTCGAGGATGTCGGGATTGATCGGTGCGGCGCCGGTGACCGCGAGCTTGAGATTGCCGCCGAACAGCTGGCGGACCTTCGACAGCACCAGCCTGTCGGCGAGGTCGTGCTGGGCCTTCAGCAGCGGGTTGACCGACTTGCCGGCGTGCTCGCGCTCGCGGACCTTCTTGCCGACGCCGACCGCCCAGTTGAAGATGGCCTGCTTCAGGCCTCCCTCCTTCTCGGCGTTCGCCGTCGCCGCGGTGTAGATCTTCTCGAAGATGCGGGGGACCGAGGGGAAGTAGGTCGGCTTCACCTCGCTCAGGTTCGGGACGATCTTGAGCGGGTCGCGTTCCCAGTAGGCCAGGGTCGCGCCGAGGTCGAAGGTGCCGAGCTGGATCAGCAGCGCGAAGCTGTGCGCGAGCGGCAGGAACAGGTAGGTGAGCTCGTCGTCGCCCAGCACGTTGGCCTCGTGCACCATGTCCAGCATCGAGCGGTAGTTGCCGTGGCTGATCACGCAGCCCTTGGGCGGGCCGGTGGTGCCCGACGTGTAGATGAAGGTGCAGATGTCGTCGGGCGTGACCGAGCTCCAGCGCGCCTCCCAATCGGAGTCCGTGCCGCCGGCGCCGCGCGCGGCGAGGTCGTCCATCGAGATCGCATCGTCGGCGCCACCCTCCATCAGGATCACGTGCTCGAGCTTCGGGCACTGCGCCTTGACCGCGCGCACCTTTGCCAGCTGGGCTGCGTCCTCGACGATGACGGCGACGGCGTCGGAGTTCTCCAGCACGTACTGGCACTCCTCCGCGGAGTTGGTCTGGTAGATCGGGACGACCGTGGCGCCGGCGCTGAGCGCGGCGAAGTCGAAGTAGGTCCACTCGGGACGGGTGCTGGCCAGGATCGAGACCTTGTCGCCCTTGGCGATGCCCAGGTCCATCAACCCGAGCGAGAGGCCCTTGACGATCTCGCCGACCTGGGCGTAGGTCTTGTCCACCCACTGCCCGGAGGGGTCCTTGTACATGACCGCTTGATTGGGGCCGTGCTTCGCAAACGCCAGCGGGAACAGGTCCGCGAGCGTCTTGCTGCCTGTGGCGATATCGGTCGCCGCCTTCTCAGCGGTCGCTGACTCCATCTCTCCTCCTGGGTCGTTCCGTTGGACGGAGGCGTCGCGACGGCTCCGCCAAATGAAGCCTATGACAGCCCTGGCCGAGCGGTCAGGTGGACCTCCAGCTACGCGGCCACCTGCTTCTGCTGGGCCTGGAGGGCTCGCAGCGAGGACTCGAACAGGGTCTTGTCGATTCGACCCTTCAGAACCGGCACCCCCATCTCGACGCATCTGTTGAGCACGTCGCGGGTCTTCATCTCCATCTCATCCGCGAGCTCGTTGGGCGTCAGGTGGACTGCCATATGGCTACCTCTCTCTCGCCTACATCCTCTGGCCCGATGTATATCGCCTCGGGGCGACGTGTCAACTCTTTGCCCGCAAACTGCGGAAATCAGACTGGGTTCGGGACATCGACGAAGCTGTGCTCGACCCCGAAACGCTCCGCGACCGTCTCCCCGAGGCGGCGGATGCCGAGCGTCTCGGTCGCGTAGTGGCCGGCGGCGATGAAGTGGATCGCGCCCTCGGTGGCGTCGGCCATCGCGTGCTCGGCGGGCTCGCCGGTCAGCATCGCGTCCAGTCCAAGCGCGACCGCGGCGTGGACCTCGGAGGCGCCGGCGCCGCTGACGACGCCGATCGAGCGCACCAGTGCGGGGCCGGCTCCCTGCAGCAGCGGCTCGCGGCCGAGCTCGGAGGCGAGCAGCTCGGTCAGCTCTGCGACCGGTGTCCCCTCGGCCGAGCGGCCGACCCAGCCGATGGCGCTCCCCCGCCCCCGCCCGAAGCGCTCCGCCCGCTCGAAGCCGAGCAGCTCGCAGAGCAGGGCGTTGTTGCCGATCCCGGCGTTGGCGTCGAGCGGGAGGTGGTAGGCGGCCAGGGACATTCCCGCGTCGAACAGCGCCCGCAGCCTCGCCGCCATCTGGGGGCTGAGCGCGCGCGGGAGGAACTCCCAGAAGAGCCCGTGGTGGGTCAGCAGCAGCTGGGCCCCGTCGGCCGCCGCCGCCTCGATCGTCTCCAGGTTGGCCGAGACGCCGGTCGCGACCCGGCTCACCTGGGACTCGCCGGCCGCTCCGGGCGGCCCGGGGACCTGCAGCCCGTTGGGCCCGTAGTCGTCGAAGGCGCCGATCTCCAGCAGCTCGTCGCAGAAGCCGACGATCTCGCCCAGGGCAGCCATCAGGGGGCAGCCTAGCCGCGCAAAGGCGGCGGGCCCGGTCCGTGCGCGCGAGGCGCTCAACTACGATTGGGTCGATGAGCACAGAGGCATCCGCGAACGCGGCCGCGGGCTTCCTCGCCTCGCTGCAGGAGTCCGACCTCTACTCGATGGGGGCCTTCTTCTGCGACCAGCATCCCGAGCTGGTCGAGGAGGTCGTCGCCCGCAGCGAGGCGATCGAGCAGCGCGGCCTGGAGCGCTGGGCGGGGGAGACCGAGACCCCGGTCGAGGAGGCCTTCCGCACGCTCGTCACCGGCCTCGCGGTTCGCTACTACAAGGCCCTCGCGGGATGAGCGAACAGGCCGCGCGTCGCAGGCCCCGGCTGATCGGGGTGCTGGTGCTGGCGGGCGCGGCGGTGGCGTTGCTGGCCCTGTTCGCGAGCCTGTCGCTGGACGAGGGGGACACGGACCCGATCCGGATCGACGGCTCGGGCGACGTGCGCAGGCTGGTCGGCGGCATCCCCCAGCTCGACGACCGCCTCGGCGAGGACAACGCCGAGGTCACGGTCGAGGTCTTCAACGACCTGCAGTGCACCGACTGCGCCCGCTGGCAGGCCGACGTGGTCGCCCCACTGATCGCCGAGGAGGTGCGCGGCGGCGACCTGAAGCTCCTGTTCCGGCATTGGTCGATGACCGAGCGGCCGAGCGGGGTCGCCTCCTACGGGGCGGTCGCGGCCGGGCTGCAGGGACAGCAGTGGCAGTTCATCGAGCTCTTCTTCCGCAACCAGGGCGAGGTGCAGCGCTTCGGCGTCACCCAGCAGGTGCTGGACGAGATCGCCAAGGGGGTCCTGAACCTGAACGTCGAGCAGTGGCAGCGCGACTTCTCCGAGCAGGAGGTCGCCGACAAGCTCGAGTCCGACGACCTGCTGGCCGTGCAGAAGCGGATTCCCGCCGAGCCCGCCGTGGTCGTGACCGGCCCCGGCGGCAGCGTCGAGCTGGTCGAGACCCCGACGCTGGCCGAGGTCCGCGAAGCGATCGCCCAGGTCTCCTCGCCGGACGGCGGCTAGGTTCCCGCTGATGACGAGGAGACGGTGGCTGATCGTGCTCGGCGCCGTGGCGATCGCGCTCGCGATCGCGCTGCTGGCGGTCGACCCCTCGCGGAAGGGGGAGGGGTTCCCGGGGATCGTCGACTGGGAGTTCGCGGCCTCGCAGGAGCGCGCCGCCGAGATCCTGGGCGAGTGGGGGGACGAGGGCCAAGACGCGGCCCGCCTCTCGCTCTGGCTCGACTTTCTCTACATCGCCGCCTTCGGGGCCTTCTTCGCGCTCGCCGCCGCGGCCACGCGCGACCTGGCTGCGGCCCGCGGCTGGCGCCGCATGGCGGAGTTCGGGCCGGTCGCGTTCTGGTGCGCCCTCGGCGGCGCCCTGGCAGACGCGATCGAGGACGTCTTCCTGTTGATCGCGCTCGGCGGCGACGGCGGCGACCTCGCGCCGAGGCTCGGCACCAGTTTCGCCGCGCTGAAGTTCGCCCTGCTCACGATCGCGATCGCCTACATCCTGGCCGGGCTCGTGCTGAGGCTGCGGGACCACCGGCGCTCGCGCCGGGCGGCCGCGGCTGCCGGTTAGCCTCGCGGCCGATGGCGGATCCCTCAAAGCCGGGTGGGGTGGAGCAGCGCTCTCCCAGGACCTCCGACGAGGAGATCATCCACGCCAACTGGCCGTCGGTCGCCAGTGTGCGCTCGGAGGCCGAGCGGATCGAGCGCGTCGAGAGCGAGCTCGAGGCCGGCTTCGCGAAGCTCGCCGGCATCGGCCCCGCGGTCTGCGTGTTCGGATCGGCCAGGACCGCGCCCGGGGACGAGGAGTACGAGCAGGCCCGGGCGATGGGTCACGCGCTCGGCGAGTCGGGCTTCGCCGTCATCACCGGGGGAGGCCCGGGCACGATGGAGGCCGCCAACCGCGGCGCGCGCGAGGCCGGCGCCGTCTCGGTCGGGCTCAACATCGAGCTGCCGATGGAGCAGGGATTGAATCCCTACGTCGACATCGGCATCGAGTTCCACTACTTCTTCGTGCGCAAGCTGATGTTCGTGCGCTACTCGGACGCCTTCGTCTGCTTCCCCGGGGGCTACGGGACGCTCGACGAGACCTTCGAGGCGCTGACCTTGATCCAGACCCGCAAGGCGGCCGACCACCCGGTGATCCTGATGGGCGGGGGCGAGTACTGGCCGAGCTTGATCGAGTGGATGCGCGAGCACCTGCTGGCGCCGGGTCGGATCGCGGCCGCGGACCTGGAGCGTGCCGAGCTGGCGGCGAGCCCCGACGAGGCGCTCGCCGCGATCTACGGCGGGCTCGGCCACGCCTGACCGCCCCCCTGGCGGCCTAGATGAGTGATTCCACGACCACGCACGCCTGAGGCCCCGCATGGCGCATCGCATCCCGGCGTCCTCGGGCCTGCCCTTGGCGCCACCAAGGGCTGCGCCCTGCGTCCTTGGGCTGCTCGGCCATGCGTGCCCTCAGGCGCACGGCGCCGTGGAATCAATCATCTAGCCGCGGGCGGGCCCGGCCGCCGCCGGGTAGCGCGCCCGCACCTCGTCGACGAACCCGGCCAGGCTCTCGGCCAGCGCGGGGTCGTGGATCTCGAGCATGTTCTCGGCGTTCTGCTCGCCCGAGCGCGAGAGGTTGAAGGACCCGAGGAAGACGGTGTCGTCGGCGACCGTCAGCTTCGCGTGCATGAAGTCGTGGACGCCCCCGTCGGGCCGCCACGGCGTCGAGGGCTTGGCCGAGAACGGCAGCTCGGTCAGGGCCTTCGCCAGCAGCGGGATCTTCCACTCGCTGACCCCGTTCTCGGCCCACTGCTCGAACACGGTCGCGACCTGGGGGCCGTCGACGACGCCGGCCACGTCGGCGCGGCCGCGCCCGGCGAGCTCGTTCAGCGTCGCCAGCACGGGCCCCGACGTGATCACGGGGGAGGCGATCCTGACCCGGCGCCTCGCGCCCCCGATCGAGCCGGCGATGCGCTGGGAGAGCTCCTCGCCGTTGCCGGGCGTGAACCAGGCGCGCACCTCGGCCTCGCCCACCCGGGTCGGATCGGGGCCGACGAAGCCGCTGCGCTCGACCTGGCGGGTACTCCACAGCTCCTCGAAGTTGGCCCGGTAGCGCTCGCCGACGTGGCCGTTCTCGACCAGCGCCATCACGTTCTCCTGCCGGGTCCAGGAGTCGATCGTCCAGTTGGCCGATCCGGTCAGCACCGCCGAGCCGTCGCGGACGGCGTACTTGTGGTGCATCAGGTCGGGCTCGCCGGGAATCGCGCGGGTCTCGATCGGCAGCTCCTCGAGGATCTCCGGCTTCGTCTCGGGGGGCGGGTGCAGGGCCGGGGGGCGCTCGCTGTCCACGTTGTAGGCGAGCCGGATCGAGACGCCCCGCTCGTGCGCGGCGCGCAGCTCGTCGGCGACGGTCGAGCCGACCGGATCCGGCAGACGCACGTCGTAGAGAGCTAGGTCGAGGGACTCGCTCGCCGCTCGAACGAAGCCGGCCACGCGCTCGGCCACCTGCCCGGCGCTCTGGCCGCCGTCGGAGAGGGTCCAGACGTCGAGCGCCTCGCCGGCCCCCTCCCGATCGTCGCTCACCCGGGCACCTCGACGGGAACCGATACGGCGCTGGTGCGCCCGTCGGAGTCCGCCGCCCAGACGGTCGCCGTGTAGCTGCCCGGGACGCGGTAGGCGTGAACGGGGGCCGCGCCCGGGGCCGAGTCGAGGTCTCCGAACGACCACCAGTAGGCGCCGATCCCGTCCAGGTCCTGAGCCTGGGCCGTGAAGCTGGCGACCCGGCCGGAGACGGATGCGCTCGCCTGAAGCTGCGGCGGCTCGGTCGGGGTCAACGGCCACCGCTCGACCAGCGGCGTCACGAGGGGCGAGTCGGCGATCTCCCAGACGCGGCCCGGAGCGCCGCCTCGCGCGAGGGTGACGCCGCGCGCCGCGTCGAGTGTGGCGCGGATCGCGCGCCGCAGCGTGTAGTCGGTCTCGGGCAGGTTGTCGCCCTGGCGCAGGCCCCGGGTGAAGCGGGCGGGCAGCCCGTCGTGGCCGCGCCAGGCCCCGATGATGCTGCCGGCGTTGGCCGGGTTGCAGTCGGTGTCCTGCCCGGCGCGCAGGGCGATCCTGACCGTGCGCTCGTACTCGCCGCGGCCGTAGAGCAGGCCCAGCAGGATGTAGGCCCCGTTCAGCTTCGCGTCGATGTTGAACTCGTGGCGGACGTGGCGGGGGTCGCGCTTGGCCTCGGGTCTGTGCGCGTTCCAGCGCCGCTCTACCAGCTTCCAGACCTTGATCCAGGAGCGAGGGTGCTTGCGGTGCCAGCGGATCACGTCCTCGATCATCGCCCGGTAGGAGCTCCCCGCGGGGACCGCGAGCCGCCCGGCCCTGACGATCTCGCGGACGCCGCGGGCGCGGAATGCCCGCGCCGTCATCGCCGCGACCATGACGCCGCCGTAGACGCCGTCGCCGTGGTTCATCACGTGGCCCGCGCGCCAGGCGATGTCCACGGCCGCGCCCGGCTGCGCGGGCGCGACCAGCCCGGCGAAGTCGGCCTCGATCTGGAAGTCGATGTTGTAGGCGTAGGGGTTGTGGTCGGGGTCCCCGCTCGCGGGCGGCGCCAGTCCTGCGCGGAGGTTCTGCCTGCCCCGCAGGTTGGCCGAGTACAGCCGGAAGCTCGTGTCCCTGAAGGCGGGGCCCCACTCGGCCCAGCCGGCGAGCGGATCGCGGCTGAGCGCGTCCAGGAACGGGACCTCGACGTAGGTCTCGTCCGGGCCGTGGCGGTTTCGGAACGTGTAGCGGTTGATCCAGCGCATCGTCAGCCGCGGCACGCGAGCGCGCGGAACGATCCTCCCTGTGTAGTCGAATTCGACCGGGAAGCCCCAGGCCGCGGCGGCGATGCCCCCGGCCCAGGCGCCCCGGATGCGGTCGCGGACCTCGTCCCCGCTGATCCCGGTCGCTCCGGCCGAGGCCGGCGCCAGCAGCAGGAGCACCGTCGCCGCGACGGCGAGTGTGGTCGCCGCGCGGCGCCGGTCGGTAAGCATGAAATCGGGGCGCCCGGATTTGAACCGGGGACCTCACCGACCCGAACGGTGCGCGCTACCAGGCTGCGCCACGCCCCGAGGGCGCGAAGGATAGAGCGGGCGGCCCCGCCGGGCCCTGCGCCGGCGGGGCGGTGGCGACCTCGGCCCGGGCGAGATAGGGTGGGCGCGTGGCCGGCAACGACCAGGTGATCCGCGACTTCCACGAGGCCATCAGCAGCGGCAGGGCCGGCCCGAATCCGTAGACGAAGCCCGCGGCCGCGTCGAGGATCTCCGCCGGGTACCAGATGACCGCGTGGACCAACGCCTGCCACAGGACCAGCAGCGCCCCCGCGGCACCCAGGTCGCGCAGGTCCACGCGGACCGCGTCGGTGTCGCCGCTGAGGGTGTCGAGGATGGCCTCGCGCAGCGGTCAGATCAGCAGCGCGCTCGCCACCCCGACGAGGATCGCGCCGACGGTGATAGCCACCTCCGTCCAAGTCCCGCCGCCGGGGGGCCCGCCGCTCACGCTCGCTAGATTAGGGCCTAGGAGTGCCGCCCGGCCCGCTCGGCGCGAGGGCGGCGATCAATCCCCAAAAGGAGGCCTGATGGCGTTCGAGGTACCCGACCTTCCCTACGACTACAACGCGCTCGAGCCGCACATCGACGAGGCGACGATGCGCGTCCACCACGACAAGCACCACCAGGCCTACGTCGACAAGGCGAACGCCGCCCTCGAGGGCACCGAGTGGGCGGACAAGCCGGTCGAAGAGGTCCTGCAGAACCTCTCGAGCCTGGGCGACAAGGAGACGGCCGTCCGCAACAACGCCGGCGGGCACGCCAACCACAGCTTCTTCTGGGAGATCATGAGCCCGGACGGCGGCGGCGAGCCCGAGGGCGACCTCGGGGACGCGATCAAGGACAAGTTCGGAGACTTCGCCTCCTTCCAGGAGGAGTTCAAGAACGCCGGCATCGGCCAGTTCGGCTCGGGCTGGGCCTGGCTGATCCGCGACGGCTCCGGCCTCGCGGTCGTCTCCACCCCCAACCAGGACACGCCCGTCTCCGAGGGCAAGACGCCGATCGTCGGCGTCGACGTCTGGGAGCACGCCTATTACCTCAAGTACCAGAACAAGCGCCCCGATTACCTGGACGCCTGGTGGAACGTGGTCAACTGGGCGAGGGCCGGCGAGCACTTCGCGGGGGCGAACGGCTAGCGGGCGACCGCGGTCCGGCGGGCGGCGCCGGGGGTCGCCCGTCCGGGCGCAACCCGGCCCCCGCTGCGCTGTTGACGAAGGTGATGAGACGGGACCTACCGGCGGCGGCCTGCGCGCTGGCGACCGCTCTTGCGCTCGCCGCGCCCTCGGGCGCGCATGCGTTCGAGCGCATCGAGGCGACCTTCTTCGCCGAGTACGGGGCCGAGGAGTACACGATCGACCAGGGCGAGATCGTGACCTTCGCCAACACGGACGCCTTCCTCGCGCACGGGCTCGTCTCGGACACCGGGACGGGCGCGCTGTTCAGCTCGCCGGTGATCGGGACCGGCCGAACCCGCCTGCTGCGCGGGACGCCCTTTCTGACCGCGGCCGGCAGCCCCTACGCGTTCCACTGCCCGACCCACCCCGGGATGACCTCGGTGCTGAACGTGGGGCCCGGCGGCGAACTGCTGCCGACCGACGACGCGCCGCCCGCCGCCGGGCTGAAGATCAAGACCGGTTCCGCCGCCAAGCTCGTGCGCAAGCGCAAGCTGCGCCTGGTGCTGACGCCGTCCGAGGCCGTGGACGTGATCGTCGGCGCCTCGGTCAAGGGCGCCGCGCTCGGCAGCGCCGAGCGCACCTACGTGACGCCGGGCCGCCGGGTGGTGACGCTGAAGCTGAGCCGCGCCGCCGCCTCGGCGGTCTCGCGCCTGCGGGCCGGCGCCGCCCGGGTCAAGGTGAAGCTGACGCTCGCCGACGTCGCCGGCAACGTGACCGTGGTCAAGGCCGGCCGCCGGCTCTGACGCCGCTCGGCCTTCGCTAGGCGGGCGCCGGCTCGGCGGGCCGGGCCTGGGCGGGCAGTCGCGCCGGCTCGGCGCCGGCCTTCGGCGGCACCTGCGACATCGCCCGCTCGGCCAGGGCGGTGATCGTGAGCGAGGGATTGACGCCGGGGTT
>VGBV01000074.1 GCA_016870325.1 Actinomycetota bacterium
ATGACCGGTCCAGATCACCACCATGCTGGGTCCTCGGTCGTCCGAATAGCGCTGCTATTCGGACTCCCTGCCTCCTTGCCTGGCGGCGCCTGGCCTGCGTCATTTCCTGGCGAACGTTCCGAGAAGGGCCACTAGCGGCGCCCGGGACGAGGCGGCGGCGGCGGGTGCGCCGCCGGCCCTACCCGTACCTGCTCCCCGGTCCGATCGAGCGCTGAGCGGCGGCCCCTCCGCGCGCCGGCCGCTCACGAGTCGGACTCGATCTCGACCTCGCCGCCGCCGCTCGCGCCCAGCGGCCTATGGGTGCCGCCGGCGGCGTAGGTCTCGCTGCACAGGGGGCCCGGGTGGCCGATCGAGCCGACCTCGGAGATGTCGCGCGCGAACGGCAGGCTGACCTTCCAGTCGATCACGGCGCGGAGCTTGCGGAAGCCTCCCGGGATCTGGCTCAGGTGGTAGGTCAGGGCCGTCCACCAGGCGAGGAAGCCCCGGAACCTGGCGGGGCCGATCTGCCCGACCGCCTTGTAGCGCCCCAGGTTGACGAAGCCGGTGTGGCTCGAATAGCGGTAGCGCCCAGGCTGCTCGCCGCGCAGCGCGGCCGCGACGTTGGCGGCGACGAGCTTGGCCTGGCGGATTCCGTGCTGGGCCGTGGGCGGCGCGGTCCCGCCGCCGGGATCGGGGACGGCGGCGCAGTCGCCCAGCGTTCAGACGCCGTTCCGGTCCCGCACCGCCAGCCTCTCGTCGACGATCACGCGGCCGCGCTCGTCGAGGGGAAGCTCCAGGTTGGCCAGGCTCGGGTGCGGGGTGACCCCGGCGGTCCAGACGACGGAGCGGGTGGGCACGCTCTCGCCGGTCGAGAGCGCGGCGCTGTCGGGGCCGACGGACTCCAGCGTCGTCCCGAGCCTGACCTCGATCCCCGTCCCCGCAGCTCGCGCACGGCGTACTCGGCGAGCCGCGGGTCGGTCTCGGGCAGCACGCGGTCGCTGGCCTCGGCCAGGATCAAGCCGCATCCCGTGCAGCCGCGCACGCGGGTAGCGCGAGATCGCATCGGCGAGGCTCTTGAACCCGATCGCGTGCCGGTCCAGCCCGGGGACGGGCCGGGTGCGCGAGACCGAGCCGACCGAGACGACGAGCTGGTCGTAGCGCAGCTCCTCCTCGGCGCCGTCATGGCTCCGCATCGTCACCCTCCGCGCCGCGGGGTCCTGGCCGCAGACGGCCCCGAGGCGCGGGCAGGTGCGTTCGAGCACCTCGCGCAGCGGGGTCACCACGTGGCGCGGCTCCAGCAGCCCCGCCGCGGCCTCGGGCAGGAACGGCGTGTAGAGGATGAAGTTGACGTCGTTGACGAGCTGCAGGCGCGCGGCCTGCACCGGCAGCAGCGACTCCAGCCGCCGCGCTCAGGTGGCGCCGGCGAACCCGCCCCCGGCGATGACGACGTTCCAGGCCATCTGCCGATTATGCCGCCAGGCTCACCGCTTGTAACGCGTCGCTACAAGCGTGACTTGTCGGAGCCGGTCCGTCCTCACCCGGCCCACCGAAGGGGGTCTCGAGGTCCAGGACCAGGGCCGCCACCAACGCGACGTGGACGGAGGTGCGCGCGAAACGCGCGCGGGCGGTGACTACCCGGCGCCGAGCCGCCCGCGGATCAGCTTCTGGACGGCGCCGCCGTCGGCGCGGCCCTGGGTCTCTTTCATCACGAACCCCATGATGCGGCCGATCGCCTTCTGGTTGCCCTGGCGGACCTGTTCGGCCGCCTCGGGCTCGGCCTCGATCGCGGCGTCGACGATCTTCTCGAGCTCGCCCGAGTCCGAGATCTGGCCGAGGCCCTCGGCCTCGACGATCGCGGCGGGGTCGCCGCCATCGGCGACGAGCTTGGACAGGACCCGCTTGCCCGACCCGTGCGAGATCGCCTTCGACTCGACCATGCCGGCAAGCGCGGCGACGGCCTCAGGGGTCGCCTTCGAATCCCCGGGATCGACGTCGCCGGCGTCGCGCAGCGCCGCGACGAGCTCGCCGGTGACCCAGTTGGCGATCGCCTTGGCCGAGGCTCCGTCCCCGGCCTCGAGCGCGCGCTCGAAGAACTCGGCGTACTCGGCCTGGAAGGCGAGGGTCGCGGCGGCCTCGGCGGGGATCCCGACCTGCTCGATGTAGCGGTCGCGGCGGGCCAGGGGCAGCTCCGGCATCGCCTCGCGCGCCGCCGCCAGCATCGCCTCGGTCGGCGCGACCGGGACCAGGTCGGGCTCGGGGAAGTAGCGATAGTCGTGCGCGTACTCCTTGGACCGCAGCGGCGTCAGCGAGCCGTCCTCGGGGTGGAAGTGCAGCGTCTGCTGCACGACCGCCTCCCCGCTCTCGAGGATCTCGCGCTGGCGCTCCAGCTCGGCCTCGATCCCGCGCTCGAGGAAGCGGAAGCTGTTCATGTTCTTGAGCTCGGTCTTGACGCCCAGCTCCTCGGAGCCCTCCGGCCGCAGCGAGATGTTTCCGTCCGCGCGCAGGCTGCCCTCCTCCATGTTCACGTCGCTGACCCCGAGCTGGCGGATCGTCGCTCGCAGCAGCTGGGCCCACTCGCGCGCCTGCGCGGCGCTGCGGATGTCGGGCTCGGTCACGATCTCGACGAGCGGGGTGCCCCCCCGGTTGAAGTCCACCAGCGAGTGGCCCGAGCCGTGGATGCGCCCGGAGGCGCCGACGTGGGTGAGCTTGGCCGCATCCTCCTCGAGGTGGGCGCGGGTGATGCCGACGTCCGCGAAGCTGCCGCCGACGGCGATCGGCTTGTCGAACTGGCTGATCTGGTAGCCCTTGGGCAGGTCGGGGTAGAAGTAGTTCTTGCGCGCGAACTCGTTCAGCGGGGGGACCTCGCAGCCGAGCGCGGCGGCGATCATCAGCGCGTAGTGGATCGCCTGCTCGTTCAGCGTCGGCAGCGTGCCGGGATGGCCGAGGCAGACCGGGCAGGTGTGGACGTTGGGCTCGTCCCCGAAGCTGAGCTCGCAGCCGCAGAACATTTTCGTGCGGGTCGAGAGCTGCACGTGGATCTCGAGCCCGATCACGGCCTCGTAGGCGCCGCTCATCTGCCGCCGCTCCTCACAGCCCCCACCTCTCCACCTGGGCCTCGTCGGCGCCGAAGTAGTGGCCGACCTCGTGCAGCACGGTCCTGATCACCTCGTCGCGGTTCGGGTTCGCCTCGCGGAAGATCACGATCCGCTGCAGCCCGCCGGTCGGGTCATAGACGCCCATCAGGTCCTCGCTCGGGTGCCGGTCCTCGACCAGAACCGCCACGTCGCGCAGCTCGTCCGCGAACTGAGGCGGCAGCATGTCGAGCGCCTCGCGGACGGCCTCCACGCATTCCTCGTCGCTGAGCCGCTCCTCGATCACGAGCCGCCGCCCGGGACCGAGTCGAAGCCGATCGCACGCTCGAGCGCGTGGGCGGCGTCGAGCATGCCGCTCTCGCTGAAGGCCGGGCCGGCGATCTGGAGTCCCACCGGAAGCTCGGGACCGCCCCCGTCGGGCTCGGCCAGTCCCGCCGGGATCGAGATCGCGGGGATGCCGGCCAGCGGCATCGGAACCGTGCAGTAGTCGCTCATGTACATCGCCAGCGGGTCGTCGGTGCGGGCGCCGAGCTCGAAGGCCACCGTCGGCGAGGTCGGGGTGACGACGAAGTCGAAGCTCTCGAAGGCGCGCGCGAAGTCCTCGGCGATCTTCGTCCGCACCCTCTGGGCGCGACCGTAGTAGGCGTCGTAGTAGCCCGAGGAGAGCGCGTAGGTGCCGAGCATGATCCGCCGCTTGACCTCGTCGCCGAAGCCGTCGTGGCGGGTGCGCTCGTACATCTCCGTGAGGTCGTCCCCGTCCGCGCGCGGGCCGAAGCGGACGCCGTCGTAGCGCGCCAGGTTGCTCGAGGCCTCGGCGGGCGCAAGCACGTAATAGGCCGAGATCCCGTGCGGCGCGTGGGGCAGCTCGGTCTCGGCCAGCTCACCCCCGAGCCGCTCGATCAGCTCCACCGTGCTCTCGAAGACGCCCCTCACGCCCCTCTCGATCCCCTCGGCGTCGCTTGCGAGCTCGCGCGGGATCCCGAACCGGAGCCCCTTCAGGTCCTCGCGCGAGGGCAGCTCGACCCCGCCCTCGATCCCGACCGAGGTCGCGTCCATCGGGTCGCGGCCCTCGAGCGCGCGCAGGATCAGGGCGCAGTCGGTGACGTCCCGGGTCAGCGGGCCGCACTGGTCCAGCGATGAGGCGAAGGCGATCTCCCCGTAGCGCGAGACGGCGCCGTAGGTCGGCTTCATGCCGACGATGCCGCAGAGCGCGGCCGGCTGGCGGATCGAGCCGCCGGTGTCGGTGCCGATCGCGCAGGGCGCCAGCCGCCCGGCCACGGCCGCCGCGGAGCCGCCCGAGGAGCCGCCGGGAACCCGCGCGTGGTCCCAGGGGTTCTTGACGGGGCCGAAGGCGGAGTTCTCGTTCGAGGAGCCCATCGCGAACTCGTCCATGTTGGTCTTGCCGAGCACCGAGGCCCCGGCCTCGCGCAGGGCCTTCACCGCCGTCGAGGTGTAGGGGGGCAGGTAGCCCTCGAGGATGCGCGAGCCCGCCGTGGTGGCTACGCCCTCGGTGCAGAAGATGTCCTTGACGGCCACCGGGATGCCGGACAGCTCGCCCTCCCCGGCGCCACCCTCGTCCGGGCCCTCGGCGGTCCACAGGAACGCGTTCAGCGGGTCCCCGGCGGCCGCCTCGCGGTAGGCGTCGAAGTACTCGCCGGCGGACAGCTCCCCGGAGCGGATCCGCTCGGCCGCCCGCGCCACCGTCAGCTCGAGCAGCTCGGAGGCCACGCTAGGCCTGCGGGGAGGGCACGCGGAAGGAGTCCTCGGCCGGGTCGGGCGCGGAGGCCAGCGCTCGCTCCCGCGGCAGGCTGGGCCTGGGCTCGTCGGGGCGCAGCACGTTCTGCAGCTCGATCACGTGGGCGGTGGGCTCGACCCCGTCCAGGTCGAGGCTCGAGATCCTCTCGACGTGGCCGAGTATGCCGCTGAGCTCGGTGGCCATGCGCTCGACCTCCTCCTCGCTCAGGCGCAGTCGCGCCAGCCTGGCGACGTGGAGCACCTGTTCGCGATCGATCATCGCGCGGATTCTAGGATGCGCCCCCGGCCGGGGCTCCTCCACGGTGGGCGGACGGATGAGGCCACGGATAGGATCAGCGCCGATGTCGGGAGAGAGGGCCGAGCGCTTCGTCCGACTCAGCCTGCTGCTGATGGCCGGCGGCTTCGCGCTGGTCGGCTTCTTCTTCATCGCCTGGCCCGACGGCACCCTCGCGCGGCTGACCGAGTTCGGGGACAGCTTCGGCGACTTCGCCCCCGCGCCCGAGACCGACGAGCGCCTCTGGCTCTCGCTCGGCTTCGCCTACATGGTCGTGATCACGTTCCTGGCGCTGATCGCGGCCTCGGACGTCGTGCGCTACCGGCCGATGCTGCTGGCGCTGGCCGCCGGCAAGGCGGCCTCGTCGGTCACCTCTCTGGTCTTCTTCGCCCAGGACGACGTCTTCGCCTATCTGCTGAACGGCTTGGTGGACGGGTTCCTGGTCCTCGCGACACTGCTCCTCTGGGCGCTCGCGGGCCGGGTCGGCTCGCCCGACGCGCCCGGCTGAAGGAGCGCGCCGGGGCTCGGGGCCGCCGAGCTTCGCACCCTGCGCGCGATCGCCGAGGCGGTCGCCCCCGGCAGCGAGGCGCTGCCGGCAGCCGAGAGCGACGTCGCCGTGGCCGAGCCGGTCGCCGCCTTCCTGGCGCGGCTGCCGCCGGGCACCGTGCGGGTCGTGCGGCTGGCGCTGCGGCTGTTCGAGTGGCTGCCCTTCCCCCACCGCTTCAGCCGGTGCAGCCTCGAGGCGCGCACGGAGTTCATGGCCCGGATGGAGAGCTCGCGCTTCGGGCCCTACCGCGACCTGCTGCTGTCGGCGAAGACCCTGTCGATGGTCGGCTGGGCCCGCCAGGACCGCGTGCGCGAGGTCGTCGGCTACGAGGCGCGCTGCGCCGTCCGCCAGGGCGAGCCGCTGCCACAGGCGGGCCCATTGGGGGAGCTGACCCCGAGCGGTGACGGCGAGCAGTGCGACGTGGCGATCATCGGCTCGGGGGCCGGTGGCGCGGCCGCCGCGGCGGTGCTGGCCGAGGCCGGCCTCGACGTGCTCGTGCTCGAGTCCGGGCCGCACGTTGACCGCGACGGCTACCCCAGCGACCCGGTCGAGGGGCTGCCGCTGATGTACCGGGACGGGGGACTCACGATCGCCACCGGCAAGCCCGCGATCCCGATCCCGGTCGGCCGCACCGTCGGCGGCACCACGGTTGTCAACTCCGGGACCTGCTTCCGGGCGCCGGAGTCCGTGCTGGCCGAATGGAGCGAGCGCGACGGTGTCGGCTGGGCCACCGCGCTCGCGGGCCGCTTCGCCGACGCCGAGGAGCAGCTCGCGGTCACCCCGCTCGACCCCGAGACGATCGGCCGCAACGGCCAGCTCTGCATGGAGGGCGCCCAGGCCCTGGGCGCGAGCGGCGGCCCGATCGCCCGCAACGCCGGGGCCTGCGTCCAGTGCAGCTCCTGCCCGCTGGGATGCCGCCTCGACGCCAAGCGCGCCGCGCACGTCTCCTACCTGCCGCGCGCGGTCGCGGCGGGCGCACGGGTCCGGGCCGGGGTCATGGTCGACCGCGTGCTGGTCGAGGACGGGCGCGCGGCGGGCCTGGAGTGCCGCGCGGGGCTGCCCACGACCGCCGCCGAGGAGCTGGCGCTGGAGGGCAGGCCGGGGCGCTCACGTCCGTGGCAGGTCCGGGCCAAGAGGGTGATCAGCGCCGGCGGCGCCTTCGGCACCCCTGAGCTGCTGCTGCGCTCCGGCATCAGCCACCCCGAGCTGGGCCGCAACCTGCACGTCCATCCAGCCGCCTGGATCGGGGCCCGCTACGAGCAGGACGTGCGCGGCTGGGAGGGGGTGATGCAGAGCTACTACGTGGACGAGTGGCAGTCCCGGGGCATCCTGCTGGAGGCCACCTTCACCCCGCTCTCGTTCGGCGCCCAGTGGCTGCCGGGCGTGGGGGCGGAGTTCATGGAGCGGGTTCAGCGCTTCGACCGCGTCGCCTCGATCGGCGTCCACCTGCACGATCACTCGTCGGGCCGCGTGGGGCTGCGCGCCGACGGCTCGCTGCGCCTCTCCTACAAACTCAGCGACGAGGAGGCCGGCACGCTCCAGTTCGGGATCGCGAGAGCGGCCGAGATCCACTTCGCCGCCGGGGCGACCGAGGTCTACCCGAACACCGGGCGCGTCTCGGTGCTGACGCGCGAGCGGCTGCCCGAGTTCGAGGCGATGAGCCTGCGGCCGCGCGATCTGCGCCTCGAGGCCTTCCACCCGATGAGCACGGCCCGGATGAGCTCACACGGCGACGCGGGTGTGACCGACCCTGCCGGCGCGGTCCGGGGCCTGGACGGCCTCTACGTCGCCGATGCCTCCCTTTTGCCGAGTTCGACCGGCGTCAACCCGATGATGACGATCATCGCCTGCTCGATCCGGGTGGCCGAGGGCGTCGCCGACGAACTCGCCTCGGGCTCCGGCGCCGGTGCTCCGAGCCGGGTGCTCGCTCAATAGTCGGCTTCGTAGGCCTCGTCGCGCATCTGCAGGTAGGAGCCCACGGCGACCCCGATCACCGCCGCGACCGCCAGGTAGATGCCGATCTTGCGCTCGGCGCCCTCGGGGATGTCGATCAGCACGTACGCCGTCATGATCGTGCCGATCACCCCGAGCAGGAAGGTCGCCGCGGCGGGCGCGAACGGCAGCCCGTCGGGCTCGCCCATCAGCATCATCACGGCGTTGCCGAGCACCAGCACGGCCAGGATCGCGAGATAGATGTCGAGCGTGTTCTGGCTCTCCCAGCCGGTGATCGAGGAGGCGTCCTCGATCAGGTCCCCGCCGGGGACCCCCTCCGGCAGGTCGGGAATCTCGCCGCCGGCGCCCCCCCATGCCAGGAACAGCGAAACCAGCAGCCCGATCGCGGAGACGATCGCGACCATCTGACCTCTCGACATGTCTCCTGCGCTCAAGCGTCCCCCTTCGGGTTCAGGTGCGAAGTCCGGGCCCCAACCTACCGGTCAGCCGCGCAGGCGATCGGCCTGGTCGGAGAAGCTCGTCTGCTCCTCCTGCATCCCGAGGTAACCCCCGGCCGCGATGCCGGCCGTCGCGAGCAGCCCCAGCCAGAGCCCGATCTCGCGGTCGAGGCCCTCACCGGGAGGGTTGATGACCCGGTACAGCACGAGCAGGAAGGCGAACGCGCCGATGCCGCAGGTGATCGCGCTGCCGGCGACAGGCAGGCTCGCGGAAGCGTTCAGCAGCGTCATCGCGGCAAGCCCGACCGAGACGATGATCGCCAGCAGGCAGATGAGGTCGATGAAGTCGAACGACTCCCAGCCGCTGAAGCTGACGGCCGCCGAGGCCGAGCCCGTGTCGACGCCGAGCACGTCGCCGACCTGCTCGATCTGCTCGGCCCCCGGGACCTGGTACCAGGTGAAGAACATGAAGATGAAGAGGAGCGCGCCGCTGATGCCGGCGATCATGGCTCCTCGTCCTAGGTTGCCGGTGTTCATGGGACTCTCCTTCTCAGGGTGGCTTGCGGGGGGACGGGACCAACCCTAGCGCCGTTCGCGGTCGCTCATGAGCGCTCCGCGCGCACGGCGACGTAGCTGCCGTAGACGATGCCGCCGGCCGCGAACAGGGCGAGCCAGAGGCCGATCTCGCGCTCCAGCCCGACGTACGGCGGGTTGACGGTGCGGTAGAGGATCAGCGCCAGCGCGACGCCGCCGAGCGCTGCGGTCAGCACGTTTCCCGGGATCGCGGGGTTGTCGGACTCTCCGAAGATCGCGACAAGCGCCCGCACGATCGCGACGAAGGCGGCCGCCACACAGAGGATGTCCGTGATCTCGAACGCCTCCCAGCCGGTCAGATGGATCGTGTCGCCGACCTGGTCGCCGATCTCGATCCCGATCGCACCGCCGATCTCGTCGAGGATCTCGCCGCCCCGCTGGATCAGGTCCTCGGCGGGCGCCACGTACCAGTTCAGGAACAGCGAGATCACGAGCAGCACCCCGCTCGCGCCCGCGGTCGCCGCTCCGATCCGAGCGGTGCGGTCCGCCTCCGTGGTGGCGGCGGCCGGTGGCGGCGCCTGCTCAGCCACGCGCGGCCTTGACCGTGTTGTCGAGCAGCATCGCGATCGTCATCGGCCCGACCCCGCCGGGCACGGGAGTGATCGCCCCCGCCACCTCGGCGGCGGGCGCGTAGTCGACGTCGCCGACGAGGCCGTCGTCGGTGCGGTTGGTGCCGACGTCGATCACGGTCGCGCCGGGGCGGATCATCTCGGCGGTCACCAGCCTGGGGCGGCCCGCGGCGGCGACGAGGATCTCGGCGCGGCGGCAGACCTCGCCGAGGTCGGCGGTGCGGCTGTGGGCGGTGGTGACGGTGGCGTCGGCGCCCAGCAGCAGGCTGTAGAGGGGGCGCCCGACGAGGTTCGAGCGGCCGACGATCACCGCCTCGGCGCCGGAGGGATCGACGCCCGCGTGGGCGAGCAGCTCCATCACGCCCGATGGCGTGCAGGGGACGAGCCCGGCCGGATCGCCGCGGGAGAGCAGGCCGGCGCTGCTCGGGGTGAGGCCGTCCACGTCCTTCGCTGGGTCGAGTGCGTTGATCACCTCGTCGGCGTCGAGCCCGCCCGGCAGCGGCAGCTGGCAGAGAATGCCGTCGATCTCGTCGTTCGCGTTCAACTCGGCGACGAGCGCCAGCAGCTCCTCCTGGGGGATGTCGCCTGGGGGCTCGTGGTGGAAGGAGCGGATCCCCACCTCCTCGCAGGCCTCGCGCTTGCGGCGCACGTAGATCGCCGAGGCGGGGTCCTCGCCGACCAGCACCGTCGCGAGGCCCGGGGGGCGGCCGAGCTCTGCGGCCAGCTCAGTGACCTCGCCCGCGACGCGGGCGCGGACCTCCGCCGCCACCGCCTTGCCGTCGATCACGGTCGCTGCCAAGGTCATCCCGCCTTTCTCAGAGGTGCGTAGTCGGCCATCAGCTTGCGCTCGGCTCCATCGCCTGCAAACCGGACGACTATCACGCCGCCGGGCTCGACCGCTGTCACGACCCCCTCTCCGAAGCTGGCGTGGACGACGTCGTCGCCGGTCCCGAAGCTCCCCACGGCGCCCGTGCCGCGCTGCGGGCGGGCGCCG
>VGBV01000075.1 GCA_016870325.1 Actinomycetota bacterium
CGCGCTCGGCGGCCTCCGCCTCGGCCTCGGCCTCGGCCGCGCGCTTGGCGGCCCTGCGCGCCTCGCGGGCGCGCTCCAGATAGGCCTCGACCGAGCGCTCCAGCCGCAACCAGGTCCCCATCTCCTCCTGGCGCTCCCAGAAGGCCAGGAAGCGGTCGAACAGGAGCTCGCGACGCGCCCGCAGGTACACGGCGAGCACGTCGAGCCCGCGATAGGCGGTCCGGTGCGGGGCCTGCGCGGCCAGCCGGAGGTCGAGGTCCGGCGTGTTGCCGGCCCTGGCCCGCACGGCCTCGGCGTCCTCGGCCTGCAGCCGCTCGGCGTGCTCCTGCACGCGCGGCAGCATCACGTCGCAGTCGTGCATCTCGCCGAGGATGTCCTGCAGGTCGCGGGCGCGGCGGCGGGCCGTGTCGGCGGGGCGGCCGAAGCAGAAGTCGGTCAGCTCGAGCACGTAGCGCAGCCGCTTCGCGGCGATTCGCATGTCGTGCTGCTCGGTCACGCGCTCGCGCTCGAGCGCCTTCGGCGCGAACGAAAGCAGCTCGTCCAGCCGCACCCGGACGATCCGCGCCGCGTTCTCGCCCAGCGGCGCGGCGGGGTCGAGCTTCTTCACGGCGCGGGCCTTCATCCGGCTTCCTCCCCGGACCCGCTCGATCCCGGCGCTCCCCGCACAGAGGCGACGAGCTGCTCCAGTGTCTGGCCCAGGGCCGACAGGCTCGCCGTGTCAACCAGCGGCGCCAGCTCGCGGTTGGCCTCGGCCTGCTCCTCGCGCAGCCTCGTGATCAGCGAGGAGACCCCCTTTTGGTCGGGCTCGTGCATCTGCTCGTTGAAGGCGTTCAGGGCGGCGATCGCCACGTCGCGCTCACGGCGCTCGCCGAGACCGTCGGCGAGCCGCTTCACCTCTCGCAGCGCCTGGCGGTGCGGCTTGCGGGGGAGGCAGGGCTCGAACACCTCCAGCGCGGCGCGCAGCCGCCGGGTCGCGACCCGCATGTCGTGCACCCCCTCGATCTCGGACGTGTCGAGGACGTTGCGCGAGTGCTCGATCAACTCCGCGGAGCGGACCGAGATCACCCGCGCCGCCGCCTCCCCGTAGCTGTCATCGGCGTAGAGCTCTACCTGCTGGGCCTTGGCCACGCAGGGAACCTAGCGCGACCCGCGTTCACATTCCGGCCCGCGCCGGGATGGGACTCAGGCCGCGAGCGCGGTCTGCGAGGAGCCGTTCGAGCTGCCGTTCAGGAGGTCGAGGATGATCCCCTCGCGCAGGCCGCCCTTGCCGATCTGCAGCGGCTGGCCCAGCAGGTCCGAGAAGCTCTCCAGCAGCAGCACCCCGGCCGGCAGCAGCCGCACCCGGCGCGGGTCGAGCTCGAACTTCTTGGCCACGTCCGCGATCTCGTCGCTGGAGAGCACCCTGACGGCGCGCTCGAGCGTCTCGTACTCGAGCACGGCCCCGACCAGCGACCGCAGCGAGGTGGCGCTGCCGCCGACCGCGACCGCCTGGTCGGCGTGGTCCAGCTCGACCCCCTCGAACAGGTCCGAGATCGCGTCGCGGAGCGCGCGGATCTCGGCCGCCGAGGGCGGGTCCCCCTCCAGGTACTCCTCGGCCAGCGAGCCGGAGCCGATCTTCCAGGAGCGGACCTCCTGCACCCCCTCTGCGAGGGTCCCGAAGATCACCTCCGAGGAGCCGCCTCCGACGTCGACGACCGCGACGGTGCCCTCGACCGGGTGCCCGAGAGACTTGGTCGCGCCGATGAAGGCGAGGCGGCCCTCCTCCTCCTCGCTCAGCACCTCGACCGCCAGGTCCGCCTCCTCGGTCAGCGCCTTGACGACCTTGTCGCGATTCTTCGCCTCGCGGATCGCCGCTGTGGCCACGATCTTGATCACCTCGGCGCCGAGCTCCTCGGCCAGCCGCACCTGGGTGGTGACGGCCTCGGCAACCTCGGCGATCTTCTCGGCGGTGATCTTGCCGTTCTTGCTCGCGTCCTTGCCGATCCTGGTGTAGGCGCGCTGCTCCATCACCTTGCGGAGCTGGCCCTCCTGGGGCTCGGCGACCAGCACCCTGGTCGTGTTCGAGCCGATGTCTATCGCCGCGCAGAGCACGTTGTCCTGATCTTGGCAGGCCGCACGGATAGGCAATGGCCCTCGCCTGAGGCCGTCGCTCAGCTCGCCGGCGCCGGCGCGGAGCCGGGGTGCGAGGCGTCCTCGAACTCGCGGAAGAGCCCGGTGACGACGAAGGCGACCTGCTCGCCGATGTCCACGGCGTTGTCGCCGACGCGCTCCAGCGCGCGGGCGACGAGCATCATCGTCATCGCCCATTCGCGCACCTCCTTGTCGTCGCCGACCTCGACCGCGAGCCGGAAGATCTCCTTGTTGAGGTCGTCCACGACGTCGTCCTGGCGCACGAGGTCGCGGGCAAGGTCCACGTCGC
The DNA here is from genome assembly GCA_016870325.1 of Actinomycetota bacterium. Lineage (GTDB taxonomy): Bacteria > Actinomycetota > Thermoleophilia > Solirubrobacterales > 70-9 > VGBV01. The sequence continues at coordinate 2,420 of VGBV01000075.1, forward strand.
GCGCCTCGAAGGCCTTCTTCGCCTGCGAGACCATCGAGCGCGCCTGCCTGCCCATGCGGACGACCTTCGCGACCATGTCATCGCGCTGGGGGGCGTCGTGCCCGGTCAGCGGGATCACCTTGCAGATGTTCACGCACTGATCGCCCATGCGCTCGAAGCTGTGCAGCACGTGCAGCAGCGCCGAGATCAGGCGCAGGTCGGTGGCGACCGGGCCCTGAGTCGCCAGCAGCGTCAGTATCTCCTGGTTCGCCTCCAGGTAGCGGCCGTCGAGGATGTCGTCGCCGGCGACGACCAGCTCGGCCAGCTCAACGTCCTGGTGCTCGACGGCCTCCAGCGTGCGGCCGAGGGCGTCGACGACCATGTCGAGCCCCTCGAGCGTGCGCCGCTCGAGCGCGTCGAGCTCCTCCTGGTACTGGACGCGCGTGCGCTGGGCCATCAGCCCACCTTCCCGGTCACGTAGTCCTCGGTGCGGGAGTCGGCCGGGTTGGTGAAGATCTTGTCGGTGACGTCGTACTCGATGAGCTGACCCCAGCGGTCCCTCTCCTCGGCGTCGAGCTCGACGATCAGGAAGGCGGTGCGGTCCGAGACCCGCGCCGCCTGCTGCATGTTGTGGGTGACGATCACGATCGAGTAGTTCTCCTTCAGCTCCATCATCAGGTCCTCGATCTTGCCCGTCGAGATCGGGTCGAGCGCCGAGCAGGGCTCGTCCATCAGGATCACCTCCGGATCGACGGCGATGCAGCGTGCGATGCAGAGGCGCTGCTGCTGGCCGCCGGACATGCTGTACGCGTTCTCGTCGAGGCGGTCCTTGACCTCGTCCCAGAGCGCGGCCCCGTGCAGCGCCCGCTCGACGCGCCCCTCGATGTCGTCGAGACCGAGCACCTTGGGGCCGAAGGCGATGTTGTCCTTGATCGACTTCGGGAACGGGTTCGGCTTCTGGAAGACCATGCCGATGCGCTTGCGCACCTCGACCGGGTCGACCTCGGGCCCGTAGAGGTCCTGCCCGTGGTAGAGGCAGCTCCCCTCGACCCTGGCGGAGGGGATCAGGTCGTTCATGCGGTTGAAGCAGCGGATCAGGGTGCTCTTGCCGCAGCCCGAGGGCCCGATCAGGGCCGTGATCTCCCCGGCGGCGATCTCCATGCTCACGTCCTTGACCGCCGGCGTGCCGCCGTACTTCACGGTCAGGTCCCGAAGCTCGAAGATCGTCCCTCTGTCGCTCTTGCTCATGCTCCCGCGGCGGTCCGCCTGACCCGCCTCGCGCACGCCCGAAACGTCGATCCCGGGCGCCTTCGCCCGGCCCGAGGCGCCTCCGGCGGCCTTCCCAGCTCGATCAGCCACCTTGTCCAACACTATCTACCGTCGCTTTCATCGGTGATCCCTTCATGGGGCTTCGCCGCCGGCCCGTCACCACTGCTGCTCGTAGCGGTTGCGGAGCCAGATCGCGAAAGAGTTGAGCGCCAGCAGGACCACGAGCATCACGACCACGCCGGCGGCCGCCAGCGCCTTGAACTCGTCCTGGGCCTGAAGCGCGTAGTTGTAGATCTGCACCGGCATCGCCGAGTAGCCGCCCTCGAAGGGGTTGGGCTGGTCCGCCGTGACGAAGGTCGCGGCACCGACCAGCAACAGCGGCGCAGCCTCGCCGAGCGCCCGGGAGACGGCGAGGATGACTCCGGTGACGATTCCGGGGATCGATGCCGGCAGCACCTGGCGCCTGATCGTCTGCCATTGCGTCGCCCCCAGGGCGAGGGAGCCGTCGCGTATCGACGGTGGCACCGCGCGAATCGCCTCGCGCGCGGCGAGGATCACGGTCGGCAGCACCAGAAGCGCCAGCGTCAGCGACCCGGCCGCGACCACGAAGCCGAGGGACAATGGCCCCCGCACGAAGAAGGCCAAGCCGAGGATGCCGTAGATGATCGAGGGGACCGCGGCAAGGTTCTGGATGTTGAGCTCGATCAGCCGGTTCCACCAGCGGTCCCCGTCGGCGTACTCCTCGAGATAGACCGCCGCCCCGACCCCGAGCGGGACGATCAGCAGGACCACGCCGGCGATCAGGTAGAGCGAGCCGATGATCGCAGGGCGGAAGCCGGCCGTCTCCGGGTTCACGATCGAGGGCCCTTCGGTGAACAGGTCCATCGAGAACGCCGGCGCACCCTTGAGCGCCGACTGCACGATCAGTGCGATCAGGCCGATCAGGGCCAGCACGACCGCCAGCAGCAGCAGCGCAAGAAAGAGGTTTCCCCGCCAGACGTCGCCGCGGGGCTGCTTGCCCAGGTTGCCGACGACGGCCGCGTGCGCGCCGGCGGTCGCCAGCCGCGTGCGCTCGGCCATCGGGTTCGGCATCTCGCGGCGCGCCACTATTCGTAGACCTCGCGGAATCGGCGCACCAGGCGGATCGCGAAGATGTTGAGCGCGAAGGTCATCACGAACAGCAGCGCGCCGACCGCGAAGATCGTGTCGTAGGCGATCGTCCCCACGGCGACGTCCCCCGTGGCGGTGGTGCCGATGAAGGCGGTCATCGTCTGGACCGAGGCCCCAGGATCGAGCGTCAGGTTGGGCGTCTTGCCCGCCGCGAGCAGCACGACCATCGTCTCACCGACCGCACGCGAGCCCGCCAGCACGATCGAGGCGACGACGCCCGAGATCGCCGCGGGGAAGACGACCCGGGTCGCGACCTTGAGCTTGGTCGCGCCCAGAGCGTAGGCGCCCTCCCGCAGGCCGCCGGGCACGGCCTTCATCGCGTCGTCGGAGATCGAGGCGATGATCGGGACGATCAGCAGGCCGACCGCGAGCCCGGCGATCCCGGCCGCGAACGGAGGCGTCTTGATGAACTCAGGGAACAGCTTGCCGATCTCGGGGCTGAGGAAGGTGACCGCGAAGACGCCGAAGGCGACGGTGGGCACGCCGGCCAGCACTTCGAGGATCGGCTTCACGAGCTTCCGCACCCGCGGCGACGCGTACTCACTCAGGTAGATCGCCGAGCAGAGGCCGACCGGGATCGCAAACATCAGCGACCAGAGGGTCACCGAGAGCGTGCCGATGACCGGACGCAGGACGCCGAAGCTGGGATCGGCCGTCAGCGGCGCCCAGTCATCGGTCGAGAAGAAGTCACCGAACGAGACCTCGCCGAAGAACCCGATCGACGGGACCAGCAGCGAGATCACGATCGCGGTCGTCGTCGCCACCGAGATCACGGCGCAGAGCGCCAGCGAGAGCTGGATCAGGCGCTCGCCCCAGCGCGGGCTCGAGGCCACCAGGGGCCGGGAGGGATCGAGCCTCCCTCCCGGCGCCCTGGCGGCCTCGATCGAGCTCCGTGCTTCCATCGTTGCTTCTGGCTCCGAGTCGGTGGCTACCTAGCCGGTCGTCTCGGTGCCGCCGCCCTCTCTGATCAGGGTGTCGAGCTTGTCCGTCTGCTCGCCCAGCTGCTGATCGGTGAGCGGGATGAAGCCGACCTGCTCGGCGATGGCGTTGACGTTGTCCAGGTAGTACTCCATGAACGCGTCGAACGCAGGGTCGGCCAGAGCCTCGGCCGACGGGTAGATGAACAGCGGCCGGCTCAGCGGCGCGTAGGCGCCGTCCTGGGCGGTCTCCGCCGAGGGGGCGACGCAGCCGCTGCCCGAATCGATCTCGAGGGCCTTCAGCGAGCTCTCGTTCTCCTTGAAGAAGGAGTAGCCGAAGTAGCCCATGCCGCCGGGCGCGCCGGAGACTCCGGTGACGGTGGCGTTGTCATCCTCGCCGACGTCGTTGAAGTCGTTGCGGATCGCGTCCTCCTCACCGTTCACGGCCTCGGTGAAGTAGCCGAACGTCCCCGAGTCCGAGCCGGGGCCGTACAGGTCCAGAGACTCGTCGTAGGGGGGCTCGAGGCCCTCGATGTCGCTCCAGCTGGTGATCTCGGAGTTGGGCTCCCAGACCGACCCCAGCTGGTCGACGGTCATGCAGGTGACCGGGTTCTCCGGGTTGACCACGACCGTGAGGGCGTCATTGGCGACCTGCAGCTCCTCGTACTTGACACCGCCGGCCTCACACGCCGCGATCTCCTCCTCGCCGATCTCCTCCGAGGCGTCGTTGGCGTCGGTCTCGCCGGCGCAGAACTTCTCGAAGCCGCCTCCGGTGCCGGAGGTCCCGACCGTGATGTTCACGTCAGGGTTCTCCGCGTTGAAGCCCTCGGCGATGGCCGAGGTCAGGGGTGCGACGGTGCTCGACCCGTCGATGCGGATCTCGCCCGAGACGGCCTCGCCGTCACCGCTGCTGCTGTCGCCATCGTCGCCGCCGCATGCCGCCACGCCGAAGGCGAGCAGGCCGCAGGCGCCGAGGACGAGCCACCACTTGCTTGACATCAGATAGCTCCTTGTCTGGTTTGCCCTGGGGAGGCCGCAAATGGCGGCTGTTCAGGTTCTGACCCCACTGTCCGAACAGCCTCTCAGCGGGCACGGGAGATCTTGTTACCCAGGTGTGGCGGGCTTGTGAAAAGGATGTGAACGCCGTCTGAGCGGGTACGCGGCTACTCGGCGGGGACGCCGGCGGCCTGCTCGCCCTCGAGCGTCTCGGCGCCCTCTGCGGCGCCCGCGTCCTGTGATGCCGGCTCCGCCTCGGTCCCGATCGCCTCCGGGTCGAACCGGTAGCCGATCCCGAAGTGGGTGTGGATGTAGCGCCAGTTGGCCGAGTGGCGCTGCAGCTTCCGGCGCAGCTTGCGCACGAACACGTCCACCGAGCGGTCGCCGTGGGCCATCGCGTAGCCCCAGACCCGCTGGTAGATGTCCTCGCGCTCGATCACCTGGCCGTTGGCCTCGGCCAGCAGCGCCAGCAGCTCGAACTCCCGCCGCGTCAGGCCGATGCTCTGGCCGCTGACGAAGGCCTGGTACTGGTCGGCGCGGATCTCGAGCTCGCCGGCGACCATGGGGCCGACGTCCTCGCGCGTTGCGGCGCGCTTGCGGCGGCGGACGACGGCCTCGACCCGGGCCATCGCCTCCTCGGGGTGGCAGGGCTTGCCGATCCAGTCGTCGGCCCCCATCCGCAGCCCGCGCACCCGCTGGGCGACGGTGGACTGGCCGGTGCAGACAAGCACCCCGAGGCCCGGCACGGCGCCGCAGACCCGCTCCAGCAAGTCCCAGCCATCGCTCCCTAGCACGGCCAGGTCCACCAGCAGCGCGTTCAGCTTCATCGCCACCAGTTCCTCGACGGGGACGCTGCTCGAGAGCACGCGGTGCTCCCAGCCCGCCCCGTCCAAGCGCTTGCCCAGGACGGTCAGGAAGGCGGTGTCGGTGTCGATCACCGCGAGCCGGATGGTGCCTGCTTGATTGGTGGTCATGCCTGGCCTCCGGGACCGATGATAGGGCGGCGCCCGGCGCGGGACCCCCTCCCGGGGGCATGGTTCACGGGTTTTTCACGAGCTCAGAGCGGGTTTTCGCGGCCGCTCCGAAATCCGCCCGCAGCGATATCGGGGATTTCGCGCCGCCCGGCCGCTTGCGCGGAAGGCCGCACCCACTCACGAGATTCCTCTCTCGTTTCCGGTCGCCGGCGGCGCGTCCTCGATCTGCAGCAGCTCCCCCCGGTGGCTGTGCTCGACCTGGAGCGTGGTGTGCGCGATCCCGAACTGCCGCTCGAGCATCTCGTCGAGCTCGAGCCGCCGGCCGTGGCAGTCCTCGCCCTCGGGCACGAGCACGTGGGCCGACAGCGCCGGGAAGCCCGAGGTGATCGTCCAGATGTGCAGGTCGTGGACCTCGCGCACCCCCGGCGCGGCCGCCATCGCGCTCCCGACCGCCTGCGCGTCTATCCCCTTCGGCGAGGCCTCGAGCAGGATCCGGCCCGAGTCGCGGATCACCCCCCACGAGCTCGCCAGCACGACCAGCCCGACCAGGACGCTGACCAGCGGGTCCGCGTAGAGCCAGCCCGTGGTCAGGATGACCACCGCAGCGACGATCACGCCGGTCGAGGCGAGCAGGTCGGCGAGCACGTGGCGCAGCGCGGCCTCGACGTTGAGGCTCTCGCCCCCCGAGCGCCACAGGATCCAGGCGGCGACCACGTTGACGAGCAGCCCGGCGGCGGCCACGGCCAGCATCCAGCCCCCGAGCACCTCCGGCGGGTCCGAGAGCCGCTTGTAGGCCTCCCAGAAGATCCAGGCCGAGATCGCGACCAGCGTGAGGCCGTTGACGAAGGCCGCCAGCACCTCGGCGCGCTGATACCCGAAGGTCGTGTTCCCGGCCGCGGGACGGCTCGCCAGCCACGAGGCGCCCAGCGCCAGAGCCAGCGAGAGGTCGTCGGAGAGCATGTGCGCGGCGTCGGCCAGCAGCGCCAGGCTGCCGGTGAGGATGCCGCCGATCACCTCGGCGATCGTGAAGGCGCCGGTCAGCGCCAGCGTGATCCCGAGCGCCCGCCGGTTCTGGACCCGGTGGTCGTGCCCTTGGTCGTGGTCGTGCCCGAGGCTCATCCCGGACAAGCGTAGGCCGAGGCCCAGCTAGTTGATGGACCCGTTCGCCGCGAGCACCAGCACCAGGATCCCGAGCGGGATCCGGTAGGCGACGAAGATGCCGAGCGTGTGCGAGGCGAGGTAGCGCAGCAGCCAGGCGATCGCCGCGTAGCCCGAGACGAACGCCGCCAGCGTCGCGATCGCCGTCGCGCCGACCGAGGCGTTGTCCTCGCCCCCGATCTCGCGCAGCTCGAAGAGCCCGCTCAGGACCACCGCGGGCACCGAGAGCAGGAACGAGTAGCGGGCAGCGGCGGCGCGGTCGAAGCCCCGCAGCAGGCCCGCCGAGATCGTCGCGCCCGAGCGCGAGACGCCCGGGATCAGCGCCAGCGCCTGGGCGAAGCCGATGTAGATGCCGTCGCGGCCGTTCAGATCGGCCATCTCGCGCCGGCGAGTGCCCAGCTTCTCGGCCAGCAGCATCACGAACGAGAACAGGATCAGCGCCGAGCCGATCAGGTAGAGATCGCGGGCGCCCGACTCGATCTGGTCGCTGAAGGCGAAGCCGAAGATCGAGATCGGGATCGTTCCGATGATGATGAACCAGCCCAGCTTCGCGTCGTGGCTGCGCTCGCGCCAGGGCAGGCGCAGCTCGCGCAGCCAGGCCCTGGCGATGTCGAGCAGGTCGCGCCGGAAGTAGAGGAGGACCGCCGCAATCGTCCCCATCTGGATCACGGCGGTGAAGCCCGCTCCCGGGTCCTCCCAGCCGAGCAGGGCGGGAACGATCCGCAGATGGCCGCTGGATGAGATCGGCAGGAACTCGGTCAACCCTTGGACGAGGCCGAGGACGATGGCCTCGAGAGCGCTCACAGTGCGGGAAGGCTAGAGAACTGATTGCCGATCGCCGCCGAGCCGTGGCCGGGTGCCCCGTGCGCTAGATTGGCCCCGATGCGAGCCCGCCTGACCGCAATCTTCCTCACGGTCGCCACCGCCCTGCTGGCGCTGGCGCCCGCCGCCCTCGGGGCGGACGGCGAAGGCCTCTACGGCCGCACCGACGACAAGGTGATCACCTTCTTCGCCTTCGGCGTGATCGCCTTCTTCGCGATCCTCGTGACCGTGCTGTCGCTGCTGCAGATCAGGCTCGACAACCGCAAGGACAGGCGCACGCAGGACCTGAAGCGCCTCGGCTCCTAGCCCGGCCCCGGGGAGCCTGTGTCGCCGGGGGGCGAGGGACCCGAGATCGTGGAGGCGCCGCAGCCCGAGGAGCGCCGCCGCCGCGAGGCCGAGGAGCGCGAGCGCCGCCAGCGCGAGCGCGCCGAGCGCGCGCAGGCC
>VGBV01000076.1 GCA_016870325.1 Actinomycetota bacterium
AGGAGGGCCACTAGATGATTGATTCCACGGCGCCGTGCGCCTGAGGGCACGCATGGCCGAGCAGCCCAAGGACGCAGGGCGCAGCCCTTGGTGGCGCCAAGGGCAGGCCCGAGGACGCCGGGATGCGATGCGCCATGCGGGGCCTCAGGCGTGCGTGGTCGTGGAATCACTCATCTAGGCGCGGCTGACGTACTCGCCGCTGCGGGTGTCGACTCGGACCTTCTCGCCCTCGTCGATGAACAGGGGCACCTGCACGATCACGCCGGTCTCCAGGGTCGCCGGCTTGTAGCCGCCGCCCGAGGCGGTGTCGCCCTTGACGCCGGGATCGGTCTGGGTCACGGCGAGCTCGACGGCGCTCGGGACCTGCACGTCGGAGGGGCGCTCGTCGACCATCAGCAGCTCGACGTCGGTGTTGGGCGGGACCCACTTCAGCGCCTCCTCGGCGACCGCGCGCGGGATCTCGACCTGGTCGTAGCTGCTGTTGTCCATCAGCACGACGTTCGAGCCGTCCTCGTAGAGGTACTGCATCTTCCTGGTCTCGGTGCGGACCGGGCGGAACTTCTCGCCGGCCTTGAAGGTCTTGTCGATCACGGCCCCGTCCTCGACGCGCTTCAGCTTCGAGCGCACGAAGGCGCCGCCCTTTCCGGGCTTCACGTGCTGGAACTCGACGACCTTGAAGACCTTGCCGTCGACCTCGATGTGGGCGCCGTTCTTGAACTGGTTCGTGGAGATCACGGCGGGTCAGGGTAGCGCGGCGCCGCGGGCCAGATGTGGTCACGCCGTGCCACGGGGACTGACCGATCCTCGGCTACACGGCGCTGCTGCGACTGGTCGAGGACCTGCTCGCCGTGACCCGCGCCCAGGCCGGCGACTTCGAGCTGGAGCCGGCCCCGATCGAGCTCGACGCCGTCGTCCGCGAGGCGGCCGAGGCCCTGCGTCCGGCGGCAGAGGAGAAGGGGATCGAGCTGCTGATCGAAGAACCGGGGGGACCGACCGCGATGGTCGGAGACGAGGACCGCCTGGCGCAGGGCTGGGCCTCGCGATCTCGAAGGCGATCGTCGAGGCGCACTCCGGCGAGATCGCGGTCACGCGTACGGGGCCGGAGGGCACGATCGTGGCCGTGACGCTGCCCATGCGCGGCGCCTGAGCGCAGGGACAGGACCTTTTCGCCACCTGCGGGTTACGGCTCTTGAACGTCCACTCCGGGACCGTCAAGGCCAAGGCCCACCAGAGCAGCGGTGCCGGCCACTACATCGTCGCCAGGGGCGCCGACAAGATCGACTACCCCTCCCTGAAGGAGTGGGACGCCTGCTCGTGAGCTGAGATTCGCGGCGCCTCGCTGGCAGCCGCCCGGCATGAGAAGCTTCCTGGACATGACCACGGTTGACGCCCCATCGGTCATGGTGATCGTCGGCATCGCAGCCCTGGCCGGGATCCTGGTGCTCGCGATCTCGCCGAAGCTCGCGATTCCGCTCGTGGCCGTCGAGCTGCTGCTGGGGATCCTGATCGGGCCCCAGGTGCTCGACATCGCCAAGATCGACAGCACCACCAAGTTCTTCAGCGAGATCGGGCTGGCGGTGCTGTTCTTCTTCGTCGGCTACGAGATCGACTTCGAACGAGTCAAGGGGAAGCCCCTGAAGCTCGGGATGATCGGCTGGGCGCTGTCGCTGGTGCTCGCCTACGGCCTCGGCGGGATCCTCGCGGCGGCGGGCGTCGTCGTCTCCTACCTCTACACGGGCTCGGCGATGGCGACGTCGGCGATGGGGACCCTGATCCCGATCCTGCGCGACTCCGGCGAGCTCCGGACGAAGTTTGGCACCTATCTGCTGGCGGCCGGTGGCATGGGCGAGTTCGGCCCGATCCTTCTGGTCACCCTGATCCTCTCCACCACCAACCCCCTGCACGAGGCGCTGATCCTGGTCGCGTTCGTGGCGGTGGCGGTGATCACGGGTCTGGCGGCGGTGCGCTCGGCGTTCCACGGCTGGCCGCCGCTCGAACGCACGCTGGAGACGAGCAGCCAGCTCGCCGTGCGCCTGGCCGTGGTGCTCGTCTTCGGCCTGGTCGCGCTCGCGGCCGAGCTCGGCCTCGACGTCCTGCTCGGCGGCTTCGTCGCCGGCATGATCACCCGCCTGGCGCTGAAGGACCGCGAGGTCGGGGTGCTCGAGTCGAAGCTGACCGCGGTCGGCTACGGCCTGCTGATCCCGTTCTTCTTCATCACCAGCGGCATGGAGTTCGACCTCGACGCGCTCACCTCCTCGGCCACGGCGGTGCTGGAGATGCTGATGTTCGTGCCGCTCTTCCTCGTCGTCCGCGGGCTTCCCCAGCTGCTGCTCTACCGCAAGCAGATCCCGGCCCTGCGCGACCGCGCGGCTCTCGCCTGCTTCGCCTCCACCCAGCTGCCCCTGGTCGTCGCGATCACCTCGATCGCGGTCGAGCAGGGCCATATGCGCCCTGACACGAGCGCCGGCCTGGTCGGAGCGGCGATCCTCTCGACCCTGATCTTCCCGCTCGTGGCGCTCAAGCTGCGCCGTGACAGCGAAACCCGGCCGGGGTCGGGCGCCGACCCCGAGCCCCTGGCGCAGTCCGCCTGAGCGGGCCGCCCGCCGCGGGCCTCAGGGGACCGGGGTCAGCTCCTTCGGCAGCCCGCTGAGGTTGCGCACGCCGTCCTCGCCGACCACGACGAGGTCCTCGATCCGGACCCCGAAGGCGCCCGGCACGTACACGCCCGGTTCGACCGTGACCACGTTGCCGGCCCGCAACACGTCCTCGGAGCTGGCGGCCAGCCGCGGGGCCTCGTGGACCTCGATGCCGACGCCGTGCCCGAGGCCGTGGCCGAAGCGCTCCCCGTAGCCGGCGGCCTCGATCGGGCCCCGTGCGGCCGAGTCGGCCTCAGGGCCGCTGACGCCGGGCGCCACGGCCGCCAGCACCGCCTGCTGCGCGGCCAGCACCAGCTCGTACACGTCACGCGCCTGCGCCCCCGGATCGCCGGCGGCGAAGGTCCGGGTGCAGTCCGAGCAGTAGCCGTCGAGCTCGGCCCCCATGTCGAAGACGACGAGCTCGCCGGCGCCGATCTCGCGCTCGGAGGGCTCGGCGTGCGGCAGGGCTCCGTTCGGCCCCGCGGCGACGATCGGCGGGAACGAGGGCTCCGCGCCCAGCTCCCGCATGCGCGCCTCGCATCCGCGCGCGACCTCGCGCTCGCTGCGCCCGGCGAGTCCCGGTTCCAGCGCCCAGCGATAGACCTCGTCTGCGAGCTCAGCCGCGGCCGCGATGCGCGCGACCTCACCGGCGTCCTTGACGGCGCGCAGCTCCTCGACCAGGTCGCCCGCCGGAACCAGCTCGACGCCGTCGGGGACGGCGTCACGCAGCTGCGCGAGCCGGCGCACGCTGAGCTTGGCGTCCTCGTAGCCGACCCGCCCGCTCATCCGCCTGGCCAGCTGCGGAACCAGCTCGCGCTCGGCGCCCGGGCGCTCCCAGCCCTCCCCCAACTCGTGCTCGGCGCGCTCGGTGTAGCGGAAGTCGGTCAGGAACAGGCGCAGCTCGGGCCCGATCAGGCAGGCGGCGTTGGTTCCCGCGAAGCCCGTCAGGTAGCGGATGTTGGTCAGGTCCCCGACGAACAGCGAGTCGAGTCCCTCGCGGGAGACCAGCTCCGCCAGCCGCTCGCCGCGGCCGCCCGCCGCGGTGGGGTTGCTCAAGCCTCGTCCCCCAGATGACCCGCGATCAGCTCCAGGGCCTCGCGGTAGCCCTGCTCCCGCTTGCCGTAGACGCGGCCGATCACGAGCCCGTCGAAGACCGAGATCTTGCGCCAGCCCTCGCGGGCCGAGACGTCGGAGATGTGGACCTCGACCGCGGGCACGCCCGAGAACTCGAGGGCGTCGCGGATCGCCCACGAGTAGTGGGTCCAGGCGCCGGCGTTGATGATCGCGGCGTCCGCGCGCTCGGGCAGGCGGTGCAGGTGCTCGACGAACTCGCCCTCGTGGTTGGACTGGAAGAACGCGGCCTCGAGGCCCAGGTCCTTGGCGAAGCGGCCGATCGTCAGCTGCAGCTCCGACAGCGTGAAGCCGCCGTAGTGCTCGGGGTCGCGGCCGCCGAGCATGTCGAGGTTGACCCCGTGCATCACCTCGACCCGGTTCGAGGGCATCAGCCGCCCCCTCCCTGCGCCCGTTCGCCGCTGTCTCGGAGCTCCTCCACCGCGGCGCGGACCCTATCCGCATCGACGCTCTCGCCCCAGCGGGGCTCGCCGGGCACGCTCAGCAGCACGAACCCGACCCCGGCGCGGGTCGCCTTCTTGTCGCGCGAGATCGCCGCGACCACCTGGTCGGCGTCGACAGCGCCGTCCAGCCGCGTGGGCAGGCCGTGCGCCTCGAGCAGCGCCGCGACCTCCGAGCGCAGCCCGTCAGCCCCCGACAGCCGCAGCGCCGCCAGCAACCCGAGCCCGACGGCCTCGCCGTGGCGGTAGCGCCCGTATCCGGTCGCGGTCTCGATCGCGTGCCCGACGGTGTGGCCGAGGTTCAGCACCGCGCGGCGGCCCGAGTCGCGCTCGTCGGAGGAGACGACCTCGATCTTGGTCACCGCGCAGTCGAAGATCACCCCCTCGAGACCGGCCGGGTCGAGCGATCCGAGCGCCTTGACGCGGCTCCAGAGCGGCTCGCCCGCGATCAGCGCGGTCTTGACCACCTCGACGAAGCCGGCGGCGAGCTCCCCGGCGGGCAGAGTCGTAAGGGTCTCGGGGTCGGCCAGCACGGCCAGCGGCTGGTGGTAGGCGCCGACGTAGTTCTTCGCGGCGGGCAGGTCCACCCCGGTCTTGCCGCCGTAGGCGGAGTCGACCTGGCTGACCAGGGTCGTCGGGACCTGCACCACGGGAACCCCGCGCTGGTAGGTGGCGGCGCAGAAACCCGCCAGATCGCCGACCACTCCGCCGCCGAAGGCGAGCACCATGTCGTCGCGGCGGGCACCGGCCTCGGCGAGCTCTCCGAGCACCCGCTCGGCCTCACCGACCGTCTTCGAGGTCTCCGAGCCGATCACCTCGATCGTCGCCTCCACCGGCGGCAGCAGCGACCCGTGCTTGGCCAGCGCCGCCGCGTCGGCCACGCAGAAGGCCCGGTGCGGCAGCCCCTCGGAATCGGCGGCGCGCGCCAGCTCCAGCAGGCCCACGGCGCCGCGCCCGACCACCGCCGGGTAGGAGCCACCGGCGCTCCGCGCCCAGACCATGCGAGTCGCGGGCAGCTCGCGCATCCCCGCGAGCCAGGGGGCGGCTTCGCGCGCGGCCTCCCGGGCGTCGGCGGGCACGATCGCGCGGGCCAGCGACTCGTACAGAGGCCGGCGTGCGGCGAAGCGCCTGGAGAACCCGGCGCGGTCGGCCGCGAGGGGCCGCTCGGCGTCGCGCGAGGCGCGCTCCCAGGCGGTCTCCTCGTCCACCCGGCACCAGACGCAGAGGTGTCCGGCGAGGGCCTCGCGGACCTCCTCGCTCTCGACCGCGCCGCCGCCCAGCGCCAGCACGGGCGGGTCCGAGGCCGCGCTCTCGAGCAGGCGCAGCACCACCGCCCGCTCGCGCTCGCGGAAGGCGGCCTCGCCCTCGCGGGCGAAGAAGTCGGCGATCGGCTCTCCCAGCTCGGCCTCGATCAGCTCGTCGGCGTCCTCGGCGCGCACGCCCAGGCGCTCCGCCGCGGCGCGAGCCGCGGCGCTCTTGCCCGCCGCCATGAAGCCGATGAAGACGATCGCGGGCCGGCTAGCGCTCCCCGCTACCTCCGCCACCCGATCCGCTCCTCGTAGGCGGCGATCGCGGCGCGCACGTCGTCGATGTGGTCGCCGCCGAACTTCTCGCGATAGGCGTCGGCCAGGATCAGCGCCACCATCGCCTCGGCGACGACCCCGGCCGCCGGAACGACGGTCGAGTCCGTGCGCTCGCGCATCGCCTGCGCGGGCTCCTTCGTCTCGGTGTCGACCGAGCGCAGCGGCTGGGTCATCGTCGAGATCGGCTTGATCGCGGCCTGGACGACGAGCGGCTCGCCGTTCGTCATGCCTCCCTCGAGCCCGCCGGCGTGGTTGCTCAGCCGGTGCCAGCCGCGCTCGTCGTCGTAGAGGATCTCGTCGTGCGCCTCGGAGCCGGGTCGGCCGGCGACGTCCCAGGCCTCCCCGAGCGAGACCCCCTTGACGGACTGGATCGAGCAGACGGCCTGAGCCAGCCGCCCGTCGAGCTTGCGGTCCCAGGAGACGTAGGAGCCCAGTCCCGGCACGAGGCCGAAGGCGCGCACCTCGAACTTGCCCCCGAGGCTCTCGTTCCGCTTGCGCAGCCTGTCGATCTCCTCGACCATCGCCGCCGAGGCGGCATCGTCGAGGCAGCGGACCGGGGACTCGTCGACCGCGCCGAAGTCATCCGGCCCGAGCTCGGGGCGCTCGGGCGCCGAGATCGAGGCGATCTGGATCACGTGGCTGTGAACGCTGACGCCCAGGGCGGCGAGAAAGCCCTTGGCGAGGGAGCCCGCCGCCACGCGCGCCGCCGTCTCGCGGGCGCTCGCCCGCTCGAGCACGTCGCGGACGTCGCTGAACCCGTACTTGTGCAGGCCGGCCAGGTCGGCGTGGCCGGGCCGCGGCAGGTGCGACTCCTCGACCCCCTCGCTGCCCTCGACGGGCCAGGGGTTCATGCGCACGTCCCAGTTCGGGTAGTCGCGGTTGGCGACCAGCACCGCGACCGGGCTGCCCAGGGTGCGCCCGTGGCGGACGCCCGAGCGAATCTCGACCGCGTCGCTCTCGATCTTCATGCGGCCGCCGCGGCCGTGGCCGAGCTGGCGCCGCGCCATCTCGCGATCGAGCGCCTCGCGCTCGAGCTCCAGGCCCGCCGGCAGGCCCTCGACGATCGCCACCAGGCCGGGTCCGTGCGATTCTCCCGCTGTCGTGAAGCGAAGTTCCATCGGGCGCCTAGGTTAGTTGCGCCCCTGCGGCCGTCCGCAGCCGGGGTTGCGCCGCGCCATATCGTTGTCGCCGATGACCGCCAACCTCACATCCCTCCGGGCGGGCGCCTGATGGCCGCCCGGCGCCTGCTCGTGATCATGCTGGTCCTGCTCGGGATCTCGACCGTCGCCGCGGCGCTCGTCGGCAACCGCCCCCTGAACGAGGGTCGCACCGGGACGATCGGCAGCGAGACCACCGGGACCGCGCCGGCGGCCACCGCCCCCGCCGATGCCCCTCCGGCCGCAGCCGCGGAGGCCGCCGCGCCGAGGGGCAAGCGCGTCGGCGTCGAGATCTCCGCCAAGGGCGACGAGGTGAAGGTGATCCCGGTCCGACTCGGCGACCAGCTCGCCCTCACCGTGAGCTCGCCCAAGGCCGATCAGGTCGAGCTTCCGGCGCTGGGCCTGCTCGAGCCGGTCGTGCCGGGCGCCCCGGCGAGCTTCGACGTGCTGGCGCGGCGCCGGGGCGATTACGGCGTGCGCCTCGTCTTCGCCGACCGCCTCGTGGCCAGGATCGAGGTGACCAAGAAGCAGCGACCCGGCAGCTAGATGAGTGATTCCACGACCACGCACGCCTGAGGCCCCGCATGGCGCATCGCATCCCGGCGTCCTCGGGCCTGCCCTTGGCGCCACCAAGGGCTGCGCCCTGCGTCCTTGGGCTGCTCGGCCATGCGTGCCCTCAGGCGCACGGCGCCGTGGAATCAATCATCTAGGGGCCCTGCGGCTCGGCGGGGCGGCCGGCCCGCATCAGCAGCAGCCAGGCCGCCATCGAGGCGAAGGCCGCGATCCCGAGCGCGAGCATGACCGCCGCGAAGCCGCGCGAGATGCCCTCGTCGGCGCCGGTGCGGAAGTCCTCGCGCGCTGCGCGGCCGAGCTTCGCCTCGGTCTCGGACACCTGCGACGGGGCCCCGGTGAGGACGTTGTCGAGCCGGTCCTCCTCGACCGCGCTCGCCCCCGCGCGCTTGAGCGAGTCGTTGAGCTCGTCGGAGCCGACCTCGGTGAACAGGATCGTCCCCAGCGAGATCACCAGCGCGGCGCTGACGTAGCGGACCACGTTGATGATCCCCGAGGCCTCGCCGGCGTGCTCGGACGGGAGCGCCCGCAGGCCCGCCGCCGAGGGAGCCGAGAAGGTGATCCCGGTGCCGACCCCGACGATGACGAGCAGCCACCAGATGCCCCCGTAGTCCGAGGCCGAGTCGAGCCGCCCGAGCAGCAGCCCACCCACGCCGAGCAGGGCCAGGCCCGCCGCCACCGGCCATCGGAAGCCCACCCGGTCGGCCAGCGGTCCCATCGCCAGCGAGGTGGCGAACATCGAGAGCCCGAACGGAAGCAGCGCGACGCTGGCCAGCATGGCCGAGCAGTCGAGCGTGACGACGGCCTGCGCGTAGAGGTTGAAGAAGTAGATCACCCCGATCAGGAACAGCGTGTTGGCGAAGGTGCCGACGTTCGCGCCCAGAAGGGCGCGCTTGCGCAGCAGCCGCAGGTGCAGCAGCGGCTCGTCGGTGCGCAGCTCGAACAGGACCAGCCCGAGCCCCGCGCCCGCGGCGACGGCGAAGGCGGCGATGCTCGGCGCCGAGCCCCAGCCCCACTCCGGTCCCTCCTGCAGAGCCAGGATCAGGCCGAAGAGCGAGACCGCGAGCAGCGCCACCCCGAGGTAGTCGATGCGGGGCCGCTCGCTGGGGCGCGGCATCGCCCGCAGGCTGCCTGCTGCGAACAGCGCCAGGACGGCGACGTAGATCAGCGACCCCCACCAGACCCAGCGCCAGCTGAGAGCGTCGGTCAGCGCTCCCCCGATCAGCGGCCCGAGCGCGAAGCCGATGCCTCCGGTCGCCCCCCAGATGCCGAGCGCGAACCCCTGGCGGTCGGCGGAGAAGGCGATGCGCAGCATCGCCATCGTCGCCGGCATCAGCAGCGCCGAGCCCGTTCCCTGCACGAGCCGGCCGACGATCACCATCCACTGGTCGGCGGCCGTAGCCACCAGCAGGGCGCCGACGCTGAAGGCGGCGAGGCCGCCGAGGAAGACCGTGCGCTCGCCCAGCAGGTCGCCGAGCCGGCCGCCCAGGACGACGAAGGAGGCGACGGCGAGCATGTAGATGCCGACCGCCCAGCTGAGCTCGCCCGAGCCCATCCGCAGGTCGTCGGCGATCGCGTTCAGCGCCGTGTTGATAACGGTCGTGTTGACCGCGATCAGGAACAGCCCCGCGCACGAGGTGATCAGGACGACGGTCGGGTTGACCGTCCCCGCCGGCGCCGTGCGCGCGCCCCAGTCGGGGCTCGGGTGGGGCACGTGGAGCAGCGCCGCGTTGAACGCCCGTCTGACCTCGGTCAAGGCCGGGAATCTACCGCCGCGGGTGGAGCCACCGGGCCTGGGCGGCCGTCAGTCCCAGACGAGCACGAAGGTGTCGTCGAACTCCTCGACGACCGCCGGGAACTCCTGCAGCCGCTGCTCGCGGTTGAGGCGGTCGAGCGCCGCGAAGAAGTCCTCGGTGCGCCCGGCGGGAAGCGTCTGCCAGCGGACGCGGGCGATCTCGCCGCCGGGGTTCCACATCTGGTGCGCGGACCCCCGCGGGATCTCGATCTCCTCGCCCGTGGCGAGGTCGCGCTCCTCCCCGTCGACGACGACCCGCAGGGTCCCGGCCAGCACCTCGAAGCGCTCGTCCTGGGCCGGGTGCAGGTGCTTCGGGGGCGGCGAGCCGTCGGCCGCGTACTCAGTCTCGACCTCGAGCAGCTCCGGCTCGGAGCGGATCACCGTCACCGACTGGATCGGGGTCAGCGCAAGGGCGCGTCCCATCGAGCCGATCCTAGGCGCCCCGCGCTGCCTCGCGCATGACCTCCAGCGGCGGCTCCAGCCCCGTCCAGATGCGCAGCGACTCCGCCCCCTGGCGGACCAGCGCCTCGATGCCCTCGACCACGGCGGCGCCGCGGCGGCGTGCCTCGGCCAGCAGAGCCGTCTCGTCGCCGACGTAGACGAGGTCCATCACCGTCGTCCCCGGTCCCAGCCGCTCTGGATCGATCGGCAGCTCGGCGAAGGGATCGTCCCGGTCGGGGGACATGCCGACGGCGGTGCAGTTGACGATCAGGTCGTAGGCGCTCGCCCTCGCCCCCTCGGTGCCGACGGCCGCGAGCCGCTCGGCGGCGGCGCTGGTCTCCGAAAGCCCGGCGGCGAGCTCCTCG
>VGBV01000077.1 GCA_016870325.1 Actinomycetota bacterium
TCGAGCTGGACGCCGTCGCGGCGCCCGGCTAGCCGGTCGTCCCCCGCGGCGCCGGGCGCGGCGCGCCCGTCGCCAGCACGGGCGGCACCGGGTCGGCGTCGGCGGGCGAGGTCCGGCGCATCAGCACCATCGCCAACACGAGCCCGACCACGATCAGCGCGGCCGAGAGCTTCAGGCTCGTGTCGAGGGCCGAGATGAACGCCTGGTTGACAGCCTCCCGGGCCTCGTCCGCCTTCGAGCCGGCGATCTTGTCGAGCGTCTCAGTCGAGCCGGTCGCTCCGGAGAGGACTCCGTCCAGCTCTTGGGCCTGGGAGCGGCTGATCTCGACGCCCGCGTCGCCGACGTCGCTGACGGTGCGCACGGTGAACGCCTCGTTGAAGACGGCGCCGGTGACGGTGACGCCCAGGGTCGAGCCGAGGCCGCTCAGCGTCACCAGCAGCCCCGCGGCGGCGCCGGCGTGATCGCGCGAGATCGCGTTCATCGCGGCCAGGTTCATCGGCGTCAGCGCGAAGCCGACCCCGAAGCCCATCATCGCCAGCGGCACCGCCATCTGCTCGTAACCGGTCGAGGTCGAGGCGGTCGAGATCAGGCAGACGGCTGCTGCCATCAGCCCCAGCCCGATCGCGATCGGCGGGCGCGGGCCGACGCGTGCCGCGACCCTGCCCCCGAGCGGGGATCCCAGCACCATCAGCCCGGTCAGCGGCAGCAGCAGCAGCCCGACCTCGGTCGGGCTGTAGTCGAGGATCTCCTGGAAGTAGAGCGGCAGGAAGAAGAGCAGCGCTCCGAAGGAGAAGTCGAGCACGAAGATGACGATCGTCGAGCCCGCGAAGTTGCGGCGCTTGAAGAAGTCGAAGCTGATGATCGGGTTGTCCGAGCGCCGCTCGTTCCAGACGAAGAGGGCGAACAGCAGCACCGCCGCGAACAGCAGCCCGACCACCGC
The DNA here is from genome assembly GCA_016870325.1 of Actinomycetota bacterium. Lineage (GTDB taxonomy): Bacteria > Actinomycetota > Thermoleophilia > Solirubrobacterales > 70-9 > VGBV01. Next base: position 941 of record VGBV01000077.1, read on the forward strand.
GGCCGAGTCCCAGCCCCAGCTCGAGGTCTGGATCAGCGCCAGCGTCAGCGCCGTCAGCGCGCTCGCCGACAGCGCCACCCCGGCGTAGTCGACGTCGCGCGAGATCGTCGGGTCGCGCGACTCGGGGCTGCCGCGGATCGCCGAGACGGCGACCAGCGCCGAGAAGGCGATGCAGACGGCGAAGATCCAGCGCCAGTCGAGCGCCCCGGTCAGCACGCCGCCGACCAGCACTCCGATCCCCGAGACGAGCTCGGTCGCCGCTCCCCAGAGCCCAATCGCCGTGCCGCGGCGCTCGCCGGTGAAGACGTTGGTCAGGATCGACATCGACGAGGGCATCATCAGCGCCCCCCCCGCGCCCGAGAGGGCGAGGCCCGCGATCAGCACCTCGACCCCCGGCGCGACCATCGACATCGCCGAGCCCGCCGCGAACAGCGCCGTGCCCGTCAGCAGGCCGCGCTTGCGGCCGAAGATATCGGCGATCCGCCCCGCGGCGATCAGGAAGGCCGAAAAGGGGATGTAGAAGGCCGTCACCGTCCACTGCAGCTCGGCGATCGAGGTGCCGAACTCGCGGTGGATCGTCGGCAGCGCGACCACGATCGCGGCCGTCGGCAGCTGCACGATGCCCGCGGCGGTGACCGTCGCGATCAGCGTCTGAGGTCGGCTTGTGCCGTGTCCGGACAGAAGGCGGCGATTCTATGACGAGCCCGCGTGCGGCACAAATCGCTCGAATGCGAGCCGTCACCGGCCGGGACCCGAGGGTTCCGGCCGGGGGTGATCGTCAGCTTTCGAAAGCTACGCTGCGTCGCGCCAGGCGGAGAGGCTGCCGTCGGCGGAGAGGCGGCGCAGGGCGCGCTCCTCGAGCCGGCGGGCCTGCTCCTGGGTGACGCCGACCTCGCGGGCCGCGTCGCGCAGGGGGCGCTCGGGGCGGCCGCCAGTGCCGAAGCGGGCCTTGATGATCTGGCGCTCCTGATCGGGCAGGCGCTCCAGCGCCGCGTCCACGGCGCGCTCCTGCTCGCGCACGAGCACGTCCTCCTCGAGCGCCTCGGTGCTCTCCGCGTTGAGCTCGCCGAACGTGGTGTCGCCGTCGCCGACCGGCTGGTCGAGGCTGGTGGTGACCCGCGTCAGGTCGCGCGTCGCCATCACCTCGTCCAGGGGCAGCTTCGCTTCCCTGGCGACCTCCTCGTCGGTCGGCTCGCGGTCGAGCTTGGTGGTGAGCTCGGCCGTGATCCGGTTGACGGTGCGCTCGCGCTGCGCGATGTGCGCCGGGATCCGAACCGCGCGTCCGCTGTTGTCAAGGCCGCGCTGGATCGACTGCTTGATCCAGAGCACCGCGTAGGTGCTGAACTTGTAGCCGCGGCGCCAATCGAACTTCTCGGCCGCGCGGATCAGCCCCAGCATCGCCTCCTGGACGATGTCGCCGAGGTCGAGCCCGTGGCCCTGGTAGCGGCGAGCGAACTTGATCACCAGCCGCAGGTTCGAGTTGATCAGCTTCTCCTTGGCCGCCAGGTCACCCTTCTCGATCCGCTTCGCGAGCTCGATCTCCTCGCGCCCGGTCAGCAGGGGGTACTTCATCGCGGAGTTGATGAAGAGCTGGAGGCTGTCGGTGGTCGACCCCGCGCGAGCGTGCTCGCGGGCGCGACGCTCATCGGCGCTCTTGATCTTGGCGGTCTTCGTCTTGTTGTCGTGCTCGCCGCGCTGGCGGCGAGTCTCGCTGCGGGTGGCCGCAGCGCCTCTGCTGCGAGGCATTCGTGCCCCTTCCGAGTCGTAGTGCTGTCCTGCCGAGGCGCCTGGTGGGCGAGCCTGGGCACCTCAAAGCTTCAAAAAGTATAGCACTGATTTCGGATTTCGCAAGTCCCGACGCCGCTGTGCGTGGGTATGTGAGCGATATCACACATCCAGGCCCAGCGCCCGTAAGCGACCGCTCACATTATGCCCGTCCGGGGCGCCCGGCGCAAGCCTGGGCGCGCGCGTGCACGGGAGGCAGGAGCCGGGCGCGCCGGCGGGAACGACTGCTGGGAGCCGAGATGATCGTCGACTGCGCCCAGTACAAGGACGGCAAGCGCCGGCAGCCGCAGCCGATCAGCCTCGAGCAGGCGGCGGAGTGTCCCCGGGGCAACGGCGACTTCGTCTGGATCGGGTTGCACGAGCCGGCCGAGGACGAGCTGGAGCGGCTCAAGGGCCTGTTCGGCCTGCACGAGCTCGCCGTCGAGGACGCAGCCCGGCCCCACCAGCGGCCGAAGATCGAGGACTACGACGAGTCCTGGTTCATCGTCCTGCGCACCGCCCATTACCACGAGCGCGAGGAACGAGTCCACTTCGGTGAGGTCCACATCTTCGTCGGCAGCGGCTACGTGATCACGGTCCGGCACGGCACCGGCAGCGAGCTGGGCACGGCCCGCTCCCGGCTCGAGGCGCGGCCCGACCTGCTGAGGATGGGGCCGGCCGCGGCCGTTTGGGCGACCCTCGACAAGGTCGTCGACGACTACGCTCCGGTCGCCGACGGCATCGACGACGACATCGAGGAGGTCGAGGGGGAGGTCTTCGGCGAGAGCGGCACCGCGCCGACCGAGCGCATCTATCACCTCAAGCGCGAGGTGATCGAGTTCCACCGCGCCGCCTATCCGCTGTTGGCGCTCCTGGAGGCGCTCGAGCGCGGGGCCTACCCGCCGGTCCCCGACGAGCTGCGACGCTTCTTTCGCGACGTTCACGACCATGCCCGGAGAATCGACGAGCTCGTCAACTCCCAGCGCGAGCTTCTGGCCAGCATCCTCGAGGCCAACCTGACGCTGATCAGCGTCAAGCAGGCCGAGATCGTGAAGAGGATCTCCGCCTACGCCGCGGTGATCGCGATCCCGACATTCATCGCCAGCAACTACGGCATGAACTTCGAGCACATGCCCGAGCTCGGCTCCCCGATCGGCTACCCGCTCGCGCTGATGGTGATGGCGTTGAGCGTGATCGCGCTGGTCGCCTTCTTCCGCCGCATCAGCTGGCTCTAGCGGCCGATCGCGTCGGCTACGAGGTTCAGCTCGCGCTGCCAGTCCGACCCCGCGGGGCCGAGCGAGGCCTCGGCCAGGGCGCGCAGCCGGGTCCAGCGGCGGGTCGGCTCAGGATCGAGGCCGGATGCCTCGCAGTAGACGGCGATCCGCCGCTCCAGTGCGCGGGCGGTGCTCTCGCCGGGCAGGTCTTCGGAGACGACCAACGCCCAGATCTCCGCCTCGGCCATCGCTCGGAACGGCTTCGGGTCGATGATCCGCCAGTCGCCGCGCTCCTCCAGCACGTTGTGGGAGTGGAGGTCGGTGTGGATCACGACCTCGTCGCCGGCGAGCAGCTCGCGGAGCTCGTCGCGGTCGGCGTCCTCCTGCAGCGCATCGAGCCACTCGGACGCGAGCCCGGACTCGGCGAGGCGGGGGACCCGTGGCGCCGGCGCGGCGTGCAGCCGGCCCACCAGGCCGCCCAGCAGCTCCAGCTGAGCCTCGACCGACCCGACCCGGTCGCCCAGTCTCGTGCCGGGCGTGAGCCGCTCCATCAGGATCGTTCGTCCCCTGTCGCGGGTGCCCAGCAGCTCCGGGCAGAGCCCACGCCAGCTCGCCAGGCCGACCGCCTCGCCCGCGAGTGTCGGGTCGGCCGGGTTGAGCTTGCAGACGACCTCGCGCCCCTGCCCGCGCGCGGCGAGCACGAGGGCGACCTCTCCGCCCTCCATCACGCTCGCCCCCTCGAGCCGCCAAGCATCGATCGCGGCCTCCGCCCGCGCGGCGACGTCTGAGGCGTGGGAGTCGGCCGCGGCCTCGCCGTACCACTGCCGCCAGTTGGCGAGGATCCGGTCGGGGATCGCGACCATCGCGCCACGGTAGCCCGCCGAGCCGCGTCGGTAGCCTGCGAGGTGATGCCGCTTCTCGGGCACGTCGGTGGCGGGACGCTGGATCCGCTGCAGCTGGTCGCGATCACCGCGGCCGCGACCGCCTACGCGTTCCGCGCCCAGACGCTGGCGGCGGAGGGCAGGCCGGTGCCGGTCTGGCGGGTGCTCTGCTTCGGGGCGGGGATCCTGCTGATCGCGGCGGCGCTGGTCTCGCCGATCGCGCACATGGGCGAGGAGCTGCTGCTCGCCCACATGGCCCAGCACCTGCTGGTGGCCGACATCGCCGCGGGGCTGATCGTGCTGGGGCTGACGGGCCCGCTGCTGCAGCCGCTGCTGGCGATCAGGGCGATCGACCGCATGCGCGCGCTCACCCATCCCCTGATCGCCCTGCCCCTGTGGGCGGCGAGCCTCTACATCTGGCACATCCCGGCGCTCTACCAGGCAGCGCTTACGAGCGAGGCCCTGCACGCCCTGCAGCACGCCTGCTTCATCGGCTTCGGGATCCTGATGTGGATGCCGCTGTTCGGGCCGCTTCCGAAGCCTGACTGGTTCGGGATCGGCGCCAAGGTCGGCTACGTGGTCGGCGTGCGCATGGCGGGAACCGTTCTGGGCAACGTCTTCATGTGGTCGGGCACCGTCTTCTACCCCGACTACGCCGCGGGCGAGGCCGAGTTCGGGATCTCGCCGCTGACCGACCAGGGCATCGCCGGGGTGATCATGGTCGGCGAGGGTGGCCTGCTGACGCTGGGCGTGCTCGCCTGGCTTTTCCTGCAGTGGGCCGACCAGGACACCGAGCGCCAGCACCTGGTCGAGCTGGCCGAGGAGCGCGGCGTCCCGCTCACCGACGCCCGCGCGCGCCGCGCCGTAGCCGCCGGCCAGGGGGCCAGGCTCGAGCGCCGGCTGAGAGAAGGAGGCGCGTGAGCGGGGCGGGGGCGCCGTCGCAGCCGCCTCACCACTCGGAGCTGGAGACGGAGGGCGTCAGCAACTCCTTCCTCTACGCGCTCGTGTTCGTGGTCGGCACCGCCAGCCTCGGCGCCGAGATCGCCGCGGCGCGGCTGATGGCGCCGTTCTTCGGCGCCTCCACGATCGTCTGGGCGAACACGATCGGGGTCGTGCTGGTCTCGCTCTCGATCGGATACTGGCTCGGAGGCCGACTAGGCGACCGCTACCCGCAGCTGCGCAACCTCTGCCTCGTGGTCGCCGCAGCCGCGGCGCTGATCGCGGTCGTTCCGTTCGCCGCCCGGCCGTTCTTCGAGGTCGCGACCGACGCTCTTGACGAGATCTCGGCCGGCGCCTTCGTCGGCTCGCTCCTCGGCGTTCTCTTCCTGATCGCGGTCCCGGTGGTGCTGCTCGGCAGCTGCTCGCCGTGGGCGATCCGGCTGGCGGTGCCCGATGTCGAGCACTCGGGCCGCACCGCGGGGCGCCTGTACGCGGTCTCGACCTTCGGCTCGCTCTTGGGCACGATGCTGTCGGCGCTGGTCCTGATCCCCTTCATCGGCACCCAGCGCACCTTCCTCGTCTTCGCGATCGCGCTCGGCCTGGTCGCCGCCGCCGGCCTCGGTTGGCGCTACCTGGTGGTCCCGGCGGCGCTGGCCGCGGCGCTGGCGATCCCGATCGGCACCGTCAAGGCCACCGAGGGGCAGACCGTGCTCTGGGAGGGTGACACGGAGGAGCAGCACATCCGCGTGCTCGAGGATGCCTTCTACCGTGAGCGCACGCTGGAGCTGAACGAGGGCCAGGCGGTCCACTCGCTCTACCGCTTCGACAGCTACCTGACCGGCCACGTCTGGGACGGCTACCTGGTCGCGCCGTTCGCCGTCCTCGACGAGCCGCCGGAGAAGATCGCGATCCTCGGCAACGCGGCGGGGACCACCGCGCGCGCCTACGGCCACTATTTCCCCGGGACGGAGGTCGACGGGGTGGAGATCGAGGCCAAGCTGACCGAGCTGGGCGAGGAGTACTTCGACCTGCGCAACCCGCGGCTCGAGGTCTTCCACGAGGACGCCCGGCCCTGGCTGCGGCGGGCGGATGGCGGCTATGACGCGATCTTCGTCGACGCCTACCGCCAGCCCTACATCCCCTTCTACCTGGCGACCGTGGAGTTCTTCGAGCTGGTGCGCGACCGGCTCGCGCCGGGTGGCGTCGTGATCGTCAACGCCGGCCACCCGGAGGGCAACGACGACCTCGAGAAGGTGCTGGGGGCGACCATGGCCGAGGTCTTCCCGACCGTGCTGCGAGACCCGATCGAGACGACCAACACGCTGCTGATCGGCAGCGAGTCTCCCGGATCGGCTCAGAGGCTCGCCGCGGCGGTGCCCGCCCTGCCCGAGGACCTGAGAGTGGTCGCGGCGCGGGAATCCGGCAACGTCGAGGGCTACCTGCGCGGCGGCGACGTCTACACCGACGACGTCGCGCCGGTCGAGTGGCTGATCGACCGCTCGATCCTGGGCTACGCGTCCGAGGAGGACTGACCCCTGCGCAGCAGCCGCCCGCCCCAGTAGCGGGCGAGCATCGGCAGCGCCGCGACGGCGTCGGCCGCGAACGAGAGGACGCGCCCCGGCGGCCCCGTCAGGGCCCAGGCCCCCAGCCGCTCCCCGAAGGAGCGCTCCGGGCGGCGGGGTGGGGGTGAGTGGCTCTCCTCTACGCTGCCCTGCACGATGGAGACGACGGTAAAGGAGCTCACCGACTCGCGCACCCGGGTCGAGGTCAAGGTCGAGCCCGACGAGGTCGAGCGCCGCATCAAGGAGGCCGCGAAGCGCCTCGGCGGCGAGATGAAGATCTCGGGCTTTCGCGAGGGAAAGGTCCCGCCGGAGATGGTGCTCCAGCGCCTCGGCCGCGAGACGGTCCTGAGCGAGGCGCTCGAGGGCTCGCTCGGTGACTGGTACGAGCGGGCGATGCTCGAGGCCCAGGTCAGCCCCGTCGGCGACCCGAAGCTGGACATGCAGGAGATGCCCGATGCGGGCGAGCCGCTCGAGTTCGCGATCGAGGTCAGCGTGCTGCCCAAGGCCGAGCTGGGCGAGTGGAAGGGGATCGAGGTCGGGCGCGCCGAGGCGCAGGTTCCCGCCGAGGCGGTGGACGCCGAGCTCGAGCGCCTGCGCGAAGGCTTCGCCAGGCTGAACCCGGTCGAGCGCGCCGCGGCGGACGGGGACGTGCTGCTGATCGACTACGAGGGCAAGATCGACGGCGAGCCATTCGACGGCGGCGCCGCCAAGGACTACCTGCTCGAGGTCGGCGCCGGCCGCGTGCTGCCCGAGTTCGAGGCTGCGCTCAAGGGCGCCAGGGGAGGCGACGACGTCAGCGCCACCGTCAACTTCCCCGACGACTACCAGGGGGAGGACGTGGCCGGCAAGACCGCCGGGTTCGAGATCAGCGTGCGCGAGGTCCGCGAGAAGGAGCTGCCGGACCTCGACGACGACTTCGCAGCCGAGGCCTCCGAGTTCGTCACCCTCGACGAGCTGCGCGAGCAGATCTCGGCGCAGATCGAGGAGTACCTCGAGGGCCAGATCGCCGAGCAGTTCCGCGCCAGCGCGCTCGACGCCGCGGCCGAGAAGGCTACCGTGGAGCTGCCCGACGCCGTGATCACGGCCCGCGCCTCGGAGATGTGGAGCCGGGTCGAGCGCCAGCTCCGCGGCCGCGGCATGGACCCGAACACCTACCTGCAGATGCAGGGCAAGACCCGCGAGGAGCTGATCGCGGAGGCCAAGCCCGAGGCCGAGCAGGCGCTCCGGCGCGAGGCCGTGCTGGCTGCGATCGCCGAGGAGGAGGGCATCGAGATCGGCGAGGAGGACATGCTCGAGGCCCTGCAGATCCCGCCGGGCCACGAGGACCACGGCCATCCCGAGCCCGCCGAGGCGCTCGCCGAGCTTCGCGGCAGCGGCCACGACAAGCTGCTGGCGGACGACCTGAGGATGCGCCGCGCGCTCGAGCTCGTGGCCGAGAGCGCGAAGCCGATCCCGCTCGAGGCCTCCGAGGCCCGAGAGTCCATCTGGACTCCCGAGAAGGAGCGCGAGCAGAAGGGCGGCCTCTGGACTCCCGGCTCGGACTGAGCTGACGCGGGGGCCCGCCGCCGGCGAGCCCCCGCGACCGCGGTTCAGACAGCCGTGCGCTCGTCCTCGCCGTAGATCATGATCCCGTGCACCACGTAGATGCAGAGGAAGAAGATCGCGAGCGACCACCAGGGATGCTCGCCTGACACGGACAGCAGGGCGCCGATCGCGCCGAGGCTGCCTCCGATGATCCCGATCACGCGGCCGTAGGCGTTGCCGGCCATCAGCGAGAAGCCACCGGTCAGCTGGATCACCCCGAGGATGATGAGCACCCAGCCGAGGGTGTTGAGGTTGTCGAGCACGAACCTCGTCTGGTTGACGAAGATGTTCGCGTTATCGAGGGCGCCGATCCCGTAGATGATGTTCAGCGTCCCGAGAATGAGCAGCAGCACCGCCGCGAACACCGTTCTGCCTGCACCTCTCATCTGCACTCCTTTCGTCGATCCAGCCGCTTGCGGGCGGCCTTGAACGCCGACTGCCAGAGCGGCCGACGCACGCACACGGTAGTCGCCGTCGAAGACGGCTTCCGGTGCGTCGCCTCCCGATCAGGGGTGGTCGGGTCTGCGCGCCGAGTCAAGAGAGTTCGCGGCGCCTTGACCCACGAAAGGAGTGCAGGTGGACGACGCAGTTGAAGAGGTGGGCCCGATCGACTACATCGCCGTCGAGTGGCCCGGCAAGCAGCCCACGGGCGAGGCGGTGCCGCACCTGGTGGACCTCGTGGACCGCGGCCTGATCCGCATCCTCGACCTCGCATTCATCACCAAGGGCGAGGACGCTCGGTGGCCTCCCTGGAGATCGCCGAGGTCGCCGAGCAGGTGGTCGAGATGAAGGTGTTCGAGGGAGCCGGCTCGGGCCTGCTCGGGGGCGAGGACTTCGCGGCGGCCGGTGAGGCGCTGGAGCCGGGGACCTCGGCGGCGCTGCTGGTCTACGAGAACAGCTGGGCCGGGCCGTTCGCGGCCGCCGTGAGGCGCTCGGGCGGCCAGCTGGTCGCCAACGGCCGCATCCCCGTCCAGGCCCTGCTGGCGGCGTTGGACGAGGCCGAGGCCGCCGGCTGGTGCACGTCGGACGCGTGTACTAGTGGCCCTCCTCAAGACGTCTCACCGGAAATGACCGGTCCAGATCACCACCATGCTGCGTCCTCGGTCGTCCGCATAGCGCTGCTATTCGGACTCCCTGCCTCCTTGCCTGGCGGCGCCTGGCCTGCGTCATTTCCTGGCGAACGTTCCGAGAAGGGCCACT
>VGBV01000078.1 GCA_016870325.1 Actinomycetota bacterium
CAAACCAACAGGAGGTATTGAAGGATGAAGTCAAGAGTCGGCAGGCTGATCGTTCTCGGCGTCGCCGTGCTCGGGGTCGCGGGAATCGCGGCTGGGAGTCGGGCATGAAGCGATTGATGGGACTTTGCGCAGGGCTGGTCGTGATGCTCAGCGTGGCGCCGTCCAGCGCGCCGGCATCCTTCGGCGGCAATGAGGTCTTTGCCGGCTATGGCTGGTCGGAGACGAACCCGGACACGGAATGGACGGAGCGCGCGGGCCTGCAGGCCGTCGAGCTGAGAAACCGTCTGTATGTGATGGGTGGTCGTACGCCGCTGGACCCGCAGGTCGTGCCCGTTCCCGGTGCGAGCACCATCTGGAGCGACGTGTGGCGCAGCGACAACAACGGCGTGTCCTGGAAGAAGACCGCCGAGGGCCAGTGGCCGGCGCGGGCCTACTTCCAGGCGGTCACCCTCCGTGATCGCATGTTCGTGATTGGCGGCCAGGACTTCAACGTCATCCCGAACCCCGGGTGCGCGGCACCGCCCGGATGCCCGCCCCAGCCGGCGCAGATCCCGGTCTCGCAGTTCTTCAACGATGTCTGGTCGAGCCGCGACGGCGCGAGCTGGAAGCGCGAGACCCCGGCGGGGCCCGGGCCCGGCCGCTGGGACGGCCGAGCGGGCCTGAGCGCGGTGGCGTTCAAGGGCCGCCTTTACGTCTTCGGCGGCTCTCGCAACGACGACTCGGCGATCGTCGGGCCCGGTGGACCCGCGCGGATCTACTACAACGACGTCTGGTCCTCGCCCGACGGCCGCAGCTGGACTCGTGAGACCGAGCACGCTCCGTGGGCGCCCCGCGCGGGCGCGGCCGCGGTCGTCAAGGACGGCTACATCTACCTGCTCGGCGGCGAGGACGGGTTCATCTGCACGCCGCAGACGCCGCGCTGCCCGCCGTACTACAACGACGTCTGGCGCACTCGCAACGGCCGTGACTGGGAGCAGGTCACCGCAGCGGCCGCCTGGTCCCCGCGGCCGGGGCACCAGTGCGTCGTGGTTATGAACCGGATCGTGTGCTTCGGCGGCTTCGGCCTTCCCGAAGACCCCTTCGGGCCCTCCGCCAACCCGATTGACATGTGGTCCAGCCGCGACGGCGAGCGGTGGACGCAGCTGCCCGACGCGCCGTGGGGCGCCACGTCGCCCGACGAGGTGAAGTACGACTTCGACGCGCTCGCGGTGCGCGCCGGCGGGCTGCGGCCTTCAATCCTCACGTTGGGCGGTGACCGGGAGACGTTCAACTTCGCCGACCAGACGAACTGGCTGCGGGTGGACGGGGACGTCTGGCGGTACGGACCGCGCTGGCCCTGGAAGTAGGAGCCGCCAGCACTTCGCAAGCTCTCCCGAGCGCAGACGGTCGGCGGTGGCGCCCGGTCGCCGCGCTACTCGCTGCCGCAACGGACGGGCAAAGGCAGTAGCACCGGCGGCTTCTTCGCCGTCAACCCCTCCGGGGTCGGCCGCTGCGCGGCCTTGACGGCATCGCCGCCGGTGCTGATCGCTGGGGAGGTCGGCTGGGAGCCGACTCCTTGTCAGGGGATCTCGAGCCAGGCCTGGCGGCGGGCGGCGCTACGCTGAAACGCGTGATCGGACACCGATTCAGTCGATCGCTGCTTGCGTTCGGGCTGCTGCTGGCGCTCGGGCTCGCGCCCGCCGCGGAGGCCAAGCCGGGCAAGCTGATCACCGTCGCGGCCCCGAGCAGCGGGGCGGTGTAGCCCGGCGGGATCGTGACCGAGACGGCCGTCTGCCCCGCCAAGACCCGACCGGTCGGTGGCGGCTTCCTCGGCGGCGGGTTCCTCGGCAACGCCATCGTCTTCGAGTCGCGGATGGTGCGCGGCAAGGCCTGGCGGGTATCCGAGCAGTACCGCGCGGCGCAGAACACCGCACTGGTCGCCTACGCGCACTGTCGAAAGCAGGCCCCGAAAACATTGGCGGTGTCGCGGACTTCGGCCTCCGCGACCGCCGGAGCCGGACCGACGGCAACGGCGAGTTGCTCGGGAAAGAGGAAGGCGGTGGCCGGGGGCCTCATGGCCAGCCCTCCCATCCAGCCGAGCCTCGAGGTCGGCAGCGTCGTCACCGACTCGGCGCGGTCCGGTGCCGGTCGCTGGCGCACGCGGGTGCTCAGCGGCGACGCGGGCGCGAGCGTGACCGGCTTCGCCTACTGCGCAAAGCAGAAGAAGGCGCCGACCGCGCTCAAGGACCTTGGCCCCACCGTGACCGGGGACCTGACGTCCACCGGTGTCTTCTCGCCCCGGTGTAAGTGCGGCAAGACGGTGGTGATGGGCGGCTTCTCACAACAGGGAGCGACGGCGCTCGGGCTCGCGTACCCCGCCTACACGGTCTCGAAGCGCTCGGGGCGGCAGCGGTGGAACGTGAGGGCGACGGACATCGGCGGGGGAGCGCTCGCCGTCAGCTCGACTGCCTACTGCGGCTGATCTTTAGGCGGGATGTCGGAGCGTGGGTACGCTCAATGGGCACCGTTCCCGCCGAAAGAAGGAGCATTTGATGAGCGACAGCACCGAGACCGCGATCCTCGCCGGAGGCTGCTTCTGGGGGATGCAGGAGCTTTTCCGGGCGCAGCCCGGAGTGATCTCGACCCGAGTGGGGTACTCCGGCGGCGAGGTCCCGAACGCGACCTACCGCAACCACGGCAACCACGCCGAGGCCGTCGAGATCGTCTTCGACCCGGCCGAGACCAGCTACCGCGAGATCCTCGAGTTCTTCTTCCAGGTTCACGACCCGACCACCAAGGACCGCCAGGGCAACGACATCGGCGCCAGCTACCGCTCGGCGATCTTCTACATGAGCGACGAGCAGAGGCGGGTCGCCGAGGAGACGATCGCCGACGTCGAGGCCTCGGGTCTGTGGCCGGGCAAGGTCGTGACCGAGGTCAGCCCCGCCGGCGACTTCTGGGAGGCAGAGCCCGAGCACCAGGACTACCTGCAGCGGATCCCCAACGGCTACACCTGCCACTGGGTGCGGCCCGAATGGAAGCTGCCGCAGCGCGAGACGGCCGCGTAGGCGACGAAGCTACGGCCAAGCAGCCGCCCGGCGGGATGCGATCTGCGCCGCCTGCCGCTGCCTCCCGCCAAGCGAGTAGCGGCAAGGGGACGGCGGCGGCCGGCGCCCGGCAGGGGCGCCGGCCACTCGGTCCACCTCCTCCGAGGCTCAGTCCTTGACCTCGGAGGAGGCGAGCACCCTGTAGGCGACGACGACCGCGATGGCGATGACCGCGACCAGGACCGCGATGCCGGCGCCCGCGCCGATCAGCCAGAAGGCGGCACCGATGGCGGCCAAGGCGATCACGATTCCGATCAGCAGCGGGAACACGACCAGGTCGGAGTCCGGCGGCGGCCCGGGGCCCCTGGGTGCTCCGTTCGGCGTTCCCTCCATCGTAGGCCGCAGCCTATACCGAGACCCCGCCGCGCGTGATCGTGACCGCGATGTGAAATCGGCGCTGCCTTCGCGCGCTTGACGCTACGCCCGCGGCGGTGACGGCGCGCGCGCCAGGCTGACGCGGCCGATCGTGACAAGGCGATCGGGGTCGGCCTCGGGGGCGATCTCGACGTCGGCGACGGCGCGGGTGCGGCCGGCGCGCACGCAGCGGGCGGTGACGGTGTGCGGCTCGGGGCGGGCCAGGCGAAGCCCCTCGAAGCTGAGGGTGGTGACGAGCCAGTCGCCGCGGCCCTCGCTGGGCTCGCTCGGCGCGGCGCCCTCGGCGGCATACCACGCGGCCGAGTCGATGCAGCTGGCGAGGGCGCCCCCGTGCAGGTATGCCTCGTCACCCTCCCCGACGATTCCGATCTCGCCGGGGTCGAGGCGCATGACGACGACGTCGTCATCGGCGCTCTGGAGGCTGAGGCCGAGCGCCAGGTCGAGCTTCTCGTTCACGGGCGGCAGGCCGGGCACGATCGCAAGCCTACCCTGCGCCCGGGATTCAGGCCTGGACGCCGAAGCGCATCCGGGCGCGCTCGAAGCGGGGCAGCGAGCCGGTGCCGAGCGCGATCGCCGGGGTCACGCAGCCGGGCCGGTCGGGGGTGGCGCCCCCGGTGGCGAGCAGCAGGCCCGCCTCGCCGAGCATGCGCGCGGTGGCCAGGTAGCCGGGGTGTCCCTCGGCATCGAGCACCGCGCGTACGCCGTTGCCCCCGGTGGTGACGGCGTCGGCGCTGAGCGCCCAGCGCCAGCCCTCGACGCGGTCGCCGACGGGACCGAAGCCGGAGCCGGGAAGCAGCGAGCGCATCGCGCCCGAGACCCGCCTGCGGATGCCGGGGCGGGCCCGCAGCGCCGCGCCCATCGCCGCCTGGGTCCCCGACAGCGCACCGGCCACCGCGTAGCGCAGCGGCAGCGTCGCGGCCGGACCGCCGATGGCGAGGCCCTCGCGGTAGCGGAAGGGCTCGAAGCGGCGTCCACCCTCGGCGGCGGCGATCGCGGCGGTGCGCTGGATCACGGCGGGATTGATGAAGGCGGCGGGGCTCATCGGCGCGATCACCGAGCCTCCGAGGCCGCGCCGGGGCGCTATCCCGATCGGGCTGCGCGCTCGCACCAGCTCGACCATCGAGGGGTCGTCGATCAGCGCCGCGGGGTCGGTGGCCACGGCGGCTTCATCGGCGCCCGTGATCTCGGCCATGCTCTGCAGCGTCCCGCCCGAGAGCATGTCGGAGGGATGCGGGACGCCGGGCGGCGGCGTGAACGTGACCTCGACGTCCACCGAGGCGAGGCCCTCGTCGAAGCGCTCGCGCGCCGCCTCGGCCGCCGACAGCACCGCCAGGTCGGGCGGCAGCGCCTCGAAGCCGCTGACCTGGACCAGCTTGACCCCGGCGTCGCGGGCGCGCCCGTCGAGCTGCTCGATCGTGCGCCGCACGAACGGGATCTCGCCGGTCAGGTCCAGATAGTGGGCGCCGGCGGCGACGCACGCCTCCAGCACCGGCTGCGCGTAGAGCGTGTAGGGGCCGACGAGGTTGAGGACGACCGTGGCGCGCTCGGCCATCCGCGCCAGGGAGTCGGGTTCGGCCAGATCGGCGACGATCACCTCGGGCGCCTCCACCCCGTCCTCGCCCAGGATCGCGTCGAGCTTGGCCGCGTCGCGGGCGGCCGGGGCCCATCGCGAGCCGTGCGCGGCGGACTGCTCGGCGAGATAGGCGGCGACGCGCCGGCCGGTGACCCCGGTGGCCCCGAAGACGACGACGTCGAAGTCGCGCTCTGCCATGCGCAGACCCTATTCGGCTGCGCGGGCCGCAGGGGAGCGCGACGCGGTCCGCTACGTTGGCGGGGATGAGCATCCCCCTCCGCACGGCAGCCGGCCGCCGCGCCGCGGCCGCGCTTTCCGCCCTGGCCCTCTGCCTGACGGCCGGCGCCTGCGCTGAGAAGGAGGAGCCCGACCTCTCGACGGTCGACACGGAGGCGTCGGCGCCGACGGTGACCGCGCCGCCCACTCCCACCTCGCCTGCTACGCCGGCCCCCTAGCCCGGCCGCTGCTCGGCCGCGCCCTCAGCGGCTGGCGTCTTCGCGGGGCGCTGCGCCGGGCTCGTAGCCGGCGCAGCTCTCGACCGGCAGGCGCGGATAGCGGGGAAAGGAGCGGTCGGTCCGGGAGAGCTCGCAGAGCGAGAAGACCGATCCGCGCGTGTTCGGCACCAGCCGCTGATGGCGGCAACGGTCGCAGAGCCCCGCGGGCGGCGCGCTCATCGCCCCTCGCGCTCCTCCGTCGCGCTTTCCGCGGCCTCCTCGGCGACCTCCGCCGCCGCCTCGGCCTCGCCCGCGGCAAGCTCCGCCTCGGCCGCGGCGATCTCGGCGTCGGCCGCCGCGCGCTCGATCCGCTCGTCGCCGAAGATGACGCGGCGGAGGCCGTCGGCGACGTACTCGCCCCCGCGCTGGGCCCGCTCGAGCGGCTCGGTCAGCTTCACCACCCGGGTCAGCAGATCGTTCATGCGCTCGGCCTGGTCCAGTGCGGTGTCCGTCTGGCGCTGCATCGCCTCGAGCTGTCGGCGCGAGACCTCCATCAGCTCGTTCACCTCCTGCAGGCTGCGGCGGGCGGTGACGGGCAGCTCGATCAGCGCCACGACGGCCTGCACGGGCCTGGTCACGAGCTCGGTCAGCACCGCCTCAGCGTAGTTCACGCACGGGCGTCCGGCCGGCGATCGCCCTCGGGCCGCCAATACTTCACTTTGTATAGTCATCGCGTGCGCACGTTTCGCCGTCTGCTCGGGTTCCTCCGCCCCTACCGCCGCCCGTTGTACTTCTCGCTGGTGCTCGCCTGGCTGGCGATGAGCATGACGGTCCTGATCCCGCTGCTGCTCGGCGCCGGCGTCGACGCGATCGAGGGCGGCCACCGCGACGACATCCTGCCGCTCGCCCTCGCCCTGCTCGGCGCCGGGATCCTGCGCCTGGGGCTGACGGTCGGCAGGCGCCTGATCGCCGGCAGGGTCTCGCTCGCGGTCGAGTACGACCTGCGCCAGGTCTTCTACGAGCACCTGCAGAAGCTCGAGCTCGCCTTCTTCGACAACCAGCAGACCGGCCAGCTGATGTCGCGCGCGACCGTGGACCTGCAGTCGATCCGCTTCTTCCTCGGCTACGGGCTGATCTGGGTGACCCAGAGTGCGCTCACGATCCTGTTCGCGGCGACGGTGATGTTCGTGCTCGACCCGCTGCTGGCGGTTCTGGCGCTGGCGCCCATCCCCTTCCTGGTGGCGACGGCGACGCGCTACAGCCGACGCAACCGGCCCGCCGAGCAGGAGGTGCAGCAGCGCGTCGGCGAACTGACGGCGAACGCCGAGGAGAGCATCACCGGAATCCGCATCGTCAAGGCCTTTGCGCGCGAGCGCCACATGCACGCACGCTTCAGCAGGTCTGTCGACCGCGTCTTCGAGCAGAGCATGTTCACGACCAGGCTGCAGTCCTTCTACACGCCGCTGATGGGGTTCCTGCCGAACATCGGGCTGGCCGTGGTGCTGCTGGTCGGCGGGCGGCAGGTGATCAACGGCAGTCTCAGCGTCGGTGACTTCACGATCTTCTACACGCTGCTGCTGATCCTCTCGGGCCCGGTGCGCTGGCTCGGGATGTCGCTGAACATGGCCCAGCGCGCGGTCGCCTCCGGCAACCGCCTGTTCGAGATCCTCGACCGCGAGCCCTCGATGCCGAGCGTCCCGGGCGCGCCGGCGCTGCCGCCGGGAGGCGGGAGGATCTCGATGCAGGGGGTGACCCTACGCTACGACGCGACATCGAACGGCGGCTCCTCCGCTTCGCGTCCGGGGCCGTCCGGACCTTCGCTGACCGGCATCTACCTCGAGTTGGAGCCCGGGCGCACCGTGGCCCTGGTCGGGCCGACCGCGTCGGGCAAGACGAGCCTGGTCGGGCTGCTGGCGCGGCTGTACGACCCCAGCGGGGGCCGCGTGCTGATCGACGGCGCCGACATACGCGGCGTCGACCTGGCATCGCTGCGCTCCGAGATCGCCTTCGTGGCGGACGACAGCTTCCTCTTCTCCGACACGGTGGCGGGCAACATCGCCTACGCGCGCCCCGATGCCACCCGAGAGCAGATCGAGGCGGCGGCGCGGCGGGCGCAGGCACACCACTTCATCAGCGAGCTGCCCGACGGCTACGAGACCGTCGTCGGCGAGCGCGGGCTGACGCTCTCGGGCGGCCAGCGCCAGCGGGTGGCGATCGCGCGGGCGCTGCTGGCCGAGCCACGGATCCTGGTCCTCGACGACGCCACCTCCTCGGTTGACGCCCAGACCGAGGCCGAGATCAAGAAGGGGCTGGCCGAGGCGATGGAGGGGCGGACGACGTTCGTCGTCGCGCACCGGCTCTCGACGATCTCGCTCGCGGACGAGATCGTGGTCATGGACGCGGGCCGGATCGTCGATCGCGGCACCCACGAGCAGTTGCTCGAGCGCTGCCCGCTCTATGAGGAGATCGCGGAGAAGGGCCTCGAGGACTCCGTCTACCTTCAGCGCGACCTCGAGGAGCGCGAGGAGCTGGTGCGGCTGTGAGCGACCGGAACGGCGGAAGCGGCGACCAGGCCTTCGAGGCCGAGCAGCGCGAGGAGGGGACCTACGAGCACCAGGACACCCGCCTGCGCGCGGCGCTGATGCTGCTCGCCTCGCTCTGGCGCCTGATTCGGGGTGAGGACCAGCGTGGCCGCAAGCTGCGCTGGTTGCTGACGCTGCTGCGTCCCTACCGCAAGCAGGTGGCGGCGATGATCGTGGGGCTGCTGATCGCGACGGGCGCGGCGCTGGCGCCACCGGCCCTGGCCGGGCTGGCGACGGCCGAGATCACCTCCGAGAACCCCTCGTTCGACCGGCTCTACCTGATCGTCGCGGCCTTCATGGGCGTCGCGCTGCTCTACTGGGGCGCGAGCTACATCCAGACCTACCTCGTCGGCTGGGTCGGCGAGAGGGCGCTGCAGGACCTGCGGCTGCGGATCTTCGAGCACCTGCAGAAGATGTCTATCGGCTTCTTCACCCGCAGCCGGCCGGGCGTGCTGATCAGCCGCATCACCAACGACGTCGAGGCGCTCAACCAGCTGATCAGCACGGGGATCGTGACGCTGTTCCAGAGCATGCTGACCCTGGTCGGCGTCGTCGCCATCCTGCTGCTGCTGGACGCCGGGCTGGCGCTGGTGGTGTTCCTGACCTTCCCGCTGCTCGCGATCGCGAGCGTCGTCTTCAGGATCGTCTCGGCGAGCGCCTACCGGATCACTCGCGAGCGCATCGCCGAGGTGACCGCGCACCTGCAGGAGAGCCTGAGCGGGATCCGCGTCGTGCGCAGCTTCGCCCAGGAGGAGCGGCACGTGGAGCGGATGGCCGAGCTGAACGAGCTCAACCGCGAGGCGAACATGAAGACGGTCTACCTGAACGCGTCCTACTTCCCCGCGGTCGAGCTGCTCTCGGCGGTGGGGACGGCGGTGATCCTGATCTACGGCGGCTACCAGGCGCTCGACCTGACCGGGGACGCGCGCGCCGAGCAGATCGGCGTCGTGGTCGCGTTCGTGGGCTACCTGGCGACCTTCTTCGACCCGATCCAGCAGCTCTCCAACCTCTACACGACCTACCAGCAGGGGATGGCGGCGCTGGACAAGATCTTCCTGCTGCTCGACACCGATCCCGACCTGACCGACAAGCCCGACGCGATCGACCCGCGACCGTTGCGCGGCGAGGTCGAGCTCGACGACGTCTGGTTCACCTACTCGACGGCCGGCAACGGCGACGGCCCCGAGCCCGATTGGGCGCTCCGGGACGTCTCGGTCCACATCCCCGCCGGCGAGTCGCTGGCGCTGGTGGGCGCGACGGGAGCGGGCAAGAGCACGCTGGCGAAGCTGGTGGCTCGCTTCTACGACCCGCAGAAGGGGCGGGTGCTGGTCGACGGGCACGACCTGCGCGACCTGCGCGCGCAGTGCCTGCGCAGCCAGCTCGGGATCGTGCCTCAGGAGGGATTCCTGTTCTCGGGGACGGTGGCCGAGAACATCAGCTTCGGGCGGCCTGACGCTTCGCGCGAGGAGATCGAGGCGGCGGCCGACGCGATCGGCGCCGGCGAGTTCATCGAGCGGATGCCCGACGGTTACGAGACCGAGGTCGGCGAGCGCGGTGTGGCGCTGTCGGCGGGGCAGCGGCAGCTGATCGCGTTCGCGCGGGCGCTGCTTGCCGAGCCGCGGATCCTGATCCTGGACGAGGCGACCTCGAACGTGGACGTGCGCACCGAGAGGGCGATCGAGACGGGCCTGGAGAAGCTGCTGGCCGGCCGCACGGCGATCGTGATCGCCCACCGCCTCTCGACGATCCGCAACGCCGACCGGATCGCGGTGCTCGAGAACGGCTCGATCGCCGAGATCGGCAGCCACGACGAGCTGATCGCGGCCGGCGGCCGCTACGCGCAGCTCTACGGGACCTGGGCCGAGCTGGCTGCGTAGCCCGCAGCTACGGTGCGACGCCGCCGCCGGGGCTGACGCCGCCGCC
>VGBV01000079.1 GCA_016870325.1 Actinomycetota bacterium
TCGCGGCCGCGGCGCCGGGGGCGGTCGCGTTCGCGGTCATGGACGCCGCCGGCGGCGTGCGCGGGCTCGAGCCCGACCTCCAGTACAGCTCGGCCAGCGCCTCGAAGGCGCTGCTGCTGGCGGCCGAGCTGCGGCGATTGCGGCGAGACGGCGCGGCGCTCGACGAGGGCACGCGATCGCTGCTGGAGCCGATGATCACCTACTCCGACAACGACGCCGCCGGCGCCATCTACGCCCGGGTCGGGGACGCCGGCATGGATGAGGTGGCAGCGGCCGCGGGCATGCACGACTTCGGCGTCACGCCGGGCTACTGGGGCGGCATGCAGGTGACCGCCGCGGACCTCGCCCGCTTCTACCTGCGCCTGGAGCGGGTGCTGCCGCGGCGCGACCGCGACTATGCCAAGGGCCTGCTCGCGAACGTGACCGGCTCGCAGCGATGGGGCATCCCGGAGGCGGCGCCCGGCGCCTGGCGCGTCTACTTCAAGGGCGGCTGGCGCCCGGCCGGTGTCACCGAGAACAGCGGCGCGGTCACCCACCAGGCCGGGCTGCTCGTCCACAGCAGCGGCCGCAGGGTCGCGATCGCGATCCTCAGCGACCAGCCGCCCGGGGCGAGCAGCTACGAGACGATCGAGGGAATCACGCGGCTGCTGCTGGCAGACGACCCGCGCCCGCAGGCCTGGCCCTACCCCTAGCCGGCCGCTAGGGCTTGCGCCTGACCGGCACCCGGACGCTGCCCCCGGGTGCGGGCGGCTCGTAGGCGCCGTAGGGGACGATCTCGCCACCGCGCGAGGCGCGCATGCGCTCGAGCTCGGCGCTCATCCGCTTCTCCATCTCGGCCGTCCGCTTTCGCATCCTGGCCAGCTCCGCCCGCATCCGCTCGACCCTCGCCTCCATCTCGAGCACGGTCTCGACGCCGGCGAGGTTCAGGCCCTCCTCGTTCGTCATCCTCTGGATTCGGCGCAGCCGCTCGACGTCCGCCTGCGAGTAGAGCCGGGTGTTCTTGGGGGAGCGCTTGGGGGAGATCAGCCCGCGCGCCTCGTACATGCGCAGGGTCTGGGGGTGCATATCGGCCAGCTCGGCGGCGACCGAGATCATGAACACGCCGCGCTGCTCGTCTATCCGCGTCTCGGTGCGGAGCCGCGCGCGGCCTCCTCCGTGCCCGCTGGCGCCGCGCCCGCGCGGGCCCTCGCCGGCCGCTCGCTCAGCCATCGCCGCTCACCTGCTCTCCATCGGACATCGTCACTCTCCTCCCTGCGCCGGACGCGCGGCGCGGGCCAGCAGCTCCGATCTGGGGTCCTCGCCGTTGAGCGCCTTCGCCAGGCCCTCGACCGCCTCGCGCTGCTCGGGGGTCAGCTGCTCGGGGATCTGCAGCTGCACGCGGTAGTGGATGTCGCCGCGCCCGGCGCCGCTCGTCCTCGGGGGGCCTTCTCCCTTCAGCCGCTGGGTCGAGCCGTGCTGGGTGCCGGGCGGGATCTTGATCCGCTTCGATCCCTTCAGGGTCGGGACCTCGATCGTCGCGCCCTGGATCGCCTCGGTGACGGTGACGGGCAGGTCGACGTCGAGGTTGCCGTCGGGACGCTGGCGAAAGACCGGGGAGGGCGCGACCCGGGTGGTCACGTACAGGTCCCCGCGGGGACCGTCGCGAAAGCCCGCCTCGCCCTTGCCGGCGAGGCGGATGCGGCTGCCGTCGTGGACCCCGGCCGGGATGTTGACGCGGTAGCGCTTGCTCTCCTGGGTGATGCCGCTGCCGGCGCAGGTCGGGCAGGGCTGCTCGATCACCGAGCCCTGGCCGCCGCACTCGGGGCACGGCTGCTGAATCGAGAAGAACCCCTGGCTCTGGGAGTCGACGCCGCTGCCCTCGCAGCGCTGGCAGACCTTGGGAGCGGTGCCGGGCTTCGCGCCCGACCCGCCGCAGGTCGCGCAGGCGCCGGTGGTCGGGACCTCGATCGTGATCTGGGTCCCGTGGACGGCCTGGTCGAAGCTGAGCTGGACCTCGGCCTCGAGGTCGCGGCCGCGCTGGGGCCCGGCGCCGGCGCCCCCACCCCCGCGGTTGAAGATCGAGGAGAAGATGTCACCGATGTTGCCGCTGAAGGCGCCGCCGCCGGGGAAGCCGCCCCTGCCGCCCGGGCCGAAGCCGCCTCCTCCGAACATCCCCCCGGCGTCGTACTGCTTGCGCTTCTCGGGGTCCGAGAGCACGTCGTAGGCGGCCTGGACCTCCTTGAACTTCTCCTCGGCCTCGGAATCGCCGGGGTTGCGGTCAGGGTGCCACTTGCGGGCGAGCTCGCGGTAGGCCTTCTTGATCTCGTCGGGATCGGCCTTGCGGCCGACCCCGAGCACCTCGTAGTAGTCGCCGGAAGCCATCCCCGCCTCCTACTCGCTGACCACCACGCGCGCCGGGCGCAGCAGCTGCCCGTCGAGCCGGTAGCCGCGCTCGAGGGTCTCGACGACCGTGCCGGGCTCGACGCCTTCGCCCGGGCGGGTAGAGATCGCCTCGTGCCAGGCCGGGTCGAACCTCTCGCCGGCCGGATCGTAGGCCTCGACCCCGGCGCGCTCGAGCGTCGAGCGCAGCTCCGCCAGCACCAGCGCCACCCCCCGCGCCAGCGCATCCCTCGCGGAGACCTCCTCGCTGGGGCCCTCTGCGGCCGCGGCCATCGCGGCCGGGTCGGCGCCGGAGATCGCAACGGCGCGCTCGAGGTTGTCGAGCACCGGAACCAACTCCCGGGCCAGCTCGGCCCGCCCGCGGGCGAGTGCCTCGCTCGCGTCCTTGGCGACGCGCTTGCGGTAGTTGTCGAAGTCGGCCTTGGTCCGCTGCGCCAGCTCCAGGTAGGAGTCGCGCTCGCGCTGGGCGACGGTGAGCTCGTCCAGGTCGTGCTCTACGACCTCGCCGGCCCGCTCGCCCGCGTCGTGGGCGGGGGCGTCGTCGGCCGGGGCGGCCTGCCCGGCGGGCGGCTCAGCGGCCACGGGCGGGCCCTCGGGCCCGCCCGCGCCGCTCTGCTCGGAGGCGGCGATCGGCTTCTCGCTCATCGCCACTCCTACTTGTTGGACGGCTCGTCGTCCACGACCTCGGCGTCCACGACCTCCTCGTCGGAATCCGCGGGACCGCCGTTGGCCGAGGCGCCGTCGCCCGCCGCCGCCTGCTCGGCCGCGGCGGCCTCGTAGACCTGCTGGCTGACCTGCTGGAAGGCGGCCTGCAGGGCGTCGGTCTTGGACTTGATCTCATCGGCGCTCTCGGCCGCGAGCGAGTCGCGCACGTCCTTGATCGCCGCCTCGATCTCCTGCTTGCTCGAGTCCTCGATCTTGTCGCCGAGCTCGGTCAGCTGCTTCTCGGCCTCATAGGCCGCGTTCTCGCCGACGTTCCGGGCCTCCGCCAGCTCGCGCTGGGAGCGGTCCTCCTCGGCGTGGGACTCGGCGTCCTTGATCATCTGCTCGACCTCGGACTCGTCGAGCCCCGAGCCGCCCTTGATCTCGATCTTCTGCTCCTTGCCCGTGCCCAGGTCCTTGGCGGAGACGTTGAGGATGCCGTTCGCGTCGATGTCGAACGTGACCTCGATCTGCGGGGTTCCCCGCATCGCCGGCGGGATGCCGGTGAGCTGGAACTTGCCCAGGCTCTTGTTGCCGGAGGCCATCTCGCGCTCGCCCTGGAGGACGTGCACCTCGACCGAGGGCTGGTTGTCCTCGGCGGTGGAGAAGATCTCCGACTTCTTCGAGGGGATGGTCGTGTTGCGCTCGATCAGCTTCGTCATCACGCCGCCCTTGGTCTCGATGCCGAGGGTGAGCGGGGTGACGTCCAGCAGCAGCACGTCCTTGACGTCGCCGGCCAGCACGCCCGCCTGGATCGCGGCGCCGATCGCGACGACCTCGTCCGGGTTGACGCCCTGGTGGGGGTCCTTGCCGGTCAGCTCCTTGACCTTCTCCTGGACCGCGGGCATCCGGGTCATGCCGCCGACCAGGATCACGTGGTCGACGCTCTCGCCGGCGTCGGCGAGGGCCCGCTTGACCGGGCCGACGACGCGCTCGAGCAGGTCGGAGGTGAGCTCGGCGAGCTTGGCCCGCGTCAGCTTCATCTCCAGGTGCCGGGGCTCGCCGTCGACGGCGGTGATGAAGGGCAGGCTGATCTGCGTCTCCTGCGCCGTCGAGAGCTCGATCTTGGCCTTCTCGGCCGCCTCGTACAGCCGCTGCAGCGCGCGCTTGTCGGCGGCCAGGTCGACGCCCTGGTCCTTCTTGAACTCGGCGACGATCCAGTCCACGATCTTCGCGTCCCAGTTGTCGCCGCCCAGGTGGTTGTCGCCCGAGGTCGCCTTGACCTCGAAGACGCCGTCGCCGATCTCCAGCACGGAGACGTCGAAGGTGCCGCCGCCGAGGTCGAAGACGAGGATCTTCTCGTCCGTCCCCTGCTTGTCGAGCCCGTAGGCGAGTGCCGCTGCGGTGGGCTCGTTGATGATGCGCTTGACCTCCAGGCCGGCGACCTTGCCGGCGTCCTTGGTCGCCTGGCGCTGGTCGTCGTTGAAGTAGGCCGGGACCGTGATCACGGCCGAGTCGACTTCGGTGCCGAGCTTGGCCTCGGCGTCGGCCTTCAGCTTCTGCAGGATCATCGCCGAGATCTCGGGCGGCGAGTACTGCTTGTCGTCCACGTCGATGCGGACGTCGCCGTTGGGGCCGGGGACGACCTTGTAGGGGACGATCGTCTCCTCCTCCTTGACCTCGGCCTCCTTGCGGCCCATGAAGCGCTTGATCGAGAAGATCGTGCGCTCGGGGTTCATCACCGCCTGCCGCTTGGCGACGGTGCCGACGAGCCGCTCGCCGGAGTCGGTGAAGGCGACGACCGATGGGGTGGTGCGGCCACCCTCCGAGTTCTCGAGCACGGTCGGCTCGCCGCCTTCCATCACGGCGACGCACGAGTTGGTCGTGCCGAGGTCGATGCCTATTGTCTTAGCCACTTTTTTTCCTCCAAAGCTTTCGTTACAAAATCTGAGTCGCAGTGTGGCAGATCGGTGGCGAGATGTAAAGGGAGAACGAAAAAGGGCCCGGTCCGCGTGCGCGGACCGGGCCCGATTGCGCTCGTGATCTCGAGCGCTCTGCCGTCACCTGCTGTGCGTCACTTCCCCTTCGCCGGCACGCTCAGCGTGCTCACGAGCCCGGCGTGGTCGGACGGCCAGAAACCGTTCACCGGCTGCAGGCCGACGACCGACGACTTCAGTCGCTTGATCGCCTTGGTGTCGGTGAGGATGTGGTCGACCTTGTGGTCGAAATCGGCCACGGAGCCGCCCCCGCCCGCCGTGATCAACGACGAGTTGAGGCAGCAGCTGAGCGGGCTGGACGCATCGCGGTTGCGGAAGCCCGCCGCGGCGACGGCCTGGAACGCCTGCGCGTCGCCTGGCTGAACGCCGGGGTCGTTCGAGTTGAGGTCGCCGAGCAGGATCACCGGCAGCTTCGACTGCGCGGGGCCGCCTGGGCCGACCAGCTCGTCGGCCTGCTTGCGACGGATGCTCGGAACCTGGGTTTCGTCGTCGAACGCCTCGAAGTGCGTGTTGACGAAGTGGAACCTCTTGCTGCTGCCCACCTTCGCGTCGACGCTGGTCCAGCCCCTGGTGACGTTGATCGGCAGCAGCCCGGCCGCGGTCACGTTGAGCAGGTTGGCGAAGGTGCCGCTGCGCGGCTTCGACGTCTTCACGCCCTTGCGGGCGAGGATCACGTCGCGCATCGTCAGCCGCGCGTTGCGATCGGCCTCCAGCAGGCCTCCCGGAGGACCGACGTCGTTGACCGGCGCCTCGAAGTCGAACTCTTCCTGGATCACGACCGCTCGGTAGAGCTTCTTGTTCTTGTTGAGCTCGTCGAGCAGCGAGTCGAGCCAGTCGTACTCGACCGTGGTCGCGGTGCCCGGCGATCCAGCGCTGCCGGGGTTGTTCGCCGCCGTGCGCCACAGCGCGACCTCCTGCAGGCCGACCAGGTGCGGCTTCTTGTTCAGGATCTCGGCCGCGAGCGACTTGGCGCGAGCCGGGAAGTTGTTGGCGTCGACCTGGTTGACGATGGTTCCTGCGGCGTCGACGAAGCTGTTCAGGTCGGGCGCGCTGAGCCCCGGGCCGAGGTCGGCGCCAAGGTAGAGGTTGCGGGTCATGACGGTGACCTTCTCGCCCTTCTTCTTGCCCTTGCCCTTGGCGGCCTCGGCCACCCCGGGCAGCATGGTCAGTGCCAGAGCGCCTACGAGCAGCGCCAGGACCGCGCGGGCCCCCCGGCCGCTGCGCTCGTGGGACACGACGTTCTCACTCACGGTGAAGCTCCTTTCGTCTCGCCGCAGCCACCCTGCACGCGCGGCGACTCTTCGCTGGATCAACGGAACTGTAAACGCGATCGGGCCGGGAGAGTTGCGGCGGTTGGGGCGGGGCGGTCCCGGGGACTGAGCTAGCGATCCCCGGCGACCTGCGCCACGAACTCCGAGACCTCCTTGGCCTGGGGTCCCGTGAGGATGCCCTTCGGCATCTTGCCGCCGACGCCGTCCTCGACGGCGCTGAGAACGCGGGGGTAGATCGTCTCGGCGGCGGGCGGGCTCGGGCTCGGGGGCGCCAGCAGCTCGTCGAGGTCGGGCCCGACGATGCCGTCGGTGCCCGCCTTGTAGAGCGTGTGGCAGGAGCCGCAGTTGGTCACGAACAGCTCCTTGCCGTCCTCGAGGTCCGCCGGCACGCTCTGGGGCGAGGCGTCGCCGCCGCCCTCGCGGCTGATCGCCCAGGCGGGAACCAGGATCGCGAACAGTACGACCACGATTCCGAACATGACCCACGTGCTCCGCTTCATCGTGGCGGCAGCATATCGGGGGCTTCGCCCGCGCCTCAGCCCGCTCGGTGCTCCCGGTACCAGACGCACATCCGCCGCAACCCGCACTCGCCGCAGCGGGGTCGGGGACGGCAGAGGGCGCGGCCATGGAGGATCAGGTTGATGTGCAGCTCGTAGGCGTCCTCGGGGGGCGTGATCGCCAGCATCTCGTCGTGGGCCTCCTCGAAAGAGGCGTTGGGCCGGAAGAGGCCGAGGCGGCCGCCGACCCGGTGCACGTGGGTGTCGACCGGGATCTCGGGGCGGTCGAAGCTGAAGATCAGCACGCAGGCCGCTGTCTTGCGCCCGACCCCGGGCAACTCGGTCAGGTAGGCGAGCGCCTGCTGGCGGGGCGCCTCGGCCAGCCAGTCCAGGTCAGGCGGGTCGCCGAGCTGTGAGAGCACGTGCTGGATCCGCGGCGTCTTCGACGGCGCCAGCCCTCCCGGCCGCAGCGCCTCCTCGAGCTCGTCGGGAGGGGCGTCGCGCACCTGCTCCCAGCTTGGAAAGCGCTCTCGCATCCGTTCGTAGGCGACGTCGCGATTGCGGTCGTTGGTGTTCTGGGAGAGGATCGTCCGAACCAGCTCGGCGATCGGGTGACCGTGGGGCCGGTTGACCCGCTTGCCGTAGAGCTCGCGCAGGCGGTCGCGGATCGCGAGCACCCGCCTGCGCGCGGGCCGCCGCCACGAGGGGTCCCGTTTCGGGATCCGGCCAAGCTCCTCGGCGCGGCCCGTGCGCCTGCCCCGCCTCGCCAACTCCCGGGCGCGGGCGTCGGGCTCCGCGACTTTGCTCGGCAGGGGCACGGGGCGAGGATATTCTGCCCCGCGATGAGCGCCTCGGACGCCTTCGCTGCCGCCGCCGGCGGCGCGCGTGCGGCCTCGCGCTCGATCGAGACCGAGACCGTCAGCGTCGAGGGGATCGATACGTTCGTCCGGCGCGTCCGCGGAGAGGGCCCGCCGACGGTTTTCGTGCACGGGGTGCCCACCCACTCCGGGGACTGGACCCCCTTCCTCGAGCGCGCCGGCGGCCCTGCGCTCGCCTTCGACCTGCCCGGATTCGGGCGGTCGCAGCGCCCTCAGCCGGAGCGCTTCGACTGCAGCGTGCACAGCTACGGCCGCTTCGCCGAGAGCCTGTTGGCCGAGCTCGGGATCGGCGAGCACTCCCTCGTCGTCCACGACTGGGGGGTGGTCGCGCTGATCGGCGCCCAGCGCCGGCCCCAGCGGCTGCGCCGCCTCTGCGTGATCGACGCGGTGCCGCTCTTGCCCGGATACCGCTGGCACCGGACCGCGCGCCATTGGCGGACGCCGCTGCTGGGCGAGCTGCTGATGCGCCTGTTCACGCCGCGCCTGGCACCGCTGGCGCTGCGCGAGTCCCGCGGCGACTGGGGTCCGCCGCCCCGCGAGCTCGTCGAGGCCGCCACCGCGCACCTCGACCGCGGCACCCTCGACGCGATCCTGCGGCTCTACCGCTCCGCCGACGAGCCGGTGCTCGCCCAGCTCGGCAAGAACCTGGGCGCGATCGCCGCGCCGGCGCTGGTCGTCTGGGCCGGGCGGGACCGCTACCTGCCCGCGCGGTTCGGCCGCGGCTACGCCGCGGCGCTGCCGAACTCGGAGCTGCTGGAGCTGCCCGAAGCGGGCCACTGGCCCTGGTGGGGCGAGGCGCCCGGACTGGTCGAGACCGTGCTCGAGTTCACGGAAGTTGTCAACGAGGCGTGACTACAATCCGGGCCGTGCGCGGGCTCGTTGCGAGGATCGGTCGTTGGCTTCCCCAGGGCTGGGGAGACGCCGGCCTGCAGGTCGGCCTGTTCGTGCTGGCCGACCTCTGCTACGAGACGGTGCGCGGGGTCGCCGAGGGCCAGCGGGCCGAGGCCTTCGCCAACGCCGGCCGGGTGATCGACATCGAGGTCGCCACGGGCACCTTCTTCGAGCCCGACCTGCAGGCGGCGCTGATCGGCCAACAGTGGGTGATCGAGGCCGCCAACTTCGCCTACATGAACTCGCACTTCGTGCTCACCACCGGCTTCCTGGCCTGGCTCTACCTGCGCCGCAACGAGCACTTCTACTTCGTCCGCAACATGTTCATGGTCGCGATGGCGCTGGCCCTGGTCGGATACACGCTCGTGCCGACGGCCCCCCCGCGGCTGGTGGAGGGCTACGGCTTCGTCGATACGATCAACCAGTACTCCGAGGTCAACCACGAGTCGGCCCTGGTGCAGATGTTCATCAACCCCTACGCAGCGATCCCGAGCATGCACTGCGCCTTCGCGCTGATGGTCGGCGGCACGGGCCTGCTGGTCTCGCGGCACACGATCTCGAAGGTCTTCTGGGCCGTCTATCCGCTGATCGTGCTGCTCGTCGTGATGATCACCGCCAACCACTTCTGGCTCGACGCCGCGATCGGCTGGGCGGTCGCCGGGCTCTCGGCCCTGGCCGCCCTGCAGCTGGCGCGCGTGCGCGAGGCGTGGACCTTCGGGCGCCGGCCGGCAACGGCCTGAGCCGGCGACCGGCGAGGACGGGCCATGGTTGAGCCCAACGACCGCATCTCGGCTCGGCGGTACGCCGAGCCCGGTATCGTGGCCGCGGCCCTCGGGCTGCTCTACCTGATCGTCGCGCCCGAGAGCGCCGACCACGCGGCCCAGGTCTTCCGCTCCGGGCTGTTCGAGAGCGAGGGCCTGTCGGCCTGGAACAACTTCTGGTTCGGAGGCCACCACACGCCCGGCTACAGCGTGCTCTTCCCGCTGCTGGGCTCGGTGCTCGGGCCGCGCGAGGCGGGCGCCCTCGCGACCGTGGTCGCGGCGGTCCTGTTCGGGGCGATCGCCTACCGGCAGTGGGGCGAGCGCGCGCGCCTCGGCGTCATCTGGTTCGCCGCGGGAGCCTCGGTCAGCCTGTTCACGGGCCGGCTCTCGTTCGCGCTGGGAATCGCGGTCGCGCTAGCGGCGGTCTGGGCGGCGCAGCGCGGCTGGCGCCCGGCCGCGATCGGCTTCGCCCTGCTGACCCCGCTCGCGAGCCCCGTCGCGGCGCTGTTCCTGGCCTGCGCCGCCATCGCCCACGCGGTCGCCGAG
>VGBV01000080.1 GCA_016870325.1 Actinomycetota bacterium
CCCGAGACCAGGAGCGCCTGCGCGCCCGGATCGCGCTCGAGCGCGAGACGCTGCCCGCCCTGGAGCGTGCGGGCGGCGCGCTGCGCGAGCTGCTCGGCCGGCTGGAGCGGCACGCCGAGGCTCTCGGCGCACCCGTCGGCGAGGAGGGGGGAGGCGAGGTCGCCGCCGAGCTGCGCCGCTGCTCGGAGCTGGAGTACGGCCTGCAGTCCGAGATGCGCGAGGTGAGCGAGGCGCTGACCACCGCCGAGGTCGAGGCGGCCCAGCTGCGCGACCGCAACCAGGAGAGCCGCGCCGAGCTCGCCCGGCTGGCCGAGACGCTCGAGCGCGAGCTGGTGGCCGCCGAGGCCCCGATGGCGCAGGCCGAGCGCGAGGAGATCGAGGTGAAGCTGGCGCGGGTGCAGCGCCGCCGCGAGCAGATCGGGCCCGTCAACCCGCTGGCCAAGCGCGAGTACGAGGAGGCCAGCGAGCACGTCAAGGACCTCGCCGCCCAGCGCAAGGACCTCGAGTCCGCGCTGGTCGAGCTGCGCGCGCTGATCCGCCGCACCGACCGGGAGATCGCGCAGGCCTTCGAGGACACCTTCGACGCGACCGCTCGAAACTTCGAGGAGATGATCGCCGAGCTCTTCCCCGGCGGCAGCGGCAGGCTGCGCAAGGTGGACGTGGCGCCGCCGAAGCCGCGCCTGGCCCGGAACGGCGACGAGCCCGCGGCCGAGGACGTCCCCGACGACGAGGAGACCGACGACTATGGCGCCCCCACCGACAAGGCCTGGGGGGTCGAGATCGAGGTCACGCCGGCCGGCAAGTCAACCAGGCGGCTGTCGCTGCTCTCGGGCGGCGAGAGGTCGCTGGTCGCGCTCGGCTTCGTGTTCGCGGTGCTGATGGCCAGGCCTTGCCCCTTCTACATCCTCGACGAGGTCGAGGCCGCGCTCGACGACCTCAACCTGGACCGCTTCCTGCGCCTTGTCAGGCGCTTCGCCGAGCGCTCGCAGTTCATCGTCGTCACCCACCAGAAGCGCACGATGGACGCCGCCGACATCCTCTACGGGGTCAGCATGGGCGGCGACGGGATCACCAAGGTCGTCAGCCGCAAGCTGCCGCCCGAAGGCGGGCTGCAGCTCGGCGACGTGCCCGAGGCCGACGCCGCCGAGGCCGAAGCCGCCTGACCCGGCGCTCGACGCCAAGGTCACGCGTGGCGTGACAAAGGCGTCAACCCTGCGCCACTACGCTGCTGGCCGATGCCGACGACCTGGCAGGACAGCTTCGACCTCGGCGAGCGCCCGGCGCCCGAGGCGGCCGAGCGGCGCGAGGACCGCGAGGGCGTCTTCGCGCGTCTTCGGGAGGGCCTGGCGCGCAGCCGCAAGGCGCTCAGCGCCGAGCTCGGCGCCAGCATCGGGGGCAGCATCGACGAGTCCACCTGGGAGGGCCTGGAGGAGGCCCTGATCCTGGCCGACGTCGGCGCCCCGACGACGGCGGCGGTCGTGCGCCGGCTCGAGGACGAGGTCGACTCGGGCGAGGTCAGCGGCGGCGAGCGCCTGCGGGAGCGCCTGATCGAGCTGCTGTCCGAGGCCGCCTCGCCCTCCGAGGACCCGCGCATCCGCCTCGCCGCCGAGCCCGCCGTGCTGATGGTCGTCGGGGTCAACGGCACCGGCAAGACGACGACGATCGGCAAGCTCGCCTGGCACCTGCAGCGGGAGCTGGGGCTCGATGTCGTCGTCGGCGCCGCCGACACCTACCGCGCCGCGGCCGTCGAGCAGCTGACCGAGTGGGCCGGGCGCGCCGGCTGCCAGATCGTCAAGGGCACCGAGGGCGGCGACCCCGGCGCCGTCGCCTTCGACGCGGTCGAGGCGGCCAGGGCCCGCGGGGCCGACGTCGTCATCTGCGACACCGCTGGCCGCCTGCACACCAAGGGCAACCTGATGGAGGAGCTGTCGAAGGTGCGCCGCGTGATCTCCAAGCAGCTCCCGGGCGCCCCGCACGAGACGCTTGTCGTGATCGACGCGACCACCGGCCAGAACGGCGTCCGCCAGGCGCAGGAGTTCTCGAAGGCCGTCGAGGTGACCGGCGCCGTGCTGACCAAGCTCGACGGCTCTGCGAAGGGCGGCGTGGCGCTCGCGATCGCCTCGGAGCTGGGGATCCCGGTGAAGCTGATCGGGATCGGCGAGTCGCTCGAGGACCTGCGCCCGTTCGACCCCGAGCTGTTCGCGCGGGCGCTGCTGTCCGAATGAGCGCAGAGGTGGGCGCACGCGACGCGCGATCGCCCGCCGTCCCCTAGGATCCGCGCCCGTGAAGGCAGGGCTGCTGATCCTCACCCTCTGCGCCGCGCTGTTCGCAGCCGGCTGTGGCGACGACGACTCGGAATCCTCCTCGGAGACGACCGAGACGAGCAGCGCCGCCGCGGGCGACGGCGGCGGGGACGCCGCCAACACGAACCTGAAGCAGAAGCCGGTGATCGAGACGACGGGCGACGAGTCGCCGGGCGCCCTCGTGGTCAACGACATCGTCGTGGGCAAGGGGCCGGAGGCCGAGGCGGGCGACGAGGTCAGCGTGCAGTACGTGGGCGCCCTGTACTCGGACGGGACCGAGTTCGACGCCTCTTGGGACCGGGGCCAGCCGTTCGACTTCAAGCTCGGCGCCGGCCAGGTGATCTCCGGCTGGGACCAGGGCATCGTCGGGATGAAGGTCGGAGGCCGGCGGGAGCTGATCATCCCGCCCGACTTCGGCTACGGCGCCGCCGGCTCGCCCCCCTCGATCCCGCCCGACGCCACCCTCGTCTTCATCGTCGACCTTCTCGACGTCAAGCCGGGCTGAGAGACTGCCCCGCGTGGGGCAGCGAGCCAGACGAGGCCTGTTCGCCGGCGCGGCGCTGGCGCTCGCGCTCGCGCTCTCGGCGCTGCCGGCGTCGGCCGCGGCCGGCACCGCCAGCTCCGACTACCTGACGAGCAACGCCTCGCCGCTCGGCGGCACCACCCTCACGCTCCAGCACCGCGGACCGGCCGAGATCATGGAGCGCGTGGTGCTGCGCGGCTCGGTCGCGATCCCCGGGCCGAACCAGTGGGTCTCGGTCAGCGTCAGCCGCGAGGGCAAGACGATCCGCGAGCGGGTCCTGCGCGCCGACCCGGAGAGCGGACGCTTCCGCATGCGCATGCGGCTCAAGGGCTGCTGCGAGTACCTGGCGCGCGCCTGGCAGGCCGGCGAGGCGCCCGCCTCGCTGCCGTTCGCCCTCAGCGGCCCGGCCGAGCTCTCGGGCGGCCCGCGCACGCTGCTCTTCAACAAGCTGCTGCGCCGTGAGGGCTACGTGATCGGGGACGTCGGCTCGGAGTTCGACGAGCGCACGGCGCTCGGGATCATGGCGCTGCGCAAGACCCACGGCTTCGACTGGACCGAGGCCTACGCGCCGGAGCTGTTCGAGCTGCTGCTCTCGGGCGAGGGCGGCTTCGAGCCCGCCCACGACGAGCCCGGCCGCCACGTCGAGGTGGACATCTCGCGCCAGCTGATGGCCCTGGTCGAGGACGGCGAGCCGGCCGGCGTCTTCCACGTCTCCACGGGATCGGGCGGGACGCCGCGCGGGCAATGGAGCTTCTACTCAAAGGTCCCGGGTTACAACGCCATCGGCATGTACTACTCGGCCTTCTACGACGGCAACTACGCCACCCACGGCTACGAGTCGGTGCCGACCTACCCGGCGAGCCACGGCTGCACCCGCAACCCCCCGATCTACTCGGTCTTCATCTACGACTGGATCGACCTCGGGGACACGATCTACGTCTACGACTGAGCCAGCGCCGCCCGGGCGAGCCGCTCGTGGTCATACCGCGTCGCGTTGCCCATGGTCACGACCCCGAGCCGGCGCTCGGGCAGGATCCTCATCATCGTCCAGAAGCCGCCTCCGCCGCCCAGGTGCTCGAGGTGGCCGCCGCCGCCGGCGAGCCCGGCGGCCGTCACCTCGGCCTCGCCGTCGCGGACGACGACCAGCGCCAGCCCCGGCACGCCGCGCTCGGTCAGCTGGTCCGGGACCGTCTCGACCGGCTCCGCCGCGCTCACGCGCCCGCCCCCGCCGCGGCGGGGGCGGGCGCGCCGTTGCGTCTGTACATCAGCCGCGCGAACAGCCCCGCAGAGATGAACATGAACGAGGCGTAGACCGCCGCGGGGATCGTCAGCTCGGAGTCGATCGTCGCCGCCACGGCGATCGCGAGCGCAATGTTGTGGACGCCGAGCTCCATCGCTATCGCGGTCGACTTGCGGTCGTCGAGCCGCGCCAGGCGCGCGATCGTGAACGAGATCGCCATCGCGGCGAGGTTGAGCGCCACCGCGGCCCCGAGCACGGCGTCGAGGTTCTCGAGCACGCGCTCGTTCTCGGCGGCGATCACCCCGACGACGATCGCGAGGAAGATCGCGAACGCGATCTTCTGGAACAGCGGCTGGACCGCGGCGATCCGCGCCGGGCGGGTCGAGCGCAGCCACATCCCGATCGAGAGCGGGATCACCGCGATCCCCGGCACGCGGGCGACGACGCCGAGCATGCTGACGTCGTCGCTGAAGCCGGAGGCGCCGAAATGATCGATCTAGAGCGAGAGGAAGAGCGGCGCCGTGATCACCGACGCCAGGCTCGAGATGCCGGTGATCGAGTTCGACAGCGCCGTGTCGCCGCGCGCCAGGTGGGTCAGCAGGTTGGCCATCGTGCGCCCGGGGAGGCGCCCAGGAGCACCAGCCCGACGGCCATCGCCGGGTCGAGGTCGAACAGCTCCGCGATCCCGAAGGCGAGCAGGGGGGAGATAAGCGCCAGGTTGACGATCCCGCGCGGGTAGACGACGACCCTGCGGAAGTCCGCCGCCGTCAGCGACATCCCCAGGCTGAGCATGATCACCGCCAAGGCGGCGGACGGCAGCACCGTTGCGAACAGGGAGACCTCCACGGCGAGAGTCGCATGGCCTGGGCTGCCGCGGCGCGGCCAGCCCAGGGCCGCGCCCAGGGGTGCGGCCGGCTCGGGCCAGGCCCTAAGCTGGCCTGCCCATGTTCGACCAGCTCTCAGAACGGCTCCAGAGCGCCCTCTCGGATGTGCGCTCGCGCGGCAAGCTCTCCGAAGACGACGTGAACAAGGCGCTGCGCGAGGTGCGGCTGGCGCTGCTCGAGGCCGACGTCAACTTCAAGGTCGTCAAGGACTTCACGGCCTCGCTCAAGCAGCGCCTCGCCGGCGAGCAGGTCTCCGAGGCGCTCAACCCCGGCCAGACGGTGGTCAAGGCGGTCAACGACGAGCTCACCGAGCTGATGGGCGGAGGCGGCCGCGAGATCGCGTTTGCGCCGAGCCCGCCGACCGTGATCCTGATGGCGGGCCTGCAGGGGTCCGGCAAGACGACCGCCTCGGCGAAGCTGGCGAAGCTGCTGGCCAAGGACAACCGCGACGTGGCGCTGGCGGCCTGCGACCTGCAGCGCCCGGCGGCGGTCGAGCAGCTGCGGAAGCTGGGCGAGCAGGCCAAGGCGCACGTCTACTCGATTCCGGGCGAGACCGACGCGATCAAGGTCGCCAAGTGGGCGCTGGAGCAGGCCCGCTCCGATGGCCGCGACGTGCTGATCGTCGACACCGCCGGCCGCCTGCACGTGGACGAGGAGCTGATGGATGAGCTGGCGGCGGTGCGCAAGGCGACGAAGCCGATGAACGTGCTGCTGGTGCTGGACGCGATGACCGGCCAGGACGCCGTCAACGTCGCCGAGAGCTTCGCCGAGGTCGCGGAGTTCGACGGGGTCGTCATCACCAAGCTCGACGGCGACGCGCGCGGCGGCGCGGCGCTCTCGGTGCGGGCGGTCACCGGCAAGCCGATCATCTACGCCTCGACCGGCGAGAAGCTCGACGAGCTGGAGCGCTTCCACCCCGACCGCATGGCGGGCCGCATCCTCGGCATGGGCGACGTGATGTCGCTGATCGAGAAGACCCAGGACGAGTTCGACGCCGACCAGGCCGCCGACCTCGAGCGCAAGATCCGCAAGCAGCAGTTCACGCTCGACGACTTCCTCAAGCAGATGAAGCAGGTCCGCGGCATGGGACCGATCGGCAACCTGATGAAGATGGTGCCCGGGATGGGCAAGGCGATGCAGGGGATGGGGGACGTGGACGAGCGCGAGCTCGACCGCCTCGAGGCGATCATCCTCTCGATGACGCCCTGGGAGCGCGCCCACCCCGAGGAGATCAAGGGCTCGCGCCGCAAGCGGATCGCCGCCGGATCGGGCACCAACGTCCAGGCCGTCAACCGCCTGGTCAAGCAGTTCGGCCAGATGCGCAAGCTGATGAAGCAGATGTCCCAGGGCAAGATGCCGAGCCCCGAGCAGCTGATGAAGGGCGCCCGCTAGGCGCTAACCTGCGCAGCCGCATGGTTCGCATCAGACTGAGAAGGGTGGGCTCGAAGAAGAACCCGATCTGGCGCATCGTGGTCGCCGACAAGCGCTCGCCGCGCGATGGCCGCACGATCGAGACGATCGGCCAGTACAACCCGCAGACCGAGCCCTCGCTGGTCGTGATCGACGAGGACCGGGCCAAGCACTGGCTGGAGCACGGCGCGAAGCCGACCCGCACGGTCTCCCACCTGCTGCGGACCAAGGGCATCGAGTCCACGAGCGCCTAGGCGGCCCGGCGTGCGCGACCTGCTCGACTTCCTCGCCTGCGGCCTGGTCGAGGAGCCTGACGCCGTCCACGTCGAGGAGATCGAGGAGATCGAGGGCGAGGTGATCCTCGAGCTCGAGGTAGCCGAGGACGACCTCGGCCGCGTGATCGGCCGCGGCGGCCGCGTCGCCAACGCGCTCCGCACCGTGATCAAGGCCGCCGCCACCCTCGCCGAGAAGCGCGCGATGGTCGAGATCCTCGACTAGGCGGGCCCGGGACGCGTGAGCCGCTCGCGGAGAGCGGCGAAGAACGGTACCAACGGAGGACTCGCCGCCAGATGCTGATCGACGTGTTCACGCTCTTCCCCGAGCACTTCGAGTGGTTCGGGGGGCAGCGCCACGTCCGCAACGCAGCCGAGGGCGGGCACGAGCTGCGCTGCATCGACTACCGCGACACGACCCCGCTCAAGGGCGGCAGGGTGGACGACACGCCCTACGGCGGCGGCGCCGGGATGGTGATGCGTGTGGACGTCGTCGACGCCGCCCTGCGGGGCGCCTACGGAGACGACGGCTCCGGCGTGCGCAAGATCGCGCTGACCCCGGGCGGGCGCATGTTCGACGAGGGGCTGGCCGCGGAGCTGGTGGGGGAGCAGCACCTGGCGTTGCTCTGTGGCCGCTACGAGGGCTTCGACGAGCGCGTGATCGAGCGCCTGGCGGACGACGCCGTCTCGATCGGCCCCTACGTCCTCTCGGGCGGCGAGCTGGCGGCGATGGTGGTCGCGGACGCCGTCATCCGCAAGCTTCCGGGCGCGCTGGGCGACGAGCACAGCGCCGTCGAGGAGTCCTTCAGCGAGGCGCTCGGGGGCGACCCGGAGTACCCGCACTACACGCGCCCGCCGGAGTACCGGGGCTGGGGGGTACCGGAGATCCTGCTCAGCGGGGACCACGCAGGGATCCGCGAGTGGCGCCTGCAGCGCAGCCGCGAGCGCGGAGGCGGGGCCTAGCGCCCCCGGGCTTCACGGCGGAGGCCAGCCGCTACCATTCGCGCCTGCGCGGGCCGCGGGCACGCGCTTTTTCACGCTTCGACCCGAGCTCTTTACCCCACCCTCAGGCCCGCACCCGACGATCGGTATTCGCATGTCCACAGTCATCGAGACCCTCGAGAAGAAGGAACTGAAGCCGCGGCCGAGCTTCGCGGCCGGCGACCGCGTGCGCGTCCACTTCCAGGTGATCGAGGGCAACCGCACGCGGACCCAGGTCTTCGAGGGGATCGTGATCAAGCGCCAGGGCAGCGGCGCGCGCGAGACCTTCACCGTCCGCAAGAACTCCTTCGGGGTCGGCGTCGAGCGGACCTTCCCCCTGCATTCCCCGAAGATCGAGCAGCTCGAGGTGGCCGCCCGCGGGGACGTGCGGCGCGCGAAGCTCTACTACCTGCGCGACAAGGTCGGCAAGCAGGCCCGCGTCGCCGAGCGCCGCTGGGGCATCGAGGACGACCTCGTCGTCGCCAGCGACGAGGCCGAGGCCGTCGACGCCGAGGGCGTCGCCCAGGACGAGGCCGAGCCCGCGGTCGTCGAGGCCGAGCCGGCCGAGGGCGAGGAGGGGCCCGCCGCCGAGCCGGCCGAGGGCGAGGAGGATCCGGCCCAGGCACCTGAGGGAGAGGCCGGGCAGGCACCTGAGGCGGAGGCCGCAGGTTCGGATGAGGCTGAGCCCGGTGACGCCCCCGAGGCGGACGCGGGTGACGAGGAAGCCTCCTCCGAGAAGGCAGAAGGCTGAAGGTCCCCCGCCCTCAGAGCACCGCGGGCGCGTTCGGCGAGCTCGTGATCATCGTCGCGCTCGCCCTCGGGCTGGCGCTGGGGATCCAGGCTTTCATCGTCAAGCCGTACCAGATCCCCTCCGAGTCGATGGAGCCGACGCTCGACGTCGGGCAGCGGGTCCTGGTCAGCCGCTTCCTCTACCACTTCAAGGACCCCGAGATCGGGGACATCGTCGTCTTCCACCCGCCGCGGGGCGCCGAGCGGGGCAACTCCTGCGGGGCCAAGCGCGCCCCGGGGGCGGCGTGCGCGCTCCCCACGCCCGAGCGCGCCGACGTCAACTTCATCAAGCGCATCGTCGCGGGCCCGGGGGACACGCTCCGGATCGAGGACGGGGTCCCGATCGTGAACGGGGTGCGCGCCGAGGAGGACTTCACCCGGCCCTGCCGCCCCGGCGGCGAGTGCAACCTGCCGACGGAGATCACGATTCCGCCTGACCATTGGTTCATGATGGGCGACAACCGTGGAGAGAGCGACGACAGCCGCTTCTGGGGGCCCGTCCCCCGCGAATGGCTCATCGGCAGGGCCTTCGCCACGTATTGGCCGCCGAAGAAGGTCGGCATCTTCTAAGCGCGGCAAGCGGACCGCCGCCAGGCTGTTCCGCTTCGACCGCTCCTTCGGCTACCGCTTCGTGGCAGGGGTCGACGAGGCCGGCCGCGGCTCGCTCGCGGGCCCGCTGGTGGCCGCGGGGGTGCTGCTCGACCTGGAGGGGATCGGGCGCAGCGAGCGGCTGGCGCTGGCGCGCCTGGACGACTCCAAGCAGCGCAGCGCCGATCAGCGGGAGGCGCTGTACCCGCACGTGATCCGGGCCGCGGCCCGCTGCTCGGTCGCGGTGCGGTCGGTGCGGGCGATCGACACCCGCGGCCTCCACGTCTCCAACATCGGCGCGCTCAGCGACTGCCTCGGCGCCATCGCTTCGCCCGAGGCGCTCTGCCTGGTCGACGGCTTCCGGCTGCCCGGCTGCGAGCTGGATCACACGGCCGTGGTCGACGGCGACGCCCGCAGCGCCGCGATCGCGGCCGCCTCGGTGATCGCCAAGGTCACCCGGGACCGCTACATGCATCGTGCCGCCGAGACCTACCCGGGCTGGAACTTCGAGGGCAACGTCGGCTACTCGACCCCCGAGCACCGCGAAGCGATCCTCGCCAACGGCATCTCGCCCCTCCACCGCCGCTCCTTCGCGTCGGTCGCGTACAGCCAGCTCGATCTTTCGGGTGACGCCCAGACGTCAGAAAGCCCCGCGCAGGTGGTCGACATGCGCGAGCCCATCGGGGCCGAAGCTGACGCCGACGACATCGAAGCGGTAGCCGGCGACGCCTGAGGGCGCCCGGCCCGACCCGAGCCACTCGCGCGCGAGCCGCCGGATCCGCGCCCGCTTGCGGGAGCCCACCTGGTGTGCGGGAGCGGTCGGCCCGCGGCGACGGCCCGCCCTGCCCGCCTTGACCTCG
>VGBV01000081.1 GCA_016870325.1 Actinomycetota bacterium
GCCCGGCTGCCGGCGGCTGTGCCCCACGGGCAGCCCGGCGGCCTCGCGGGCGGCGTCGTGCAGGTGGGCGCGGCGACGGCGCTGGTAGAGCTTGCGCTGGATGAACAGCGTCGCGATCCCGGCCATGCAGATGGCGGCGAGGTTGACCGCGAGCTGGGCCTGCGCCCCGATCCACTCCTCGCCGTCGCCGAAGGCCGCCGCGACCCCGATGTTGGCGGCCGCGGGGATCGTCGCGACCGAGATCAGGACTCCCACGAGGGCGCCCGACTTGGCGTTGGTCAGCGACAGCATCCCGACGGTGCCGGCGAACAGGGCGACGATGAAGGAGAAGGCGTCGGGATGGGCGATGAAGTAGGTGTTGGTGGCCTCGCTGGAGGTGAAGCCGTCCGGCGTCAGGTCCACGGCGCGGATGAGGAGAGTGAACAGCCAGGCCGCGGTGATCCCCGCCGGGAAGCCGAGCAGGAGCGGAAGCAGCGAGCGCTTCGCCAGGTCCTTGCGGCGGTTGACCGCCGCGACGCAGAAGCCGGCGATCGGCCCGTACTCAGGGCCGACCACCATCGCGCCGATGATCAGGATCGGCGAGTCGAGCAGGATCGCGGTCGCGGCGATCAGGCATGCCAGAACCATGAAGACGAGGAAGCTCGCCGACAGCTCGGTGTTCTCGGAGGTGCGGGCCTCGACCTCCTCCCAGACGACCGCGTCGGAGGGCATGCCCGCGGCGGCCTCTTCGGCCCGCTCGGCGGCGTCGGAGATCAGGGAGTCCACGTCCTCCATCGCGATCGAGCCGTCGCGATCTACCCCGAACTCCTTGAGGTCGCCGACGATCACGCTGGCGTCCTCGCGGGCGACGTCGCAGAGGATCACGTCGCCCTCGGGCTTCTGCGCGGCGCGCTGGAGGAAGACCAGGTTGCAGACCGAGGGCGTCGCCTTCAGCAGGTCGAGGACGTGCTCGCTGTCGTGGCTCGGCACGACGATCCGGAGGTGGACCATCGCGGCAAGCCTAGCGCCGGGCCCCTGGCCCCAGGCACGATCCCGCCCCTGCGATCCCCTGGATGATCGATTCCCAATCGTCGTATGACCGGGCGGATCATCCGGGCGTGCGAGGGATCGGGATCGGTCATCTAGGGTGGGCCCGTGCTGACCGACTACCACCTGCACCTGCGCCCCGACGACACCGGCGCCGCCCCCGACTACTTCACCCGCGACAACGTCGCCGCCTACCGGGCGGCCGCCGAGGAGCGGGGGATCGCCGAGCTGGGGGTCGCCGAGCACGTCTATCGCTTCACCGAGGCGCTGGAGGTCTGGGATCACCCGTACTGGCGCAGCCAGGCGAACGACGACCTCGACGCCTACTGCGAGTTCGTGCGCGGGACGTCCCTGAAGCTGGGTCTGGAGGCCGACTTCGTGCCCGGGGCCGAGGACCGGATCGCGAGCACGCTGGATGCGCGTGACTTCGACTACGTGGTCGGCTCGGTCCACTTCCTAGGCGCCGACGGCGCCGTCGACGACAGCCGCTACGACGTCTGGGAGCGGATCAGCGATCCCGACGACCTCTGGCGCACCTACCTCGAGTGGGTGGCCCGGACCGCGCGCTCGGGGCTGTTCGACATTCTCGCCCACCCCGACCTGGTCAAGCTCTGGGGTGACGCCCGCCCCCTGCCCGAGCGGGACCCGCGCGCCTACTATGAGCCCGTGGTCGAGGCCGTGGCCGAGAGCGGGATCGCCGTCGAGGTCTCGACGGCGGGGCTGCGCAAGCACGTGGGCGAGATCTACCCGGCGCGGGCGTTCGCCGAGATGCTGGTCGAGGCCGGCGCCGATTTCGCGCTCTCATCCGACGCGCACTCTCCCGATCAGGTCGGCTTCGGCTACGAGCGGGCGCTGGCGCTGCTGGCCGAGCTCGGGGTCGAGCGGATCTGCGTGTTCGAGGGCCGCGAGCGCCGCCTGGAGCCGCTCGGCTGATGGCCGCCCGGGTGGGGATCGGCTACGACTCGCACCGCCTGGCCGAGGGCGAGACCCTGATCCTGGGCGGGGTCGAGATCGCGCACGAGGCCGGCCTGGAGGGCCACTCCGACGCCGACGTGCTCACCCACGCGGTGATCGACGCGCTGCTCGGCTCCTGCGGGCTGGGAGACATCGGCACG
The DNA here is from genome assembly GCA_016870325.1 of Actinomycetota bacterium. Taxonomy (GTDB): domain Bacteria; phylum Actinomycetota; class Thermoleophilia; order Solirubrobacterales; family 70-9; genus VGBV01. The sequence continues at coordinate 2,142 of VGBV01000081.1, forward strand.
CTGTTCCCGCCCGATGAGGAGCAGTGGCGCGGGGCGGACTCGTTCGACCTGCTGCGAATCGTGCTCGGCCGCCTGCCGGGCCGGCCGGTCAACGTGGACGCGACGATCATCTGCGAGCGGCCCAAGCTCGCCCCGCACCGCGCCGAGATGGAGGCGCGCCTCTCACAGGCCCTGTCCGCGCCCGTGAGCGTCAAGGCCACCACCAACGAGGGCATGGGCGCGATCGGGCGCGGCGAGGGCATAGCCGCGATGGCGGTTGTCGCCGTGGAGACGGGTTAGCGGCCCGAGGACAGGGCCTAAGCTCTTGCCGATGGCGCTGCAGGAGCTCGTCCCCCGGATTCGCGCGCAGGCGGCGGATGTGTTCTGGGCGGTCGGTGTGCTGCGCGAGGCGGGCGTGCTGCGCCCGATCAGGCCCGACCGGCTGGCTCGTGCGGTCGAGAGCTACGCGCGGCTCGGCACGAGCCCGGCGCTGGGCTCGACCGCCGCGGCGATCACGCGGCCCGACGAGGTCGCGATCGTGGACGAGATCGGGACGCTCACCTTCGCCGAGACACACGCGCGCTCGAACTCGCTAGCGAGGGCGCTGGCCGAGCGCGGGATCGGCGCCGGCGACGGGGTGGGGATCATGTGCCGCAACCACCGCTACTTCATCGAGGCGACGATGGCCTGCGCCAAGCTGGGCGCCGTCGGCCTCTACCTCAACACCTCCTTCGCCGGGCCGCAGCTGGCCGAGGTGATGGAGCGCGAGGACGCTTCGGCCCTGATCTACGACGAGGAGTTCAGCGAGCTGCGGGAGGGCGTCAGCGAGCGGGTCGCCCACCTCGTCGCCTGGCACGAGGCCGGCGGCCGCCCCGCCGGCGCTCCGCCAACGGTCGAGGACATGATCGCCGAGCAGCCGGGCGAGGACCTGCCCCCGCCGGAGGAGTCGGGCCGCTACGTGATCCTGACCTCGGGTACGACCGGGACGCCCAAGGGCGCCCAGCGAGGCGCTCCCGAGGGCCTCGGCCCGATCGCCTCCTTCCTATCCAAGATCCCGCGCCGCTCGGGCGAGACCGTCGTCATCTCGGCGCCCCTCTTCCACTCCTGGGGGCTCAGCCATTTCCTGCTCGGGCTGCCTCTGGGGGCGACGATGGTGCTGCACCGCCGCTTCGACCCCGAGGACACGCTGCGCGCAGTCGCCGAGCACCGTGCCCGCACCCTGGTCGTGGTGCCGGTGATGATGCAGCGCATCCTCAAGCTCGGAGACGAGGTCAAGGGCCGCTACGACGCCGGCTGCCTGCAGGTGACGGCGGCCAGCGGCTCGGCCCTGCCCGGCGAGCTTGCCACCCGCTGGATGGACGAGTTCGGCGACAACCTCTACAACCTCTACGGCTCGACCGAGGTCGCCTGGGCGACGATCGCGACCCCGGAGGACATGCGGGCCGCACCGGGGACCGCGGGGCGCACGCCGCGCGGCACCGTGGTCCGCATCGTCGACGAGCAGGGCCGCGAGCTGCCGGCCGGCGAGACCGGCCGCATCTTCGTCTCCGACGGGATGGCCTTCGAGGGCTACACCGGTGGCGGCGACAAGGAGCGGCTCGACGGACTCCTCTCCTCGGGCGACGTCGGGCACTTCGACGAGGGCGGCCGGCTCTTCATCGACGGCCGCGACGACGAGATGATCGTCTCGGGCGGCGAGAACGTGTTCCCGCGCGAGGTCGAGGACCTGCTGGCCGACCACGAGGCCGTCAGCGAGGCCGCCGCGATCGGCGTCCCCGACGAGGAGTTCGGCCAGCGGCTGCTGGCCTTCGCCGTGCTCGCCGATGGCGCCGAGGTCGGCGAGGACGAGCTCAAGGACCACGTCAAGGCCAACCTCGCCCGCTACAAGGTGCCCCGCACGATTATCTTCATAGACGAGCTTCCGCGCAATGCGACAGGTAAGGTCCTGAAACGCCAGCTGACCGAGCGAGAGCCGGCTGGCTGATCCCGAGCGACCACCTGAGAGGCCGTCTGCGTTGAGCGACACCGCGCCAATCGAGCCGATAGGGGGCAACGAGGAGCACGAGGACGCGCCGGTTCCCGCAGCCGAGCCCGAGCCCGCGTCTCGGCCGGAGAGCGAGCCCGCGAGCCCGGAGCCGCTGGCGCTCGACGGCGAGCAGATCCGTGGCGAGATCCAGAGCGCCCGCGAGGCGACGGAGCGCTTCCGCGCCAAGGCCGCGGCGCTGATCGAGGAGCTGGGGACGCGCGAGGCGAAGGCCCGCGACGAGGCCGCGCGCTACAGGGTCGCCGCCAGGTCGGCGCGCCGCGAAGCCGAGGCGGCGATCGAGCAGGCAAAGGACGCCGAGACCAGGGCGGTCGAGCGCGCCCGCGAGGCGATCCAGGAGGCCGGCCGTCGCGCCGGTGAGGCCGAGGGCCGCGCCAACGACGCTGAGGGCCAGATGGCCGAGGCCGAGGAGCGCATGAAGGATGCGGTGAAGACGATCGCGACGCTCGAGCAGCGCCTGGAGCAGGCCGAGGAGCAGGCGGCCGAAGCCGCGACCAAGGCCGAGCAGGCCGAGCGGGAGCGCGAGAAGTTGCGCCGGCGCGCCGAGGAGGCGATCGAGCGTCTCAAGTCGGATGCCCGCGAGCGCGCCGAGGGCGCCGAGGAGAAGGCCGAGATGCTGACCGCGCAGCTGAACGAGTCCGAGCAGCGCGTGATCACGGCCGAGGAGGGCGCCGTCGCCGAGGTCCAGCGGATGCGGGAGGAGATGAAGGAGGCCGTCGAGCAGGCCGCCGCCGACGCCCGCAAGGAGTCAGAGGAGAAGGTGCGCCGGCTGGCCGACCGCGTCGCTCGCGAGGCCGAGGCCCGCGCCCGCGCCGAGGCCGAGGCCAAGCTCAGCCAGGAGACGGTGAAGCTGCAGCGCGAGGCCGACGAGCGCGTCGAGGAGGCCCGCCGCCGCGCCGAGGCCGAGGTCGCCGAGAAGGTCGAGCGCGCCCGCAGCGACGCGCTCTCGGGCTCGGACTCACGCCGTCGCCGCAAGCCCTCGAAGCCCGAGGAGCCCCCCGCCGACGAGCAGACCGGCACGCGCTACGTCGGCGGCCGCCGCCTGCGGACCTTCTAGCCGCCCGAGGAGGCTCAGGCCAGCGTGCGGTCGCCCTCGAGCGCCCGCTTCAGGTTCTCCAGCGTGCGGCGGAAGTCGGAGCGCAGCCAGCGGGCGGCGACGCGCTCGGATATCAGGCCCCAGAGGCCGCCTCCGGCGACGCCGTAGGCGAAGCGGAAGGTGACCCGGGTGCCGCCCTGGGGCAGGTCGCGAAGGCGCCAGCGGCCTCGCTGGTCGATCCCGGTGACCGAGCTCCAGGCCATGTCGCCGGGCGGGCTCCACTCGACCACCTCGATCAGGCCGCCGACGTCGGCCGAGCCGATGTGCAGCAGCACCCGATAGCGGGCGCCGAGCCCTCGATCGATCCCGCCCGCCACCTCCCAGCGGGTGGCGCCGTGCATGAACTCGAGGTTGTTGGCGGGGTCGGTGACGTAGTCCCAGACGACGGGCCGGGGGGCGTCCACCTCGATTGACTGCTCGATCCTCACCTGGCCGGACCGCCCCTCATCCGATCACGGGCAGGCGGCGCTCGGCCGCGAGCTCGTCCAGGGTCGCCTGCATCAGCTCCGTCACGTGCTCGTAGACCTCGTCTACGTCGGGGTCCCGCCCGAAGCGCTCGGTCAGCTCGATCGGCTCCAGCACCTGGATCGTGATCTTCGAGGGCAGCGGCAGGTGCCCGAGGAAGTCGCCGACGTTGACGATCCAGGGGAGGGCGACCGAGATCGGCAGCACCTTGAGCCGGAACAGCCGGTCGAGCCCGAGCGCGCGCGAGAGGTGCTCGCCGTGGCTGAGGAAGAGCGCGGTCTCCTGGCCGCCGATCGAGACGACGGGCACGATCGGGACATCGGCTTCGAGCGCCAGCCGCACGAAGCCGCGGCGCCCGGCGAAGTCCACCTTCCCCGACTGCCAGCTGGGGCGATGGACCTCCCAGTCCCCGCCGGGATAGACGAGCACCGCGGCGCCCGCCTCGAGCGCCTTGCGGGCGTTCTGCGGCGAGGCGGCGACGGTGCCGTAGCGGCGCAGCAGCGGCCCGATCGGCGAGCTCAGCACCAGGTTGTGGGCGAGCTGGTGGAAGCGGCGCTCGACGCCGAAGTAGGTGCAGAAGGCGAGCGTGAAGACGAGCGTGTCGGGGGTGATGTTGCCGCCCGAGTGGTTGCCGACCAGCAGCACGGGCCGGTCCTCGGGGATGCGGCCCATGCCGCGCACCTCGCCCCGGAACCAGAGGCTGGAGAGCAGCCAGACCCAGGGCAGGTTCTCGCGGATGTAGTCGGGGTCGCGGTCGTCGAGGTCGGCTGCGAGGCGGTCCTGGATGCGCTCGAGAACGGGACCCGCGACCGCCCCCAGCAGCGAGCGCCCGCGCCGGGCGGCGCCTGCGACCCGGGAGGGGTCGCCTCCGTTGCTGCTGGGCTCGCCCGCGCCCTCCGCGACCGTGCCTGTGCGGCTCGCTGGCATCCCCGGCCGATTCTAGGCCGCGCGGGCGGCAGCGGGGTGGTTAGGCGTTGGCAGCGCTGGCGACGGTGCCGCGCGCATCGCGCAGCCGCCGCGCGGCGCGGCCGATCCGGGCCGCGGCGCGCGCCCTGGCCGAGGCCTGGGCGGAGTCGATGAAGTCGTGCACGAGCCCGTTGCTGTCCTCGGGCATCTCGACCTGCGGCACGTGCCCGCAGCCCTGCAGCACCACCTGGCGGGCCTCGGGCAACGCCTCGTGCACGTGGGCGCAGAAGCTGAGCGGGACCAGCGGGTCGCGGTCGCCCCAGACGAGGTGGTAGAGCGCGGCGGTTCCGGCGTCGACGCGGAACCGCCCATCGGGCGGCGAGAAGGCCCGCGTGTACCGCAGTCGCGTCGACAACCGCAGCTCGTCGACCCAGCCGTGGAAGCTCGGATAGGCGCTGCCGGCGTCATGCTTCTCCGCGCCGATCACGAGGAACGGGTCGCTCCACGTGCACGGGCCCCCGCAGGAGTCGGTGGGAACGCCGTCGTCGGGGCAGGAGATGTCGCCCCCGGGACCGTCGCGCCGATCCTCCAGCCGGCCGTCGATCCACAGCCAGAGCATGCCGTCGGAGCGGCGCGTTCCGCGTAGGCGACCTCCTCGGCGATCTCGGGGTCGTGGAGGTCCGCCGGCTCGGTCGTGACGGCGAGCAGGTGCGCGCTCATGCCGAGGCCTCCCGGATCCGTCCAGCGCCGAGACCGTCTCGAAGAAGCTCGTCTTGTTGCCGCCCAGCCCGTGGATGAGGACGACCGTCTCGGGCCCCCTGCCCGAGGTCAGGGTCGAGATCCGGGCCTTGCCGGCCTTGACGTCGTGCTGGTGCAGCAGCGGCGGGCGCCCGTTGGGCAGACGGAAGTAGCCCTCGAAGGCGATCGCCAGGTCGAGGTCGCCGCGCGCCCACAGCCGCCGCGAGCGGAACGCGTCCAGCCCCGAGAGCCGGCCCTCGCGCAGCTACAGCCAGGTGGCGGCGTCGGTGCCGATGATCACGTCGGGGTCGGGCGAGGGCAGGGCCAGCACCTCGCAGCGGTCCCCGTCCAGCTCGACCCCCAGCCGACGCCCAGGTCCTCGAGCTCGATCCGGTAGCTGGCCTTGAAGTCCTCGGGAGCGCCCAGGTAGCGCTGGGGGAGCGATGCGAAGGCGCCGCCCACATCCCTGAGGCGGCTCTCGTCTGCCTGCCTGGCGTCCAAGGCGTCGGCAGCGTACAGATGATCGCGGCCGGCGGCCGCGCCCGGCAGGCTGCTGAGCAGCGATCCGGCGGCTGTGATCGCATCTAGCATCGCTTCGTGACTTCGGTTCGCATCCAGGACACCTTGAGCGGGCAGACCCCCGCCCTGGCCGCAGATGGCCCGGACGCGGTGGGCATCTATGCCTGCGGCCCGACGGTCTACGGCCGCATCCACATCGGCAACGCGCGGCCGTTCGTGATCTTCACCCTGCTCAAGCGCTTCCTCGCTCAGCAGGGCTACGAGCCGAAGCTGGTCATCAACGTCACCGACATCAACGACAAGATCTACGACGCGGCGCGCGAGGCCGGGCGGCCCTCGGACGAGTACGCGGCCGAGATGACCGCCGCCTACATCAGGGACACGGATCGCCTTGGGCTCGGGCGGCCCGACGCGGAGCCGCTCGCGACCGAGACGATCCCCGAGATCGTCGCGCTGATCGAGGCGCTGGTCGAGTCCGGCCATGCCTACGAGTCCGGCGGCGACGTCTATTTCCGGGTGCGCAGCTTCGAGGGCTACGGCAAGCTCTCGAATCGCGACCCCGCCGAGATGGACCAGGGGGAGGAGGCCGGCATCGAGTCGCTCAAGGAGGACAAGCTCGACTTCGCGCTGTGGAAGGCGACCAAGGAGGGCGAGGACACGAGCTGGGACTCGCCCTGGGGTCCCGGCCGCCCCGGCTGGCACATCGAGTGCTCGGCGATGGCCGAGAAGGAGCTGGGACCCGACTTCGCGATCCACGGCGGCGGCATCGACCTCGTCTTCCCTCACCACGAGAACGAGGTCGCCCAGACCGAGGCGGCCCGCGGCGTCCCCCTGGCGCGGATCTGGATGCACAACGGCATGGTCCAGATGGACGAGGAGAAGATGTCGAAGTCGGAGGGCAACATCTTCCAGCTCTCCGAGGCGCTCGACCGCTACGGCCCAGAGGCGGTGGTCGCCTACCTCGCCTCGGGTCACTACCGCCAGCCGCTCGCCTTCTCCGACGAGGCGCTGGAGGACGCCCGCTCGCGAGTCGAGGGCATCCGCAACTACGTCATCAGTCGCGCCTCCTCCGCTCCGCGTCCGGGGGCGCTCGACGCCCCCGGCGGCGACCCGGACCCGTTCCTGGCCGAGAAGCGCGCGGCGTTCCTGGACGCGCTCGCCGACGACTTCAACACGCCCCGCGCCTTCGCCGCTCTCGCCGAGATCGTCGCCGAGGGCAACCGCCGAGAGCTGCCCGGTGCCCGCGGCGCGCTCGAGGAGCTACTGCCGCTGCTCGGCCTCGACTCCCTGCTGGCCGCCGAGGAGGCGGCCGATCCCGAGGCCGAGGCGCTGCTGGCCGAGCGCGAGCGGGCCAGGGCCTCCAAGGACTTCGAGCGCGCCGACGAGATCCGCGACGGGCTCGCCGAGCTCGGCTGGGAGGTCCGTGACGAGGCGGGCGGGGCGCGGCTGGTCCGCCGTCCCTGACGTGGCGGTCGCCGGAGCAGAGCTGATCTACGGCCGCCGCCCGGTGGCCGAGGCCGGGCGGGGTAGGCGCACGGTGCACCGCGTCTGGCGGGCTCCGGAGACACCCGCCGAGGAGCTGGAGCGGCTCTGCGGCTCGCCCGATCACCAGGGCGTCGTCGCCGAGGTCGATCCCTATCCCTACGCGGACCCGGGCTTGCTGCTGGGCGACGAGGACGCCCTCGTGGCGGCGCTCGACCAGATCCAGGACCCGCACAACCTCGGCGCCGTCTGCCGCGCCGCCGAGGTCGCCGGCGCCTCGGGGGTCGTCATCCCCGAGCGCCGCGCCGCCGCGGTCACCCCGGCCGCCGCCAAGGCCTCGGCGGGCGCGGTCGAGC
>VGBV01000082.1 GCA_016870325.1 Actinomycetota bacterium
CGGAAATGACCGGTCCAGATCACCACCATGCTGCGTCCTCGGTCGTCCGCATGGCGCTGCTATTCGGACTCCCTGCCTCCTTGCCTGGCGGCGCCTGGCCTGCGTCATTTCCTGGCGAACGTTCCGAGAAGGGCCACTAGAGAGCCAACCAACCTCAGCAGCGAAAGGAAGAACGATGCCCGGATCGATCAGAGGAGTGGCCCGCACGGCAGTCGTCGCGGGGACCGCCACCGCAGTCAGCGGCCGCGTGCAGCGCCGCCAGGCCCAGCGCTGGTCCGGCCAGGACCCCTGCGCGCAGCAGCAGCTTGCGCCCCCGCCGGCCGCGCCCGCCGACGACAACATCGCCAAGCTCAAGGAGCTGGGCGAGCTGCACCAGAGCGGCGTCCTCACCGACGAGGAGTTCGCCGCGCAGAAGGCGAAGCTGCTCTAGATCTCGAGCGAGGTCTGCGGCTTCGGATAGCTGACGACGCCGCCCGCGAGCTGGACGGCGTCGCTGAGCTCGTGCTCGGCCAGCGAGCCGTCGGGCCCCAGGTGCCCGACCCGGTACCCGCCGAGCACGAGCGCGTCGGCGATCAGCCGGCGGTGGCACCGGCGCCAGTCGGCCTCGGCGCACATCAGCGCCGTGCGCCCGCCGGAGGCGCCACGCTCGCTCGCGAGCCGGCGCAGCTCGGCCAGGCCGGCACCGAACTCGGGTCTCGCCATGTGGTCGGCGTAGCCGCGGAAGGCATCGTCGGTCCAGGAGTCGTTGCCGGAGTCGGGCGCCGGGGTGCGCCTGCCGCCGAGCTGCTCTCCGAGCTGCTCGTAGCCGATGCCGGCGACCCGCAGGGAGGCCGCGAGCGGCGAGCGGTTGAAATGCTGGTAGCGCGAGCGCGGGTTGGCGCGTACGTCGATGAGCAGCCCGATACCGGCGCCGCGAAGCAGCTCGATGAAGTCGCGCTCCTCGTGGTTCGAGTGGCCGACGGTCAGGATCTCGAGCCCCGACGTCATCGCGGGATTCTCTCCCCAAACGGCGCCGGGACGCAAGGGCCGCGGAGTGACGGTCGCTATCCTGCCCGCGCAATGAGTCCCCTGGTGCCAATGGTCGTCGAGCAGACCTCCCGCGGGGAGCGCGCCTTCGACATCTACTCGCGGCTGCTGAACGAGCGCATCATCTTCCTCGGCACGCCCGTCACCGAGGACATCGCCAACCTGATCGTCGCCCAGCTGATCCATCTGGAGTCCGAGGACCCCGACAAGGACGTCTCGATCTACATCAACTCGCCGGGAGGGTCGGTCTACGCCGGGCTCGCGATCTACGACGCGATGCAGTTCATCAAGCCCGACGTCTCCACGATCTGCGTCGGCGTGGCGATGAGCATGGGAGCGCTGCTGCTGGCCGGGGGCGCCAAGGACAAGCGCATGGCGCTGCCGAACTCGAAGATCCTGATCCACCAGGTCTCGGGCGGCTTCTCGGGACAGGCCTCGGACATCGAGATCCACGCCAAGGAGATCATCGCCGTGCGCCAGCGCCTGGACGAGATCATCGCCAAGCACACGGGCCAGCCGCTGGAGAAGGTGGCGAAGGACACCGAGCGCGACTACTTCATGAGCGCGGAGGAGGCGAAGGAGTACCACATCGTCGACCGCGTGATCGAGCACCGCTAGGGGCCGTCAGGCCGCCCCATCTTGGAGCGCAGGGCGAAGCCCGCAGCGACTTATGACGGGCGGCCGCTACGGCCCCGCCTCATGCCCGTCCGGGGAAGGCTGAGCAGAGTCTTCGCGGTCGCCGCGCTGGCTCTCGGGGCCGGCCTGGCGGCAGAGGCGCCCGCCGCCGGTTTTAGCCTCGACTCCGCCTCGGTCAAGCCCCGCAAGGCCTTCTTCGACGCGCCCGGCGAGGTCGCGATCCGGTTTCGCTTCAGCGCGCCGGGCCCGAGCGATGTCTCGGTGCGGATCGCGGGCGCTGGCGCCGGTGAGGTGCGGCGCTACGAGCTCGGGCAGCTCGACCCCGGGCAGCGGCACGTCGTGCGCTGGGACGGGCTGACGTCGACGCGGCGGGCCGCCCCCGACGGGCACTACCGCGTGCTCGTCGGCCCCACGGGCGCCGAGCTCGCCACGGCGGGCCGGCTGCGGCTGATCGGGCACCACCACCCGATCCGGGGGCCCCATGGCGGACGCGGGGGAGTCGGCGAGTTCGGGGCCGCGCGCAACGGAGGCCGCATCCACCAGGGCTTCGACGCAACGGCCCGCTGCGGCACGCCCCTGGTGGCGGCGCGGGGCGGGACGGTCGTGCGGCGCCGCTTTCACCCCAGCCTCGACGGCCACTACGTCGTCATCTCCGGGCGCAAGGAGGGGCTCACCTACCGCTACTCGCACCTGACCCGCCCCGCCGAGGTCGCCAAGGGGGATCGCGTCTTCACCGGCCAGGTGCTGGGCTACGTGGGGCGAACAGGCAACGCCGCCTCGACGCCGTGCCACCTGCACTTCGAGCTCCGCACCAAGGGCGGGCGCTTACTCGACCCCGAGCCCTTCCTGCGCGCCTGGGACCGCCACAGCTGAGGCGCGAGCGACTGCGGGGCTTCAGTGCGCCCGACCAGATAAGATGCCCCCCGGGTCAGAGCTTCGGCAGCGAGCGAGAACGGAGGAGAGGGTGGCCGAGCAGAAGATGGTGGACGCGGTCCAGCAGGGCCTCGAGCAGGCGGGAATCGACGATCGCGTGATCGCCGCGGGCCAGTTCAACCCGCGCGGCCACAGCGGCGGCATGGTCGCCGGAGCGATGGTCGGCGGCGACGCCGGCGGGATCGCGGGGGCCGCGGGCGGCGCCGCCGGGTTCGCCGGGGGCGGTCTCGCCGCCTCGATCGCCCGGGGCCTGCCCGAGAACATGGTGGTCGGGGTCGGCGAGCAGGCCGTGTACGGCTTCAAAGGCATCCAGAGCCGCGTCGGCGAGCTCGTCTTCACGGTCCCTCGCGAGGGGCTGGAGGTCAACGTCCACCAGCGCATCGACGTCAAGGTGCTGGAGCTGGTCGGCCCCGACGGCGCCAAGGTCGAGCTCGAGGGCAACCGACTGCCGCTCACCCACAGCAAGGACGTGTTCGAGGCGCTCGCCGGGTAGCGGCTGGGGTAGGTCATCCCCGACATCGGGGTCATGGCCGCGGCCGCGGTTGACGATCCCTGCAGGAGTCCCGACGCTCGTCGCGTACTGAGACGCGTGAGGCCGGAGCGGCCCTCCCCTTAAGCTTGCGGGAAGAGGCCCCAGCCGGAGAACGTCGACTTGGGGAGTGGATTCCGCTGGCACGTCCGACCGATTCCAACGAGCAGCTTCTCTGCAGCTTCTGCGGGAAGTCGCAGCGCCAGGTCAAGAAGCTGATCGCCGGCCCCGGCGTCTACATCTGCGACGAGTGCATCGACCTCTGCAACGAGATCATCGATGAGGAGCTCACTGCCCCGCCGACGTTCGAGCTCGAGAACCTCCCCAAGCCGGTCGAGATCAACGAGGTCCTGGACGAGTACGTGGTCGGCCAGGAGGGTGCCAAGCGCGCGCTTTCGGTCGCCGTCTACAACCACTACAAGCGCGTGCAGATGTCGAGCACCGACCAGGAGGGTGACGGTGCGATCGAGCTCTCGAAGTCGAACATCCTGCTGCTCGGCCCGACCGGCTGCGGCAAGACGCTGCTGGCCCAGACCCTGGCGCGCATCCTCAACGTCCCCTTCGCGATCGCCGACGCCACGGCGCTGACCGAGGCCGGCTACGTCGGCGAGGACGTCGAGAACATCCTGCTGAAGCTGATCCAGGCGGCCGACTTCGACGTGAAGAAGGCGGAGACGGGGATCATCTACATCGACGAGATCGACAAGATCGCGCGCAAGGCCGACAACCCGTCGATCACCCGCGACGTCTCCGGCGAGGGCGTGCAGCAGGCGCTGCTGAAGATCCTGGAGGGGACGACCGCCTCGGTGCCCCCGCAGGGCGGGCGCAAGCACCCCCACCAGGAGTTCCTCACGATCGATACCTCCAACATCCTCTTCGTCTGCGGCGGCTCCTTCGCGCACCTCGACGACGTGATCGAGAAGCGCATCGGCAACCACGGCGTCGGCTTCGGCGCCCAGGTGCAGTCGAGCATGGAGAAGGACACCGGCGAGCTGTTCGAGCAGGTGCTGCCGGAGGATTTCATGGAGTACGGGCTGATCCCGGAGTTCATCGGCCGCCTGCCGGTGATCGCCGCGATCCACCAGCTCAGCCGCGACGACCTGATCCGGATCCTGGCCGAGCCCCGCAACGCGCTGGTCAAGCAGTTCCACCGCTTCTTCCAGTTCGACGACATCGACCTCGTCTTCGCGCCCGACTCCCTCGGCGCGATCGCGGACAAGGCGATCGACCGCGACACCGGTGCCCGCGGCCTGCGCTCGATCCTCGAGGAGACGCTGATGGACGTGCAGTTCGAGCTTCCCTCGCGCAACGACGTGACCAAGTGCGTCGTCACCAAGGAGACGATCGAGAAGGGCATGAAGCCGATGCTCGTCACCGACGCCGGTGACGCCGTCCCGGTCGAGCAGGAGCTCGGCGAGCAGGCTTCCTAGCCGGTCCCGGCCAGGGGACCGGGCCGGTTCCTCTCAGCCCTGCGGGGGAGGAAGCTCGTCATCCAGGCGATCGAGGAAGCGCAGCAGGATCTCGCGCTGAATCTCGAGCGTGGCACCGAAGGCGTCGACCCGCTCTCCGAAGGCGTCGATCCGCTCTCCGAAGGCGTCGATCCGCTCTCCGAAGGCGTCGAGCCGCCCGCGGAAGCGGCCGAGCTCTTCGATCAGCGCGTTGAACGCATCGCCGTTGCGCTTGACGACGATCCGCGTCAGCTCGAGTTGGCGCTCGTAGGCGGCGCGGTTGAGCTGGTGCTCCTCCCGCACCTGCTCCATCAGCGTTCGCAACTCCTGATCGGACACGCGACCATGCTGACACGGCCACTCGCGCGACACAAGCGCGGATGCCTCGCCCAAGGAGCGCAAGACCGTGCTCTGCAGCGGGCGCCGCCCGCTCGGCGGCGCCCGCGACGACCGGCGCGTCGTGGTGGTCCCCGGCCGCGCCGTAAGATCGGCGCCCTTGGACGCCGAGCGCCGAAAATCCCTGGAAGCGAGCACCCGCTGGGATCCCGGCGCGGTCGAGGGCCGCGTGTTCGAGAGCTGGATGAAAGGCGGCTGGTTTCACCCGCCCGCCGAGGGAAGTCCCGAGGACAACTTCTCGATCTCGATCCCGCCGCCGAACGTGACCGGAGCCCTGCACATGGGCCACGCGCTCAACGGCTCGATCCAGGACGCGCTGATCCGGATCAACCGCATGCGGGGCCGCAACACCCTTTGGATTCTGGGCACCGACCACGCCGGCATCGCGACCCAGGCGGTCGTCGAGAAGGAGCTCTCCGCCCAGGGCACGAGCCGCAGGGAGCTCGGGCGCGAGGCCTTCACCGAGAGGGTCTGGGAGTGGAAGGCGGAGTACGGCTCCACCATCGTCGAGCAGTACAAGCGCCTGGGGGCCTCCTGCGACTACGAGCGCGAGCGCTTCACCCTCGACCATGGCTACGTCGAGGCCGTCTACAGGGTGTTCGTGGCGCTGTACGAGAAGGGCTGGATCTACCGGGACGACTACATGGTCAACTGGGACCCCGGGCTCGGCTCGGCGATCTCCGACCTCGAGATCGAGAACCGCGAGGTCACCGACACTTTGTACGAGATCGCCTATCCGCTCAGCGGCGGCGGGGAGCTGGTGGTGGCGACGGTCCGCCCCGAGACGATGCTGGCCGACACCGCGGTGGCGGTGAACCCCGACGACCAGCGCTACCGCCAACTGATCGGCGGGACCGCCGAGCTGCCGCTGGTGGGCCGCGAGCTGCCCGTGATCGGCGACGAGCACGTGGACGTGGAGTTCGGCACTGGGGCGCTCAAGATCACGCCGGGGCACGATCCCAACGACTTCGAGATCGGGCGAGCGCACGGGCTGGAGGTGATCTCGGTGATCGGCGAGGACGGGCGGATCACCGACGCCGCCCCCGAGCGCTTCCGCGGGATGACCGCCGGCGAGGCCTCCGAGGCGGTCGTCGCCGAGCTGCGCGAGCGGGGCCTGCTGCGGGGCGAGGAGCCCTACTCGCACACGGTCCCCTTCTCGCACCGCTCGGACGAGCGCATCGAGCCGCTGATCTCCCTGCAGTGGTTCTGCCGCATGGACGAGCTTGCGAAGCCGGCGATCGAGGTGGTCGAGCGCGGCGAGGTCCGGTTCGTTCCCGCCGACCCCCACACAAAGGTCTACCTCGACTGGCTCGGGCGCATCCGCCCCTGGTGCGTGTCGCGTCAGCTCTGGTGGGGGCACAGGCTCCCCGTCTGGTACGGGCCCGGGGGCGAGGAGATCGTGGCCGAGTCCGAGCAGCTGGCGCGGGAGCGGGCCAGGGAGCAGGGCGTCGACCCCGATGCGCTGGTCCAGGAGGAGGACGTGCTCGACACCTGGTTCAGCTCGGCGCTGTGGCCCTACGCGACGCTGGGCTGGCCCGACACCGAGGCGCCCGAGCTGCGGGCGTTCTTCCCCACCGACGTGCTCTCGACGGCGCGCGAGATCATCTTCCTCTGGGTGGCGCGAATGGTGATGACCTCGCTCGAGTTCACCGGCGAGGTCCCCTTCAGCGTGGTCAACATCCACTCCGTGATCCAGGCCCCCGACGGGCGGCGCATGTCGAAGAGCCTCGGCACCGGCATCGATCCCCTCGATGAGATCGAGGTTCACGGCGCCGACGCGCTGCGCTTCGGGCTGCTGGCGATGTCCTCTGCCCAGGACGTTCGCTACTCCGAGGCCCGGGTCAAGCAGGGTCGCGACCTCGCAAACAAGATGTGGAACGCCTCGCGCCTGGTGCTGCTGAACGTCGGCGAGGCCGGTCGCGAGCAGGTCGATGCCGCCATCGCGGCGATCCGCTCCGGCGAGGCGCCGGTCGAGGACCGCTGGATCGCCTCGCGCCTGACGCGCGCGGTCGCCTCGGTGACGGGCTCGATCGAGGACTTCGACTTCTCCCACGCCGCGCTCGACCTCTATGAGTTCTTCTGGTCCGAGCTCTGCGACTGGTACCTGGAGGTCGTCAAGGAACGGCTCTACGACGGTGACGCGCAGGCGGCCGGCACGCTGCTGTGGGCGCTCGAGCAGGTGCTCGCGCTGGCCCACCCGATGATGCCCTTCGTGACCGAGGAGATCTACTCCTACCTGCCCGATCGCGCCAGCGAGGCGCTCGTCGTCCACCCCTTCCCGGTGCCCGACGAGGGGCTGAGCGACGAAGCCGCCGAGGCCGAGATCGGCGCCGCGATCGAGCTCACCCGCGGGCTGCGGCGTTGGCGCGACCTGGCGGGCGTCCCCGCGGGGCAGGTCCTGGCCGCACGCGCGCCGGGCGGTACGCCGCATGAGCTGGTGTCCCGCCTCGCCAGGATCAGCTTCGACGGCGCCGACGGCGAGCCGATCGCCACGGTCGGGGGCATCGAGCTGATGCCCACCGAGGGCCTCGACGGGGGCGCCGTGGAGGCGCGGATGGAGGAGCGCCGTCAGAAGCTGCGCGCGGAGATCGAGCGCGCCGAGAGGAAGCTCGACAACGAGCGCTTCGTCGCCAAGGCGCCCGCCGACGTCGTCGACGAGGAGCGCCGCAAGCTCGATGCCTACCGCGCCGAGCTCGAAGAGCTCGGTTAGGGACGTGGCCGGAAGCGAGGATCTTCTGCGGGGACGCGAGTTCCTCGGCTGGAAGCTGGGGCTCGAGCGGATGCAGCGGCTGTGCACGCTGCTGGGGATGCCCCAGCACCGGTTCGCCTCGATCCACGTGGTCGGCACCAACGGCAAGACCTCGGTGGCGCGGATGACGGCGGCGCTGCTGCGCGCCCACGGGGTTCGCTCCGGCGCCTACCTCTCTCCCCACATCCATGAGTGGCGGGAGCGGATCGAGCTCGGCGGCGAGCCGATCTCCGAGGCCGCCCTCGCCGAGGCGCTCGAGCGCGCCGAGCAGTCGGCGGCGGTGGCCGATCGCAGCGCCGGCGCCGAGGGGCCCGTGACCCAGTACGAGCTGCTGACCGCGGCCGCCTTCGTTGCCCTCGCCGCAGCCAGGGTCGAGGTCGGGGTGATCGAGGCCGGGCTCGGCGGGCGGCTGGACGCGACCAACGTGATCCCCTCGAAGCTGACGGTGCTGACATCGGTCGGGCTCGATCACACGGAGTGGCTCGGCGAGACGCTGCCCGAGATAGCGGCCGAGAAGCTCGCGGTGCTGCGCGACCACACCGCCCTGGCCACGGGCGAGCTCCCCGAAGAGGTCGAGCCGGTGGTGGAGGAGGTGGTGCGCGAGCGCAGCGCCAGGCGCCTGGCCGTCGGGGCGGGCGCCGCAGGTGAGACCGCGCGCCCGGGGTCGACCGGGAGTCAAGCCCAGAGCTTTCCCGAGCGCAACCTGGCGCTGGCCTCGGCTGCGGCCGCTGAGCTGCTCGGGCGCGACCCGGACCCCGACGCCGTCGCGCGGGTGGCGGGCCAGCTCTCCAATCCCGGCCGGGCGGAGCTGATCGAGGGCGAGCCCCCAGAGATCCGCGACTCCGCCCACAACGCCCAGGGCGCCCTCGCCCTCGCCCGCGCGCTGCCGGCGCTCGCCGGCGGGCGCGAGGTGATCGGCTGCGTCGCGGTGCTCGCCGACAAGGACGCCGACGCGATCGTGCGCGCCCTGGTCCGGCCCTGCTCGGTGATCGTCTGCACCGAGATCCCCGCCGAGGCGATCGAGGGCTCGGGGCGGCCGGGCGCCGGTTCACGCACGGCCGCCGAGCTCGCCTCGATCGCTCGCGACGCGGGCACCGAAACCGAGGAGATAGCCGACCCGCGAGCCGCCTGGGAGCGTGCGCGCGAGCTTGCGCGGGAGCGAGGGGCGGTGGCGCTGGCCGCCGGTTCCCACTACCTTCTGGGATGCCTATGAACCGGGAGGCGCGCGGAGAGTTGTTGACGATGATGGGACTGGTCGCCCTCGTGGTGGCCGTCGTCATCCTCGTCTTCTTCGTCGTCGGCTACGTGTTCGGCCTCTTCTTCCTCTGATTCCGCGACCTCGCCTGGGGCACGCAGGTTGCGCCCCGGCCGCCTCGAAGTACGTACACTCGGCGGCTCTCACTGACCATGCTCGCGATCTTCGGCATAGACGGCGGCTCGATCGGCCTCGTCCTCAACCTCCTGATCCTGTTCCTGGTCGTCACCTACGTGGCGCTGATCTACTGGACCTACCAGGACGCGAAGAGGCGGATCGAGGACCCGGTGCTGATCGCCTGCTCCACGGCGGCGTCCTTCTTCCCCTTCGTGGGGACGGTCGTCTACACGATCCTGCGTCCCCCGGAGTTCCTGGAGGACCGCGAGGAGCGGCAGCTCGAGCTGCGCGCCGCCGAGCTGCGCCTGCGCCAGCTGATCGAGCAGTCCTGCCCACACTGCGAGTACCCGATCGACGGCGAGTACCTGCGCTGCCCCAACTGCGAGCGGCGCCTGCGCAACCCCTGCCGCAAGTGCAGTCGTGCGCTCGATCCCAAGTGGGGCGTCTGCCCCTACTGCGAGGCCGAGGTTCAGCGCCGGCGCGCCGAGCGCGGCGATCGCGGCGATCGGGACCGCAGCCGAGCCGCCAGGGCGGCGCGGGCCGAGC
>VGBV01000083.1 GCA_016870325.1 Actinomycetota bacterium
GCCGAGCCGGCCCCGGGCGGGCGCCTGCGGCTGGAGATGAGCGGGCGCCTGGACCGCGCCCGCGCCGGCGCGGCCTGCCGCGAGGCGCGCGACCGCTCCTGGCGCGCCTATCGCGCGGTCGAGGCGTTCGCGTTCGGGGACCGTTGCCGGCGCCGGGCCCTGCTCGACCACTTCGGCGACTCGACCCCTGGCGCCCCGCTCGGCCGCTGCTGCGACGTCTGCGCCGGCGAGTCGTGGCTGCCCGACCCGGCCGAGCTCGAGGTCTCGACGCGCCGGCGCAGGCAGGCCGGCGCGGGGGCCGAGCCGCCGGCCGAGCTCTCGGCGGACGACGAGCGCCTGTTCGAGTCCCTGCGCGAGTGGCGGCTGCGCGCCGCCGCCGGCAAGCCGGCCTACACGGTCGCGAACAACCGGACCTTGGCGGCGATCGCCTCGACCCGCCCGGCGGACGCCGAGGCGCTCGCGGCCGTGCACGGCGTCGGCCCGGCCTTCATCAGGCGCTACGCCGGCGATGTCCTGCGGCTGGTCGCGGCGGGGGGCGGGGGATCGGAACGAGCCGCCGCCTGAGGCCGGAGCTGCTCAGCCCTGGCGGGCGGCGTCGATCAGCTCGCGCTCGGGCGTGATCTCGGCCTCGGGCTCGAAGCTCTCGCCGGCGACGGCGACGCTGATCGGCGCCACGCTGGGATCGCCGGTCTCGGTGATGCGGAAGCTGCCGACGATTCCGTTCCGGACCTGGGTCTCGAACAGGGCGGCGATCACCTGCGAGCGCCCGCTGCCCGAGGCGATCGCGTCCAAGAGCACCTGCGCGGCCTGGCCGGCGTAGGGGGCGAAGAGCTCGACCGGCTCACCGCCCAGCTCGGACTCGAGCGCGCCGACGAGCTCCTTGCCCGGCCCCTTCAGCGTCTCGGGCGCGCGTCCCGGCAGGCTCGCGAACATCCCCTCGGCGTCGGGGCCGGCGTCGTCGATCGTCGCCTGCTGGGCGAAGCCGTCGAAGGCGAGCAGCCTGACGCTCTGGTTGTCGCCGAGCGCCGCGACCTTGTCGGCGATCAGCTTGGCGCCGTTCTGCTCCAGCAGGCCGGCCAGGACGATCGCGTCAGGCGAGGTCTCGGCGACGCGATCCATCAGCGCCTCGTAGTCGGGCGCGTCGGGATCCCAGACGTCGAGGCCCGCCAGGTCGAGGCCGAGCGCCTGGGCGGCGCCGATGAAGGTCTCGGCCTGGCCGCGGCTGGTCTCGTCCTCGGCCGCGAACAGCACGAACGGGCTGGCGACGCCCTGGTCCTGCGCGAACTGCGCCAGCCCCGCGCCCTGGGCGGCGTCGTTGGGGACGACGCGGGCGTAGTTGCGCTTGCCGCTCGGGTAGTAGACGTCGGGCTCCTCGGGGTCGCAGGTCTGGCTGTCCTCGGTCAGGCAGATCAGGGTGTTGCCCGGCGAGACCATGGCCACGCCGCCGCCGGGAGCCCGGTTCAGGATCGGGATCTCGACCTGGGCGCAGCCGGAGTTGTAGGTGCCGATCACGCCGACGACGTCGGAGCCGGCCGCGTAGTCCTGGGCGTTCTGCCTGCAGATCGCCTCGTCCCACTCCCCGGTCTTCTCGTCGGAGTCGTCGCATGCCTGGAACGCGACCTTGGTCTCTCCGGCCTGCCACCCGGAGTCGTCGAGCACCTCGCGGATCGCATCGTTCATCTGCTTGGCGCGCTCGCTCGAGTCCCCCTGCAGCGGCAGGTCCGAGGCGATCAGCACGTCCGCCTCGCCCTCCCCCCCGAACTCCAGCTCGCCGCAGCCGGCGCCGGAAAGGGCGGTCACCCCATCGCCGCCGCCGTCGCCGTCTCCGCAGGCCGCGATGCCCAGCGCCAGGGCCGCGAGCAGGAGGAGCGGGATCAGCTTGCAGGCCACCGAAGCCTACACGCTAGGCGAGATTCGACTTGCGCGGATAGACGACCTCGGGATCGGTCAGCACGTTGACCAGCGCCGGCTTGCCCGAGGCGAAGGCGCGCTCGAGCGCCGGGCGCAGCTCGGCGGGCTCGCGCACCAGCTCGCCGTGGCCGCCGAGCGCCGAGACGACCTCGTCGTAGCGCGTCTCGGGCCGCAGCTCGGCGGCGATCGAGTAGCCGTAGAGGAACTTCATCGGATGGTGCTCGAGCGCCCAGATGCCGTTGTTGCCCATCACCGCGACGATCGGGAGCCTGTGGCGGACCATCGTGTCGAACTCCATGCCCGAGAACCCGAAGGCGCCGTCGCCCAGCAGCAGGCAGACCTGGCGCCCGGGGTTGGCGAGCTTGGCGCCGATCGCCTGCCCGGGGCCGGCCCCGAGGCAGCCGTAGGGACCGGGGTCCATCCAGGTACCGGGCTCCCAGGTCTGGAATACCCGCCCCGCGTAGCTGACGAAGTCGCCGCCGTCGCCGATCACGACCGCGTCGCGATCCAGGAACTCGCCGAGCTCGCGGTAGAGCCGCATCGGGTGCAGCGGCGAGCGCTCGTCGTTCAGTTCGGCCTCCTCGGCGGCCCGCTTCTCGGACTCGACCTTGCGCAGCTCCTCGACCCAGGCCGAGGTGCGCTTGGGGTCGCCGCTTGCGGCCTCCCTGATCGCCGCCAGGCTGGCGTCGATGTCGCCGACCATGCCCAGGTCGGGCTGGCGGTTGCGCTCGAGGCGGTTGGGCGACATGTCGAGCATCAGGAGGTTCGCGTCGGCGTTGACCGAGGCGCCGAAGCCGAGCCTGAAGTCGAGCGGCACCCCGATCACCAGGGCGACGTCGCAGCCGCCCAGGCCGGCGCCGCGGGCGCGCGAGAAGAAGAGCTCGTGGTCGGCCGGCAGGCAGCCCCGGCCCATGCCGTTGAGGAAGACCGGGATCCCGAGCTCCTCGACGAGCACCCGCAACTCGCCCTCGGCGCGGCCCCAGTAGACGTTGCCGCCGGCCATGATCGCCGGGCGCTCGGCCTCGGACAGCAGCTTCGCCGCCTGCTCGATCCCGGTGGCCGGCTCGGCCACCCTGGCGGGGATCTCGGGAGGGCCGGCCTCGGCCTCGGTGAAGACGACGTCGAGCGGGTAATCGACGAAGGTCGGTCCCAGCGGCGGCTCCACGGTGAGGTCGATCGCCTCGGCGGTGAGCGCCGGGATCTGCGCGGGGTCCTTGACCGTGACGGCCGACTTGACCAGGGGGCTGACGAAGGGGACGTGATCCATCTCCTGCAGCGAGCCCGAGCCCCAGCGCATCTCGGGGGCGCGGCCCCCCATCGTCATCAGCGGCACGCCGTCGGCCTGGGCGCTCGCGATCGCGCTCATGCCGTTGGTGACGCCGCAGCCCGCGGTCAGCGCGCAGACCCCCGGCTCGCGGGTGGCCTTCGCCCAGCCGATCGCGGCGAATGCCGCCGCCTGCTCGTGGCGGGTGTCGACGACCTCGATGCCCTCGGCGACGCAGCCGTCGTAGATCGAGAACAGGTGCCCGCCCGAGAGCGTGAACAGCTTGCTGACGCCGCGGCTCTTCAGCGCCTGCGCGACCAAGCGGCCGCCGTGCACCGAGTTGCCGGCCTCCGCCCCGCCCTGCTGCTGCTCTGCCGTTGCCATCGCCCCGACCCTACGCAATCGGACCGCGGCTCATCCGCCCGACTCGGCCTCGGCCTCCATCTGCCGCAGGCGCGTGTAGTAGTCGGCGAACTCGTTCAGGTGCGCGAGGGCGATCTTGCCCGTGACGACCGGGTCGTCGCCCGTGACGTCGGTGGTCGGATCGCGGCGGCCGTGCTCGAGCTCGACGTCCATGCCGGCGCGGAGCTGCTCGACGTCGAACGGCGCCGTGGCCCAGTCGATGCCGATCTCCTCGCCGACCCGCTTGGCCTCTTCGGCGCTGAAGTGGCTCCCGCCGCTCATCCCCGCGATTCTCCCAGATCCGGGCTGACCGCCGTAAGACCTCAGCCGCCCGGCAGCGTGCTGCGGCCGGGGTAGCCCGAGGAGGGCCGCCCGAGCCCGTCCGCGGGGCGCTGCCCGAGCCCGTCGCCGGCGCCGGCGGGCTTGCCGATACCGCCCACGGTCGGGATCCCGAGCGGGTCCGCTACGTCGTGGCCGAGCTCGCCCGGCGTGACGACCTCGGGGATCACGGGAGCGTAGAGCGGGATCCGCCGCTCATAGCCCCGGATCTCGATCTCGCCGCGGGGCTCGACCTCGAGCGTCTCGGAGAGCTGCGAGCGGGTGGCCTCGGTGATCAACACGTCGTCCCCCGTCTCGCGGGTGGTGGCCTCGACCCGCGAGCAGAGGTTGACGGCGTCGCCGATGACGCTGAAGGAGAGCCTGCCGGCGCCGCCGATCGAGCCCGCGACGACCGTGCCGGTGTTGACCCCGACGCCGATCTCGAAGCCGCCGGGGCGCCGGCTGTTGACGGTGCGCGCGATCTCGACCGCGCACTGGACTGCGCGGTCGGCGTGATCCTCCTGCCTCTCCGGAGCGCCCCAGACGGCCAGCAGGCCGTCGCCGATGAACTTGTCTACGTGTCCGCGGTGCCGGGTGATGATCGGGACGACGCACTCGAACAGCTCGTTCAGGCGGCTCACGATCTCGCCCGCCGATGCCCCCGCCGACTGCTCCGTGAAGCCCTTGATGTCGCAGAAGACCAGCGAGACCTCGACCTCGTGACCGGCGGGGTCATAGTCCTCGCTGATGATGTGGCTGGCGACCTCCTCGTCCATGTAGGCGCCGAAGGCCTCGCGCAGCCGCTCGCGCTCGGCCAGGCCGTCGACCATCTGGTTGAAGGCCGAGGAGAGCTCGCCGAACTCGTCGGCGGTCGTGACCGGCACGTGCTCGTCGAAGCGCCCCTGGCGGATGCGCTCGGTCGCCGCCTCCAGGTCCTCGATCGGGCGCAGGATCGAGCGCCCCAGCAGGACCGTGAGCTCGAAGCTGACCGCGAACGCCACCGTCAGCGCGATCAGCACGTTAAGGCTCAGCACCTGGATCCCGCCGCCCTCCGCCGTCAGCGCCGCGACCGTGACACCGGTGATCACGTTGATCAGCGGCAACGACCCGAGCAGCTTGGTCCGCAGGGGGATCGAGCGCCGCTCGATCCGCACAGGCGATGCGAGCGATTCGTTGATGTCGAACAGCACCGGCCGCAGCGCCAGCTCAAGCGCGAGGTAGTGCAGGATCGCCGAGTAGCCGAGGGCGATCAGCCCCCCGATCACCAACGGCACGAATGCGAGCCAGGAGAGGTCGTAGAGCAGCACCGCCGCGACCGAGACCGGCGCCGCCACCCCGAACACGGGAAAGCCGAGGTCGCGGCGGATCAGCTCCAGGGGAAGCCCGACGGCGACGCGCCACGCCTGCTGGGTCTCGGCCGGCCCGCGCTCGCCGGCGATCCAGCGGGCGAGCGGCCGGATGCGGCGGAACATCCGCACGAGCACGATCCCGATCGCGACCGCGGTCAGCAGCACCGCGATGGCCATCACCTCGAGCACGTCGGAGCTGTCGGCGTCGTAGTAGAAGCCGATCAGCGCGACGGCCCCGATCGCGATCAGGAAGGCGCTCTGCAGCTCGAGGGTCACGAACGCCGCCGGGTAGCGCGGCCCGAGCTTGCGGTACATCCAGGTGAGGGTCCCCTTCATCCCCTGAATTGTCCCAGGGGCCGCCAGGGCGCCCTCCTTGAGCGGTCGCGGAGCGACCGCGACTGGCGCCGTGCGGCCGCCAGCGGTCCCGTCTGATGGCGAAGCCGTGTCACGCTAGCCTGGATTCTGATGGAAGCGACGGCCGCCACGAACGCCCTCTCGGCGCCCGCGCGCGAGTTCCTCGGGCGCGCCGGACGGCATCTGATCGGCGGCGAGTGGGTCGAGTCGGCCGGCGGCGCCGTGTTCGAGACGATCGACCCCGCGACCGGCGAGGCGATCGCCGAGGTCGCGCACGGGGGCCCCGAGGACGTGGACCGCGCCGTGCGTGCGGCCCGCGAGGCCTTCGAGGGCCCCTGGGGCGGCGTCTCTCCCTCCAAGCGCACCGGCATGATCTGGGCGCTCGCCGAGCAGATCAAGGCGAACCTGCCCGAGCTCGCCGAGCTGGAGGCGCTCGACAACGGCAAGCCGGTCACCTACGCCAAAGGCGACATGGCCGCCGCCGTCAACCACCTGCGCTACTTCGCCGGCTGGCCGACCAAGATCGAGGGCGAGACGCTGCCCGTCTCCTTCCCCGACGCCCACGTCTACACCCGCAAGGAGCCCGTCGGCGTCTGCGGCCAGATCATCCCCTGGAACTACCCGCTGCTGATGGCCGTCTGGAAGCTGGCGCCCGTGCTCGCGACGGGCTGCACCACCGTGCTGAAGCCGGCCGAGCAGACGCCGCTGACGGCGCTGCGCCTGGGCGAGCTGATCGCCGAGGCGGGGATCCCCGACGGCACCGTCAACATCGTCACCGGGGACGGCTCCACCGGCGCCGCGATCGTGGACCACCCGGGCGTGGACAAGATCGCCTTCACCGGCTCGACCGCGGTCGGTCGCGAGATCGGCGCCAAGTGCGGACAACAGCTGAAGCGCCTGACCCTGGAGCTCGGCGGCAAGAGCCCCAACATCATCCTGCCCGACGCCGACCTCGAGCGCGCGATCAAGGGCTCATACGCGGCTCTGTACGAGAACTCGGGCCAGGTCTGCAGCGCCGGCTCGCGCCTGTTCGTCCACTCCTCCCTCCACGACCGCGTGGTCGAGGGTCTGGCCGAGATCGCAAGCACCGCCAAGGTCGGACCCGGCCTCGACGAGGAGACCGAGCTGGGCCCGCTGGTCTCGGCCGAGCAGCACGAGCGGGTGCTGGGCTACATCGACTCCGGCACCGCCGACGGCGCCGAGCTGGTGGCCGGCGGCAAGGTTCCCGAGGGGTCGAACGGCGGCTACTTCGTCGAGCCGACGCTGTTCACCGGCGTCTCCGACGATATGGCGGTCGCCCGCGAGGAGATCTTCGGGCCGGTGCTGGTCGCGATGTGCTTCGACGAGCTCGAAGAGGTCGCCGCGCGCGCCAACGACACCGACTACGGCCTCGCCGCCGGGGTCTGGACCCACGACATCTCCTCGGCGCACAGGCTGGCGGCGATGATCCGCGCGGGCAACGTCTACATCAACAACTGGGGCATGGGCGACCCCTCGGCTCCCTTCGGCGGCTTCAAGGCCTCGGGCATCGGCCGCGAGAAGGGCCACGCCAACCTCGACGCCTACCTCGAGACGAAGACCGTCACCACCAGGCTCTAGAGCGAGCGCACGGCTTCGGCGACCGGGATCTCGCCCCCGAAGCACTCGAATGTCTTGCCGACCGTGCCGGGCACCAGCAGCGCCTCGGCGAGCACCGCGGCGACGTCCTCGCGGGGCACCGCGCTGCGGCGGCCAAGCTCGGTGCTGAGGTCGACCAGGCCGGTACCGGCATCGTCGCTGAGCATCCCCGGCCGCACGATCGTGTAGTCGAGGCCGCTGTCGGCCAGCTCGCGGTCGGCGTCGGCCTTGGCCTGCAGGTAGGCGCGGAACGTGCCCGAGGCCGAATCCGGGTCGTGCGCCCCGATCGAGCTCACCATCACGTAGCGTGCGACCGCGTTCGCCTTGGCCGCCTCGATCAGCTTCACCGCGCCGCCGTAGTCGACCGTGCGCTTGCGCTCGGTTCCGCTGCCGGGTCCCGCCCCGGCGGCGAAGACGACTGCGTCGACGCCCTTGACCGCGTCGGTCAGCTCCTCCCGCTCGATGTCGCAAACCACCGCCTCGGTGCCCACCGCCTCCAGGTCGGGGGCTTGGGCGGGGTCGCGGATCACGCCGCGGGCCCGGTCGCCGCGTTCTGCCAGCAGCGCCAGCAGCTTCAGGGCGATCTTGCCGTGGCCTCCGACGACTACGACTTCCATGCCCCGACTATAGGACGAGCGCGGAACCGGCAAGATTGGAGCCGATGGCCACAGCGGACCTGACCGTGATCGGCTTGGGGCGCGCGGATCCGAGCGCCGGCCCCTACATCGCCGAGATCCAGCGCCGCCTCTCCGCCCAGGACAGGGTCGGCTTCCGGCTGCACGCGATGGGGACCTCGCTGGAGGGGCCCGTCGAGGACATCCTCGCCGTGGTCGCCGAGCTGCACTCGGTGCCCTTCGAGCTCGGCCTGCCCCGCGTCTACACCGTGCTCAAGCTAGACGAGCGCCGCGACAAGGAGCAGTCGCTCGACGACAAGGTCGAAGCGGTCAAGCGCCGGCTCGAGTAGGGCTCGGGGTCATGCCGGGGGTGGGAGTCGAACCCACACTGCCCCGAAGGGCCGCAGATTTTAAGTCCGCGTGCGTATACCAATTGCGCCACCCCGGCTGGTCACGCGTGCCTGGATGATCGCAGCAGTTCCCCCGACCGAGCGTCCCAGGCACGGGTTTGGGTTCCTTTAGGACGGGATAACCCGTCTGGGCCAGAATCATTTCGGTTGAATTAAGCCCCTGGATCGCAACAGATCCGCTGTTACGGTGTTCGTTGGGGGTAGGGAGCAGCAACCACAGCCCCCCATCCGGTGGAAGCCTCCGCACTCACACACGCACAGCGACGCGGGCTTTTTGCGCGGCCTTCGCCCCTGCTCAGGTTCCAGGACGACGCGGCGCTGGTCACGCTCACCCGCCGCGGCCACCAGCACGCCTTCGAGGCCCTGGTGGAGCGCTATCAGTCGCGCCTGCTGGGCTTCTGCCGCCAGATGCTGGGCTCGACCGAGGACGCCGAGGACGTGCTCCAGGAGGTCTTCGTCGCCGCCTACAACGCGATGATCGCCGACGAGCGCGAGATCGCGGTGCGGCCCTGGCTCTACCGGATCTGCCGCAACCGCTGCCTCAACCACCTTCGCAAGCCGACCGCGGACGGCCAGGACACGATGGACACGATGCCGCACATGAACGGCGTCACCACCCTCGAGCGCGTCCAGAACCGCGAGGAGTTCCGCAACCTGCTCGCCGACGTCTCGCACCTGCCCGAGACGCAGCGCTCGGCGCTGCTGCTGCGCGAGATCGAGGCGATGAGCTACGAGGAGATCGCCCAGGCGATGGACACGACCGTGCCCGGCGTCAAGTCGCTGCTGGTGCGAGCCCGCATCGCGCTGGCCGAGTCGACCCAGGCTCGCCAGCTGACGTGCGACGAGGTCCGCGTCCAGCTCGCCGAGGCCGCCGAGGGCCTCGCCAAGCTCGACGGTCCGGCGCGCCGGCACATCAAGGCCTGCGAGCCCTGCGCCGACTTCCGCTCCCAGCTTCGCAAGGACTCCAAGGTGCTGGCGGCTCTGTTCCCCGCCGGCCCCCTGATCGCGCTCAAGGGCGTGATCGTCGCCAAGCTCAGCGGCCTGCTGGGCGGTGGCGGTGGTGGCGCGACCGCCGCGAGCGGCGGCGCGGGAGCGGCCGCCGCC
>VGBV01000084.1 GCA_016870325.1 Actinomycetota bacterium
GCCGCCGGCGCCGATCTGCTCGTAGCCCGGCAGGAAGGGGAACTCCGGGCTCGGAACCAGTCCGACGAGCGCCGCCGCGGCGACGACCGCGAGCGCGAGCAGCAGGGGCACGGCTCGCAAAGCGGTCCAGGCGAGCGCGCGCAGGGCCTGCGCCGGGCTGCGGGCCGCGACCGCCACGCCCGCGAAAGACGTCACCGCGGCCGCCGCCAGCAGCGACAGCGCCAGCAGGCCGAGCGTCCAACCGGGCAGCAGGTTCCCCGCCAGCCCGATGTAGGTCGCAGGGCCGTGCTCGAGCGGCTCGCGGGCGCTGTCGACGGCGAGGATCAGGGACAGCGCTGCCCGCCCGAAGCGGTCGAGGGTGTCCACGTCCACCTCGGCCTCCTCGTCGGCGGCGGCCGGGGGCGGCAGCTCCCCGGAGGAGGACAGCCGCACCGCGTCGAGGCCGGCGTCGATCAGGGGGCCCTGCTCGCCCAGGGAGGAGGGGATCGCCAGCCGGAAGACCTCGGCGGCCGGTCCCTGGTCTCCCGCGGGCTCGTCGACCTCGCCCGCGACGATCGCGTCGGCGCTCCCCGACAGCTTCGCCCCGGTGCTGTCGGTGCCGGCCGACCAGGGGACGACCAGGGGCTGCGCCGGGCGGCCGGCGGCCGGCTGGCTCAGCACCACGACCGCGTCCAGCAGGCCGGCGTCGGTGTAGTCCGAGGCGAAGCGCCGGGCGCCCAGCGCCCCGACCGAGGCGCCGTCGGTGGAGACGAAGACGAGCGTCTTGGAATGGGTCGATCCGGCGAAGCCGGCGGCGATCTCGAGCATCGCGGCGCTCGAGGCGACCGTCGAGGCCGCACCGCTGCCCGCCAGCACGTCCCGCCCGGCCAGCAGGGCGACCTGGCGCTCGGACTGGCCCGGCAGCCTCGCGATCAGGTTGCGCAGCTCGACGTCCTCGCCCCCGGCCTCGCCCTCGAAGCGCTGCTCGGAGACCTCGACCGAGGGGATCTGCTTGAAGCGCTCCAGGATCGCCTCGGCCAGGGCGGCGTCGTCGTCGCTGCCGGGACGGGGCTCGGGGGCGAGGGCGTGCAGGTCCCTGGCCAGCGTCGCGGCGGCGCTGCCCTCGAAGGCGTCGGGGGGCAGGGTCGGCTCCAGCGGGCGCGGCACGTCGCGCAGCGAGAACATCGCCACGAGCAGCGCCGGCACGACCAGCAGCAGCGCGAGCCTCCAGAGGCGCAGGTCGATCATGCCCCTAACCTTTCCAGCATGGCGCGACGAGGAGCGCGCATCCTGCTCGTCGACGACGAGCAGGCCGTGCAGACGCTGCTGACCTATCCCCTTCGCAAGGAGGGTTATGAGGTGATCGCTGCGATCGACGGGCAGGAGGCCCTCGACCACTTCGCCCAGCAGCGCTTCGACCTGGTGGTGCTGGACGTGATGCTGCCGAAGCTCGACGGGATCGAGGTCTGCCGGCGGTTGCGCACCCGCAGCCAGGTGCCGATCATCATGCTGACCGCCAAGGGCGACGAGGTCGACAAGATCAACGGCCTCGAGGTGGGGGCCGACGACTACATCACCAAGCCCTTCTCGGTCCGCGAGTTCCGCAGCCGCGTCAAGGCGGTGCTGCGGCGGGGCACGATGACGGGCCGCGCGCCCGCGGGTGAGGAGCCGATCCGCTCGGGCGAACTGGAGATCGACCCCGAGCGGCGCTCGATCAGGGTGCGCGGGTCCGACGCCCAGCTCACCTACGTCGAGTTCGAGATCCTGGCGGCGCTCGCCAGCGCGCCCGGCCGCGTGCTCAGCCGCGAGATGCTGCTCGAGCACGTCTGGGGCGACTCGACCTACCGCGACCCGCGCACCGTCGACGTCCACAT
Organism: Actinomycetota bacterium; assembly: GCA_016870325.1. GTDB lineage: Bacteria > Actinomycetota > Thermoleophilia > Solirubrobacterales > 70-9 > VGBV01. Next base: position 1,854 of record VGBV01000084.1, read on the forward strand.
CCGGCATCTGCGCGAGAAGATCGAGCTCGACGCGAAGCAGCCCGAGTACCTGTTCACGGTCAGGGGCGTGGGCTACCGCTTCCGGGACTCAGAGCGGGACTAGTGGCCCTCCTCAAAACGTCTCACCGGAAGTGACCGGTCCAGATCACCACCATGCTGCGTCCTCAGTCGTCCGGATAGCGCTGCTATTCGGACCCCCTGCCTCCTTGCCTGGCGGCGCCTGGCCTGCGTCATTTCCTGGCGAACGTTCCGAGAAGGGCCACTAGTGGCCACCAGCGGGCCCGGCGCCGCGCCCAGATGAGCCGCCTCGACAACCTGCGAAACCGGCTGGTGCTGCTGATCTTCGCGATCACGGCGGCCGCGATCGGCTTCGTCTACCTCTACGTCGTCCCCCAGCTCGAGTCGAGCCTGACCGCCGAGAAGCTGCGCAGGCTGGAGCGGCTGGGGGGCGAGCAGGCGCCCCGCCTGCAGGCCGCCCTGCGGGCGGACGAGCCCGACGCCGAGTTGCGCGAGCTGGTGCGCGCGATCTCCCAGGAGACCGAGAGCCGGGTGACGCTGCTCTCGACCGGAGCCGACGGATCGCTGCCCGAGTTCGTGCTCGCCGACTCGGATTCCGAGCGGACCGCGATCGAGGGCAGCTACCTGACCGCCGAGGCCGCGGTCGAGTCGGGCGGGGCGCGCTCCGGGGTCGAGAGCGTCGCCGGCGAGCGGGTCGGCGCCTCTGCGGTGCCGATCGGCCCCGGCCCGGCGCAGGGCGGGCCCGAGTGGGTCGCGGTGCTCTCCACGCCGCTCGACGAGGTCGAGGACAACGTCGCCCTGATCCGCCGCCAGATCCTGATCGCCGGAGCGATAGCGCTGGCCGCGGCCTCGCTGGCCGGCTTCTGGGCCGCGGGGGCGGTGACACGGCGGCTGCAGCGGCTGCGCCGCGCGGCCGAGCAGGTCGCCGACGGCGACTTCAGCCATCCGATCCCGGTGGACTCCTCCGACGAGCTGGGCCAGCTCGCCCGCAGCTTCAACGAGATGCAGAGGCGCCTGGAGCGGCTGGACAGCGCCCGCAAGGAGTTCATCGCCAACGCCTCGCACGAGCTGCACACGCCGATCTTCTCGCTGGGCGGGTTCGTCGAGCTGCTCGAGACCGAGAGCCCGAGCCCGAAGGAGCGGAGGGAATTCATAGCCGAGATGCGCGGCCAGATCGGGCGGCTGCAGAAGCTGACCACCGACCTGCTAGACCTCTCCCGCCTGGACGCCGACGCGATCGAGGTCCGCAGCGAGCCGGTGGACCTGAGGCAGGTCGCGCGCGAGACCCTGGCCGAGTTCAAGCGGGGGGCGCGTGCTCACGGCTCGAAGCTCCGGGTCAGGGGCCGCGGCGCCGCCGTGGCGCTCGCCGACCCTGATCGGGTCGCGCAGATCATCCGTATCCTCATCGACAATGCCCTCAAGCACACCGCTCAGGGGACGGCAGTGACAGTCACGGCCGTCCGGAGAGATGACGCCGCCGAGATGATCGTCGGCGACGATGGCCGTGGCATCGAGCCGCGGGCAGTCGAGCGCGTCTTCGACCGCTTCTACACCGGCGACTCCTCCGCGGGCTCGGGGCTGGGGCTGGCGATCGCCGCCGAGCTGGCGGCCCTGATGGACGGCGAGATCGAGCTCGTCACCCAGCGCGGCTTCACCGCCTTCACCCTCTCCCTGCCGCTGGCCGAACCCGGCCGAAGCGGGCGAGCGGACGCGACCGAGGCCGTCGCGTGAGGGCCGGCGTCGTCCCCGCGGCGGCGGTGGCCGCCTCGATCGCGCTGGCGGCCTGCGGCGGCGGCGAGGTCTCCTCGACGGCCGGCCAGGGAGGCGAGGACGGCACCACGACGACCGAGCAGGTGGTCGTCCAGGTCGGCAACGGCGACTTCAACCCCGCCGGCGTCTACGAGAAGGCGGCTCCCGGCGTCGTCACCATCCTCTCGGTCTTCGACGGCGGCGGGGCCGGACAGGGCTCCGGCTTCGTCATCTCCAAGGATGGCGAGATCGTCACCAACTCGCACGTCGTCGCCAGCGGCGGCGCCAACAACGGCGGCGGCGAGCTGACCCCGGCCAAGCAGGTGTTCGTCCAGTTCGCGGACGGCAACCAGGTGCCCGCCGAGATCCTGGGAGTCGACGACGACGCGGACATCGCCGTGGTCAAGGTCGATCCCGGCGACCTCGACGAGCTCACGGTGCTGCCGCTCTCCGAGCGCGAGGAGTACGCCGTCGGCGAGCCCGTCGCAGCGATCGGCAGCCCCTTCGGGGAGGAGCAGTCGCTCTCGATCGGGATCGTCTCGGCCGCCGACCGCTCGATCGAGGGGCTGAGCGAGTTCGCGATCGACAACGCGATCCAGACCGACGCCTCGATCAACCCCGGCAACTCGGGCGGCCCGCTGCTCGACAGCGACGGCAACGTGATCGGGGTGAACCAGCAGATCGCGACCTCCTCGGGCACCAACTCCGGCGTCGGCTACGCGATCCCCGCCGGCGCCGTCCGCTTCTCGGTCGATCAGATCCGCGAAAAGGGCGAGGTCGACTACGCCTATCTGGGGGTGACGACGCAGAGCATCTGGCCGCAGCTCGCCGACGAGCTCGGGCTCGAGACGGAGTCCGGCGCGCTCGTCTCGCAGGTCGTCGAGGGCGGGCCCGCCGACGACGCCGGGCTCGAGGGCTCCAGCGACCAGATCACCTTTCAGGGCACCCCGATCGAGACCGGCGGGGATGTGATCGTCGCGGTGGACGGGCGGCGGCTTGAGGCCGAGAGCGATCTCGCCGAGCTGATCTCGCGCCGGCTCCCCGGCACCGTGGTGGTGATCGAGATCATCAGGGACGGCGACTCGCAGGAGCTCGAGGTCGAGCTCAAGACCCGGCCCGACCGGATCCCGTCGCCCTGAGCGGTCGCGGCGGGGCGGGGCGCGGGGGTGCGTCCCCGGCGCTCTCGCTACCTTTCTGCGCTTGAGCGAGCGACCTGACCAGGGGGCTGTGTGCTGCAGGAGGTAGCGCTGGGGCACAAGGCCCTGGCCGATTACACGCACCTGTCGGGCCGCGGCGTCGTCGACGAGATCCGCGAGCTCGCCGCGCCGCTCGAGGGCAAGCGGGTGCTGCACGTCAGCGCCACGGCCTTCGGCGGTGGCGTCTCGGAGATCCTCCACACGCTGGTGCCGCTGATGCGCGACGTCGGCCTGGAGACCTCGTGGCAGATCATCATGGGCCGCGAGGAGTTCTTTAACGCGACAAAGCTCCTCCACAACTCGCTGCAGGGCGACCCGAGCTCGCTCAGCCCCAGCCAGTGGGAGCTGTTCGACCACTACAACAAGATCAACGCCGAGAGCCTGGAGGGGGACTGGGACTTCGTGATCGTCCACGACCCGCAGCCGGTCGGCATGCGCCACGGCGCGCGTGAGCACGGCAAGCACTGGATCTGGCGCTGCCACATAGACCTCTCCGAGCCCAACCCCGACCCGATCGAGCGGCTGCTGCCCTTCATCTCCGAGTACGAGGCCAGCGTCTGGCACATGGAGCAATACGTGCCCAGGGGCCTCGACGGCCAAGGCAGCGTCCAGATCGTGCCGCCGGCGATCGACCCGCTCTCGCCCAAGAACATGGCGCTCTCGGCCGACGATGCCTCCTACGTCTGCGAGCAGTTCGGCATCGACGTCGACCGACCGCTGCTCTGCCAGGTCTCGCGCTTCGACCCCTGGAAGGACCCGATGGGCGTGATCAACGCCTACCGCCAGGCGACCAGGGAGTTCCCCGAGCTGCAGCTGGCGCTGGTCGGCTCGATGGCGACCGACGATCCCGAGGGCTGGGAGTTCTTCCAGCACACCTACAAGCACGCGGACAACGACCCCGACATCAAGATCCTCAACAACCTCAACAACGTCGGCGCGATCGAGGTCAACGCCTTCCAATGCCAGGCCGACGTGCTGATGCAGAAGTCGATCCGCGAGGGCTTCGGGCTGACCGTGACCGAGGGGCTGTGGAAGGGGCGGGCGACGATCGCCGGCGACGTCGGCGGCATCCCGCTGCAGATAGTCGACGGGGAGAGCGGCTTCCTCGTCTCCACCCCCGAGCAGGCCGCCGAGCGCACGATCGAGGTGCTCAGCGACCCGGGGCTCGGCAAGTCCCTGGGCCGGGCCGGCAAGGAGCGGGTCCGGGAGCGGTTCCTCACGCCCCGCCTGCTGCTGGACTGGCTGCGCATCTTCGCCTCGCTCGAGGGCTGACGGCGCTCCGAGCCGCCGTTGACGGCGGCTTCACAGCACCGGACAACCAGCCTGATACAAACGTCGGGTGCCAGACGAGCGCCCACTGACGATCGTCTCCAACCGCGGCCCGGCCGAGTTCGGGCTGGACGAGGCGGGCAGGCGCACGGCCAGGCGCGGCGGCGGCGGCCTGGTCACGGCGCTGACCGGCCTGGTCACCCACCGCAAGGCCCTCTGGATCGCCTCGGCGATGACCGAGGAGGACAGCGCGGTCGCCGCCGAGTCGGCCCGGGGCTCGATCGAGATCGAGCTGGAGGGCACGACCTACGACATCTGCATGGTGGCCAGCGACCCGAGCGCCTACGACCGCTTCTACAACGTGATCGCGAACCCGATCCTGTGGTTCATCCAGCACTACCTCTGGGACCTCTCGAACGCGCCCGACATCCGCCGCGCCGAGATCGAGGCCTGGGAGCACGGCTACAAGGTCGTCAACGCCGACGTCGCCGAAGCGGTGCTGGGAGCGATCGAGGGGCAGGAGAGCCCGCTGGTGATGCTGCACGACTACCACCTCTACACCTGCCCGGGGCTGATCCGAGCCGCTCGCCCCGACGCCTTCCTGCACTACTTCGTCCACATCCCGTGGTCCCAGCCCGACTCCTGGCGAATCCTGCCCAACCGCTGGCGCGAGGAGATCTTCCACAGCATGCTGGCCAACGACATCATCGGCTTCCACACCACCGCCTACTGGCGCAACTTCCTGCAGTGCTGCCGCGAGCTGATGGAGCTGGAGACCGACTACGAGCGCGGCGCGGTCCGCTACGAGGGCCGCGAGATCTGGGTGCGCGCCTACCCGCTCTCGATAGACGCCCAGCGCCTCTACCGCGCGGCCGCCACCCCCGAGGTAGCCGAGTACGAGCAGGAGGTGCTGCGGCGCCGCCGCGAACACCTGATCCTCCGCGTTGACCGCGCCGACCTCTCCAAGAACGTGCTGCGCGGGTTCACCGCCTTCGACACCTTCCTCGACCAGCACCCGGAGTTCCACGAGAAGGTGACGTTCATCGCCCACCTGCAGCCCTCGCGGCTGGACGTGCCCGAGTACGCCGAGTACATGGAGCGGATCGAGGCGCTGGTCGCGGTCGTCAACCAGCGCCACGGCACCACCGACTGGATGCCGATCGACCTGCGCATCTACGAGAACTTCCTCGAAGCGGTCGCGCGCTACAAGCAGTTCGACCTGCTGATCGTGAACTCGCTGTTCGACGGCATGAACCTGGTCGCCAAGGAGGCGCCCGCCGTGAACACGCGCGACGGGGTTGTGATGCTGTCCGAGAACACGGGCGCCCACGAGGAGCTGGGCGACTGCACGCTCTCGGTCAACCCCTTCGACATCCAAGAGCAGGCCGACACGATCCACCGGGCGCTGACGATGGAGCCCGAGGAGAAGCGCCTGCGCTCCGAGCGGCTGAAGTCGATCATCTCCGAGCGCGACCCCGGCAACTGGATCGAAGAGCAGGTGGCCGACATCGAGCTGAAGATGACCGAGCGCGCGCCTACGGGCTGACCTGCACCCGGCGCACCGGCGAGGCGCCCTTCAGGTACGGGTATTCCGCCTGCTCGCGGACCACGGCGCGGAAGCGGTAGAGACGGCGCGCCGTGGTCCCGCGGAAGCGGTAGCGGGCGGCGAAGCGGCCCTCGGGCCCGGTGCGGGCGCTCTTGAAGGCCTGCCAGCGGCCGCCGACCCGCGCCTGCAGCACGACCACCCTGCCGGCCGCGGCCGGGCCGGGCAGCTTGCCGCGGAATCGCGCCGTCTGGCCGTTTCGCAGCCGCGAGCGCGGCCCGACCTTGAGCCGGGGTCGGGCGCGCACCCGCAGCGTCAGCCAGGTCTCGACCAGGTGGCTGCGGTGGCGCTGGGCCAGGCGCAGGCGCCGCGAGGGGCCGCGCCGGGGGTTGAAGCGAAAGCCGCCGCCGGCGTCGGTGGCGACGAGGCCCTCCAGGATCTCCGCCTGGCCGGCGACCTGCGAGAAGACGCAGATCGTGCCCGCCGTGCCGCCGAGGCGCCCGCTGACCGCAGCGCGCCGGTTCGACGCCGTCGTCGCCTGCACGGCGCCGCCCGCGAAGCTCGCCTGCAGGCCGCTCGCGGCGGTGACGCCGGAGCCGGGGCAGGCGTTGTCCACGAGCACCGAGCGGGTGGCGCAGGTCTCGTTCGCGGGCCAGCCGACGTCGCTGACGCAGACGCGGACGTCGTTGTGGCCGTTGCGGAAGGGCGCGCGCTCGGTGTCGAGCGCGAATGCGCGGGTGGCCGCCGGCGGGCAGGGGACGAAGCGCCGCGCGGGGCCGCCGGGGACGATCTCGCAGGCGCTCTCGGCCGAGGCCGCGAGGGCGCCGTTGACGAGCAGGCGCCAGCGCCAGACGCCGCCGCCGACGTCGCTCGCCGCCAGCTCGGCGCTCTGGTCGCCGTGCCGGCGCCCGGCGGCGAACAGCGTTCCGCCGAGCGAGAGGACCGGCGCGGAGCGGTCGCGCAGCGTGAACCAGAGCCGGCGCACGAAGGCGTGGGCGGCGCTCGAGCGCCCGCAGGCCGTGGTGGCGGAGGCGTAGCACTGCAGCCAGGCCGTGAAGGCGACCGCGGCGCTTCCCGCGCTCCACTCCACGGGCTGCCAGGAGCCCTCGGCGGGCCAGCGCCAGTGCACGCCGCCGGCCGAGTCGGTGACGGTGACGAAGCCCTTGTGCCCCGCGTCGTGGGAGACGTTCGCCTCGGAGGTGATCTGGGTGAACTCGGTGCCGGCCGGCGGGTACCAGGACCAGGCCCCGAAGCGCCCGTCCTTGGTCGTGGCGGCGTTGTTGCGGACCTGCATCCCGGCGCCGCCTGCGGCGCAGGCGGCGGCCGAGGTGTAGTGGTCGGAGCTGCGGCTGAAGGCGGCATCGGCGTAGCCGAGGTCGAGCTCGGGATGGCACTGCACTGCGACGTAGGTGCCCGCCGCGGCGCGCGGGGCGAGCGCCAGGATGCCGATCAGGGCGAGGACGGCGGCGGCCAGGACCTGGATGCTGCGCCGGTTGCGTGCTCTCACAAATGCCTCCTTGGCGGTCGTGTCGTCGTCAGTGCTCGAAGCGGAACTCGCCGGGGCCGCCGGCGGGCGCGGGCGGGGCGGGCGGGGCGTAGGCGGGCGAAGAGGCGGGCGAAGAT
>VGBV01000085.1 GCA_016870325.1 Actinomycetota bacterium
CGATCCTCGCCGCCCAGCAGCAGGGCGGGCAGGCGTTCCAGCGCGAGCACGAGCGCTACATGAGCGACACCGACGCCTACCTCCGCGCCATCATGGGCTCGGAGACGTCGAGGTTGCAGGGGCTTCAGGGTCAGGGCGCGATGCAGTCAGACGCACAGGACCAGTTCATGCGGCTCTTCGGGATGCAGGAGCAGAGCTACGGGAGTGCGCTCGAGCGGATGCTCGGGCTCGCCGAGCAGAACCGCGCCATCCAGCAGCAGCGGCTCGCCGGCCAGCTTCAGGCCGGGATGATGCCGATGGAGCTCATGCTTCGCCTGGCGACGGGCACCTCCGCGCCCGTCTTCCAGCCGCAGCAGACGGCCAACCCTTGGGCGAACCTCGGCCCCGACCTCGTGGGCAGCGTCGCCGGTGGCGCGCTGGGTGGCCTCTTCCAGTCGCAGGCCCCGTCCGCACTGCAGTGGGCGATGGGCAACAATCCGGCGATGTACGGCGGAAGATGATCCGAGAGCTCGAAGCCGGCGAGTGGCCGCGTCTCTGCGAGATGATTCGCGCGGCGAGTCTCGAGCTCGAGCGCTACGGCACGCCGCGCTACGACGAGGCGCTGATCGCGCTCGTCCACCGCTCGCTGATGGACTGCCAGCCCGTGTTCGTCGCCGTCGAGGACGGCCGCCCGGTCGGGTACTGCGCCTGGGTCAAGGTGCCCGGCACCCCGGAGGGGCTCATCACCGGGGCGGGCACCTACGTCGACCCGGAGCACCGCAGGCGCGGCCTCGCGAAGGAGCTTCGCGCCGCGGCGGCAGACCACTGGCGCGAGCGCGGGGCGCGGTGCGTGCGGGGCACGGTGGCGCCAGGGAACGACGCAGCCCGCGAGGCGCTGCGCGATGGGTGGCAGGTGGTGGGCCTGGAAGTCGAGATGACGCTGTGAGCCTCATCGGGCGGCCTCCCATCCCCCGCGACGCGAGGTACATCGAAGAGCGCTGCATCCCGGAGCCCAACACGGGGTGTTGGCTGTGGACCGGGGCGCGCTCGACGAACGGCTATGGCCAGACGCCGAGGAATCGTCATGCCCATCGGCTCGCCTTTGAGATTCTCGTTGGGTCGATCCCCGATGGCCAGCACGTCCTCCACCGCTGCGACACGCGAGCGTGCGTGAACCCAGACCACCTCTTTCTTGGCACGCACGCGGACAACATGGCGGACAAGATGAGCAAGGGTCGCCACCGCGCTCCGCTGAGATTGCCCGCTCTCTCAAGCGATGTGATGCGCGAGATCTGCGAGTCCAATGGCGTCGCGCAGCATATCCTGGCGGATCTCCACGGAGTGTCGCAGGCGACTATTAGCCGGATCAGAACTGGCAGGCGCTGGTCTGATCTCACGGGGGTCCGATGCTCAGCCCCTGGTTGAGTGCGATCATCGGGGCGGTGACGGGCACAACCCTGACCGGAGCAGCGGCGGCAGGAACCGCTGTTGCTGGTGGAGTTCTGGCGGGGGGAGCCCTGGGTGCCCTGGCGGAAGGGATCCGGAGTGCAGTCAGTGACAGTCCATTCGCGTGGAAGAGCGTTGGCCTGGGCGCCGGCCTAGGCGGCGTGACGGCCGGCCTGGGATCCACCCTCTCGGCCGGTGCAACGCCCGCGGCTCAGGCAGCCGGCGAGGCGGTGAAGGGCACGGCCCTCGAGGGCGCAGGCTCGGTCGCGAGCCAGGCCGGGGGGCCGGGGATCGGCTCGCTTCTCGACGCTGGCGTGAAGGTCGGCCAGGGCGCCATCGACACACTCTCGCAGTTCAACCAGTCCTTCGGGCCGTCGGCTTTCGTGGACGCGCTGGAGAGCGCGGGCACGGCGGGCGAGCTTGCCGCCTCGACGGGCAAGGGGCTCGTCCAGGGCGCCGCGTTCGGGGCGATCCAGAACCCGAAAGACCCGCTCAAGGGCGCGCTCTCAGGCGCGGCAAGCGGTGTGGTCGGGGGCCTCGCGGGCGGGGTGGGTAGCTCCATGCCCATGCGGTCGTCCCTCCACTCGCTCGCGGTCCCCGACATCCCCGGCGTGAACATGGCTCCACCGCCGACGCAGATCCCGATGCTGCCGTCGGGCGGCTACGACCCGACCGCGTTCCCCTCCTCACTGCCGTTCAAGGCGCCCTCGCCGACCATGGGTCAGGCGGCGGCGCAGGGCGGCGTGGGGCTACTCGGCAAGGCAGGGGGTGACATCGCCTCCCGGGTGACGGGGACGGCGCTGACGGAGCCCTACGAGCCGCCGTTCGTCGACCCGTTCGCCAATTCCCCTTTCCCTGATTTCCGCAGGATGTACACTCGCGGCGGAGGATTCGGGTACTGACCATGCAAATGCCATTCCCGCAGCCGACGCCCGTCCCGCAGCGACCGCTGGTGCCGCCACATCTCGGGTGGCGCGACGCCCTGAACTTCTACTTCCCGGCCACCCCGATGCCCGAGGTGCCGGGTGCGCTTCCGCAAGTGAGCCGCCCGCCGATGCCGCTCTCCCTACCGCCTCCCGGGCTCGGGGCCACGAATCCCGTGGCGGACCTGGGTGGCGGGGGCTCGGGCCTGGGGAGTCTCATGTCCGAGCGTCCGGCGGGCACCGCCGGCAACCCGTGGTCGAGTGCCTGGGACTACGGCGCGGGGCTCCTGGGTGGCGGAGCGGCGGACCCTATCGCCGAGGCCATGTCGGCACCACTCCCCCCGAATCCGCTTGCCGAGGGGGGCTTCGAGGCGATCCGCGATCGGGCGAAGGAGATGGCTGACTTGCTCGGGAGACTCTACCCGACGCAGGGTCAGGCTCCCCGCCCGTCCGCGCCTCGAGCGGGACCGCTGCGCTACGACCCGACGAAGACACCCTCCGAGCCCCCGGCAGGGCGGTCGCCCTCGAGGCGCGGGGGCGGCGTGCTTCTCCCGGGCTCCAGCCCGAGCGAGGCTCCGCGGCGGGGCGGCGTCCTCCTCCCGGCGGTCGACATGACCAGCGTCCGGCGTCGCGAGGCACTCGCCGAGCCGAGTGCAAAGGGTGTGCCCAGCGCGCAGCCGACCGGCACCGAGGCCGAGGACTTCATGCTGAAGGCGCTGACCCTTCCGCTGAAGATCCCGATGTTCATTCGCAACGCCCTCCAGAAGACGGTCGGCAGCGTGATCCACGGCGGCGACCCCGGGTGGCTCAACCAGGGGCGCGTCGCCCTCGACGGGGCGCGCGACGACATCATGCGCGCGGACGCCGAGCGCCAGCGGCTCGAGGCCCACCTGAAGGCGACGCTTCCCCCCGAGGAGTGGGCGCGGGTCCGCCCGCAGTTCCAGAACCTGACCGACTTCATGAGCGCCCGCCAGGGTGGCGACAAGGCGAAGGGCCTCCCCGGCAAGGCGCCCGACGGCATCGCCTCGAAGATCGGCGGCGTCTTCGAGTTCATGACCCGGTCCTACGAGGACGAGGGGAACGAGCTTGCAGCCGAGATCATGAAGAAACGCAGTGCCGCGGCCGAGCAGCGCGACGCCCTCGCCGAGATCCGCGACCAGTACAGCACGGGAGCGATGGCGGATCGCCTGCAGTTCGGCCTCGACTCGCGATTCTCGGAGGCCGAGCGCCTGCAGGGTCTCGAGCGCGGCCAACTCGGCATGGACTGGATGCGCCACAACATGGCAGGCGGTGGCGAGGGCGCGGGCTCCGGCGGGATCTCCCCGTCGCTCGAGTGGCAGATCCGGAAGTTCGGAATCACCCAAGAGCAGAACGAGATGGAGCGCGCCGCGAAGGAACAGTCCGATAACGAGCGGCTCGCGAACGAGGCCATGTTCAAGGCCGGACGATTCGCGAAGGCCGACGACGACTACCGCAAGGCCGAGCTCGAACGGGTCGGGTACGAGGTGCCGCTGACGAAGAGCTACCTGGGCGGCCTCATCGGCGGCAATCCGGACTTCGCCAAGGCGAAGCCGAAGGGGCTCAGGCCGACGTCCGGCAAGGATGCCGCGTTCGTCGCCGAGCTGATGAGCATGGAGCCCGACGAAGCCGTCGAGGCCATCTTCCAGGCCGAGGAGACGGGGCAGATCGACACGGCCACGGGCAGGCGCCTCCTCGCCGAGTTCGGCGAGGCCCCGCGCTGACATGTCGCTCCGCGAGGAGTACACCGGGGCGCCGCGGCTCTCGCTTCGCGAGCAGTACGGGCGACCCAGGCGGAGCCTCCGCGAGGAGTACGGTGCCGCGCCGACTCCGGAGCCCGCGCCGGAGGAGGAGGGCTACGGCCTCATGCGGGAGCTGGTGCTCCCGATCCTCGGGAGCCTGCCGACCGGCGCACTCGGGACGGCGGGTGGTGCTGCGCTGGGAACCCTGGTCGCGGGGCCGGGCCTCGGGACCACGATCGGCGGGATCATCGGCGGCGGCCTCGCCGGCACAATGGGCTCCGAGGGGACGCGAGCCGCCCTGACGGACCAGGACTACTCGCGCGTCCTCGACCCGGGCACGCTTGCGACGGGCGTCGCCCTGTCCGGCGTAGGCTACGGCGTGGGGAAGGGGGTCGGCGCCGGGTGGCGCGCCCTCCGCGGCGTACCCAAGATCCCCGCTGGCGCCCTCGCCCCGGTGAAGGAGCAGTTGGCGGCGGGCATGACGTCGGCGGCGTCGAACCTGAGCGCGCTCCAGTCGGCCATCCCGAAGAAGGCGGCGAGGGGGCTCGCGCGCCAGGTCGGCCAGGTCGCCCAGGCCGCCGTCGAGGCCGTCGTCGCGCCCACATCCGCGGCGCCCTTCGGGCCGGAGTTCATGAACACCGGCCTGTCCGATGTCCGCATGGCGGTCGAGCCGCACATCCGCGACCCCGCTCGCTTCCTGATGAGTTCGAGCGCGCCGGGGGCGAACGAGGCGGGGCGTGCCATCCTGATCAAGAACTCCCTTGAGAACCAGTTGCACGGCATCATGGGGATGCGCGCGAAGGCCATGGAGGCGCGCGGCGTCGGCGCCGGCTTCCGCGCCCTGGTGCGCGCGGGGCGTCCGGCAGAGGGCGTCGACGACCTCGTGGCTCCGCACCGCGAGCTTGCGGAGGAGATCTTCCAACTGAACCGCGACGCGGGCGTGGTGGAGGAACTCTTCACCGGCGAGTTCGTGCCCATCCGCCACCAGCCCGACTACGTCCCGGGCATCCTGAACCGCGCGCTCCGCCAGGCGAAGCACGCCGAGCTGAAGCAGCGAACCGCCGGGCTCAGCCCGAAGCAACTGACGGAGGCGACGAAGTCGCCGCTGAAGACGGTTGCCTTCCAGTCCCAGCTTCTCCCCGAGGAGCTCTACGAAGACAACCTGATGGACGTGTACTCCTACTGGATGGTCCGCGAGGGGAGCTACCTGCCGTCGGCGCTCGCCTTCGGGGGCGGGAAGCCGGTGGAGGTCGCATCCGGCCTCGGGGCACGCCCCTTCCAGGCGCCGAAGACGGTCGCCAACCTGATCTCGTACTGGGAGGAGACGGGCCACCCGCTCGAGGCGAAGGTGCTCCGCATCACGGCGGAGCGGATGTTTGGCCCCGAGGTGACGCCGGTCGAGCGGGCGTCGAAGTTCCTTCGCGCCGCCACGTCGAACGTCCTTCTCAGCAAGACCTGGCCGCTCCAGATGGCCGAGATCTCGAAGGGCGCCGCCTACGGGCGGGGGATCAAGGGCTGGGTGAACGGCGGGCGGATCATCGACACGCTCGGGCTTGACGCAGAGGCGGCGGGCGCCACGCAGTCGGTGATCGACGAGATGACCCAGGGCGTGTTCGCGGAGCTCTCCGACGTGGCCCTGCCGAAGTGGGCGAAGCGGTTCCCGCAGGCGTCGAAGATGTTTGCCGAGACGACGCCGCTCGGGCTCGCGCGGCGAATGGACATCAAGGCCCGCCGGGTCACCTTCCGCTCGGCGGTCGATCAAGTGGACTCGATCGCACGCCAGGCGCAGAAGGCGCTGCCGGGCTGGCTCAAGTCGAACGGCCCGAAGCCGGACGCCATCGCGAAGGGCACCAGGCTCTCGGCGACGGAGCTCGGGAAGCTCCGCCTGCAGTCGCGCCCGAAGGCGTGGACCCGGGCGCTGATGAAGCAGGCGCACGAGATCATCCCCACCGCCGCCTCGCCCGAGGACGCGGCCTACCGGCTGGCGCAGCAGTTGAGCCTCGGCGGCGAGTACCTGCCGAAGTCGGACTATCTCCTCGGCGGACAGACGCTGACCAAGCGCTGGATGTACACGATGGCGGTGGGCGAGGCGCCGGAAGCTTTCCGCAACCCGTGGGGTGCGATCCTGGCGGCGTACCGGCCCTACCTGTACCAGGCGACCCGGCAGTACTGGGACGACGTGCTGAAGCCCCTGTCGCAGGGGCTCGGCGTGATGCGCCACTACGACGGCGTGCGCGCCTTCGACTCCTCGATGGTGGCGCTCGGCATGAAGCGCCTTGCCGGGTCGGTCGGCTACTCGCTCCCGCCGCAGTCGATCTCGGCCGTCATCCGGACGATCCTCTCCGGGGAGGAGCACGACTCGCCCGAGAAGTTCCAGGCGCGGCTCCAGCGCGACCTCTTCGGCTCGGTCATGGGGATCACGGGCGAGGTGGGCGTCGGGATCTACAACCACGACCGGCGCTCGGCGGAGCGCCTGCTCAGCACCCCGGCGATCGGGCTCGGGGCGCGCATGATCGGCGACGTGTTCTCGATGGCGTCGGGGCCGATCGAGGCAGCGCGCGAGGGGAGCCTCAAGCCGCTCGGGCAGTCGGCTGCCGGCGCTCTCGACCTGGGAGAGATCCTGTCGCGGGCCTACTACCCGCAGATCGGGCTCTTCGGCGAGATGATCACCGGCCCGATCAAGCGCGAGCTCCGGCGCTAGCTACCAGACCCGCGTGGCGAGGTCCGACGGCACGTAGGCGCGGCCGGCTACGACGGCGTCGCGGTAGCAGAGGAGGGCAATCGCCCACGGGGTCTTGCCCACGATCCCAAGGCACTGCGGGCAGTATCTCATGGCTTCCTCCTCGCCCCGAGTATCGCGCCGAAGCCGATCAGCAGGGGTCCGAGCCACGGCGCCTTCGCCGCAAGCCCTATCGCGGCGGCCACTTCGGGGTGGGTAGCGATGTCGACAGCGCCCTGAGCAAGCGCGCCGAGCGTCGCAAGAACGAGCCCAGCACCCGCCACCACGCCTCCGGCGACGGGGTGGGCGCGACGGGGCGCCCGACGACGCGCAGGTGGGTATGGGTCGTCCGCCTCATAGCCGGAGTCGTTGCCGGCGAACACCCTACTGCTGGATCGGGTCGCTCGCGTAGAAGGCCAGGGCGATCGAGGCCACTGCGGAGATCGCCGTGTTGGCTGCTGCCTTCCACTCCTCGGGCAGGATGCCCGGCACCGAGATCACCGCCGTCGCTGCCGCGAGCAAGAACCCGAGCCATGTCGTCTTCGGATTGTCCCTCAAATTCTGAATCATCTGTCCCCCCCCCTACTTCGGATGCGCCCGATCGGCGTCCTTGCTGTTGTGGTCCCGGATCGTCTCCGTGTTCCGCTCGACGATCCGCGAGATGCCCTCCAGCTTGAGCGCCGTCTCGTGCGCGACCGCATTGGTGTTTGTGACCGTGCTCGATAGGCTGTTGATCGACTTGTCGAACTGCTGCTCGACCCGTCCTAGCGCTGCCTGCATCGAGATGATCATGAAAGCGCCGACGCTCGCGAGTCCCGTCAGCGCTGCCGACATCCAGCGAATGGACGTTCGGATCTCGTGGTGCGTTACCCCAGAGCCGTCGCCTCCCTCTTCCACGGGGGCAGATAGTGGCACGTTCCGTGGCAGTGGGCTACCCGGCGGGCGGTCTCGATACTGAGCGGGATGGCGAGTTCCTCCGGGTGGTCCCGCTTCGCGAACTGCACGCTACCGTTCGCCATCGGGCCAGAGGACTTCTGCTGTTGCAGCCCGTCGAGGTGCTGCTCCATTAGCCAACGATGGGCGCGCACCTTCTTGCCGTTGCGCCAGATCAGCCGAGTCCGAGTGTGCGCGCTGAGTTCCTCTCTCCGCTTCAATGATTGCACGACCCACCACCTCCGCTACGGCGGGAACCACCGCATTCCCCAGCGCCTTCAAGGCACCTCGACGCCATCGAGATAGGTGGCGGGGAAGCCCTGGAGCTGCAGCACCCAGCGGGGGTTCAAGTAGCCGCGGGGCCTCCCAGGGGTGTTGCGCTTCTCCGGGCCGCGCGGGCCACTCGTGGCGTCGGTCAGGGTCGTGCCCGAATGGCGACCGCTCTCCGTCGAGTAACCCGCGGCTCCGCTCCCGTTCGCGTCTCCCGACGTCGGCGTCAGCCACTCGCGCTGCACCTCCGCCGACAGGCTGGAGAACATCCCCTTGCGCGACGCTTGGTCGCTCGTCTCGCCCGCCCGAGGCGTCGTCCACGAACGCTTCGCCATGCCGATGAAGCGTTCGGTCGCTGGGGGCAAATGAATACCTTGCATCTCTGGCGGAATCGTCCCCGCCACAATCTCCACTGCCTGTTCCAGTCCCGGCGGTGAACTGTTCCCGTCGCCACTCCGACGACCGTTCTCCGTTGATGCGGTCATCGCCTTGCGGCTCTTCCGCATCACCGTGTCCGCGGTGGGCCACGATCCAGACTCGATCTCGTCGGTGCGGCGCTCCGACATGGCGAGCACCCACCACGAGCGGCCAGCAGGTGTAGCCCGCCTCTGCCAGGCCATTGAGCACGATGTCGCCGCCTCTAGTGCGGAGAGCAGGGACGTTCTCAGCGAGAACCCAAGTGGGTCGCAGCTCCTGCACGATCCGCAGAAACTCGAACCACAAGCCTGATCGCTCGCCGTCGAGGCCGGCACCTTTGCCCGCGACCGAGATGTCCTGGCAGGGGAAGCCTCCCGCGACGAGGTCGACGGGTTCGAGGTTGTGGGCACCGACCTCTCTGACATCGGTGTGCCTCTGAACGGCAGGCCAGTGCTTTGCCAGAACTCTAGCTGCGAAGGGTTCGATCTCAACTTGCCACCTCACTTCCATCCCCGCCCACTCCAGGCCCAAGTCCAAACCGCCGATGCCGGAGAAGAGGGAGCCGAAAGTCACTCGCAGCCCCGGCGGGCGGTCTCGATTGCGTTCATGGCTATCCTTTCCACTTGGCGCTCAACTCGAAATGCCCGCCGTCCCAGCCGGGCTTCCCCAGCGCGTCGTTCCGGCCGAACCTGCCTCCCCAGCGGCAGAGCGGGTGCAGGGTCTCCCAGTAGATTCCGAGCTTCTCGTA
>VGBV01000086.1 GCA_016870325.1 Actinomycetota bacterium
CGACGCTCTACCTGCTCGGGGCGATGGCCGCCGCCGGGCTCGCGAGCGAAGCCGGCGGCGGGGCCTTCGAGCTGAGCGAGGCGGGGTCGCCGCTGGCCCGCTCCCACCCGGATTCGGTGGCCCAGATCGTGCTCAAGGAGTGGTTCTTCTACGGCGTCTGGGCCGGGCTGCCACAGGCGATCCGCGACGGCCACGCCGGGATCCCGCCGTGGCGCGAGAGACTCGGGAGCGACCAGGCGCAGTCGCTCACCTTCCTTCGCGCCCTCGACGACCTCGCCGCCCGCTTCGGCGACGAGCTGCCGGGCCTCGCCGGGCTCGAGTCCGGTGGCACCCTGCTGGACGCGGGAGGCGGGGCGGGCTCTCACGCCGCCTGTCTCGCCGAGGCCGTCCGGGGCCTGGAGCCGACCGTCCTCGACCTGCCCGAGGCCGAGCAGGTGCTGCGCGAGCGCCACCCCGAGCTCGGCTTCCTCGCCGGCGACCTGGACGAGCCGCGCTTCGGACGGCCCGAGGGCGAGCGCTGGGACCACGTGCTGCTCGCCAACATCCTGCACGACCATCCGCCCGAGGCCTGCGAGCGGCTCGTGCGCGAGGCGGCGGCACTGCTGGCGCCGGGCGGCACCCTGCTGGTCTACGAGTGGGTGATCGACGAGAGCCACACCGGACCCCCGCCGGTCGCGACCTTCGCGCTGATGATGCTGCTCGAGAACGAGGGGGGGCGCACCCACGACGAGCAGGCGATCGCGGGCTGGATGCGCGACGCCGGCCTCGAGTCGGTCGAGCACCGCCGCGGCGGCGGACCGATCTCGGTGCTGCGCGGTACCCGCCCGGCTTGAGCCGGAGCCCGAGGGCGCTGATGGGGTAGCGCGCGGTTGAAGGGTATCCGGGGGAGGAGCGATCCCCACGAAAGCCGTGGCACAATGTGGCGACGCCTAGAGTGGGAGGGACGCCGTCGAAGCGAGGAACGCGTTGCCGGAGAGGTCGGAGTTGTCCATCGAAGATATCGAGGAGCTCCACCGCGAGATCGCGCACCTCAAGCAGAAGGTGAGCGACCTCGAAGTCCTGCGCAAGTTCGCCATCACCTTGACCGAGGTCAAGGCCGACACAGAGAGCCTGCTGTGGCAGATCGCCGCAGAGGTCATGGGCGCGCTCTGGATCGAGGACTGCGTCATCTACCTGCGCGAGGGGGACTGGCTTCACCAGCGCGCCGCGTTCGGCCCCAAGAACCCCAATGGCAGGATCATCCTGCACCCGATCCAGATCCGGGTGGGCGACGGGGTCGTCGGCGCCGCCGCCGCGACGGGTAAGCCGCAGCTAGTCCACGACACGCGCCGCGACCCGAGGTACATCCTCGACGATGCCCAGCGCCTGTCGGAGCTGGCGGTACCGCTGGTGGTCGAGGGGGTGGTCGAGGGGGTCCTCGACAGCGAGCATTCGCAGGTGGGCTTCTACACCCCCTGGCACGTGGACCTCTTCGTGGCGCTCGCGTCGATGGCCAGCGCCCGCATCCTCGGCGCGCGGCTCGTCGGGGAGCGACTACACCTCCAGGAGATCGACCCTGTGTCCCGGCTCCTCAACCGCCGCACCCTCCTGGCGCGGGCCGACGCCGCGCGGGCCTCGGGGCCGGTGGCCCTGCTCCTGCTCGACATCGACGGCTTCGGGCGCATGAACGACACCCTCGGCCACGCGCAGGGCGACCTGCTGCTCCGCGAGGTGGGCCAGCGCGTCGCCGCCGGAGTGGGGCCGGCGGGGTTCGTCGGGCGCATCGGCGCCGACGAGTTCGTGGTGGTGACCCACCCCGACGCCGCAAGCCCCCTCGCGGAGCACCTGCGCACGGCCGTCGCCATCCCCGTCGACCTGCCGGAGGATCCAGGCACCTGCGTGACGGTGAGCACGGGCATCGCCGCCGGCCAGGACCGCAGCGCCGAGGCCCTCCTCGCCGACGCCGACCTCGCGTTGAGCGAGATCCGGCAGAGCCAGCCCGGGGAGATCGCTTGGTTCGACCCCGAAGCCGCGGAGCGCGTGCGCTCCCGGTGGCGGGTCTCCACCGCCCTCGCCAGCACCCTCGCCCTCGGCTCCGACGCCATCGACGTCCACTTCCAGCCCATCTGCTCCCTCGCGGACGGCCGCCTGCTCGGGGCCGAGGCGCTCGCGCGGTGGACCGACCCGGAGCTGGGCGCGGTGTCGCCGGTCCTGTTCATCAGCGTCGCCGAGGACTCGGGCCAGATGGTCGAGCTCGGGCTGCAACTCCGCGCCAAGTTGCTCGCGCACCTTCGCGACGCGCCCCGCATCGACCGGTTTCGCTTCCACCTCAACGTGTCGGCGCTGGAAATGCGCACCCAGGGGTTCGCCGACGGGATGCTCGCCCAGATCTCCGCCGCCGGGGTCCCGAGCGAGTGCCTCGCCATCGAGCTGACGGAGTCCGCGCTGCTCGGCGCCGAGGGCGAGGCGTCACGGAACCTCCGGACGCTCGCGGCGGAGGGTATTTGGCTGGTGCTCGACGACTTCGGGACCGGCTACGCCTCGCTGTCGTCGCTCACCGGCAACCCCTTCGACGGCGTCAAGATCGACCGCCAGTTCGTCAAGGGGATGATGGACCAACCGCAAGACGCCGCCGTGGTGCGCGGCGTGATCTCGCTGATCCGGTCGATGAGCCTCACCGTGACCGCCGAGGGCGTGGAGACCCCGGAGCAGGCCGCCCTGCTGCGGGAGATGGGCTGCGAGCGGGCCCAGGGCTGGGCGTACGGACGCCCCATGCCCTTCGCCCGGCTCGCCGAGCTCCTCCCGCCGCGGGGGGCATAGGAATTTCAAACGGCGTTTCCCCGGCCCGCGCCCGGGAGAACGGCGGCCGGATGTCGGGCCCCTGGAGGAGTACGGGTACGTGCCGGAGTTCGCCCGCGACATGATCGTCATCGGCGAGGAGTCGGGGTCGATGGCCGAGATGCTGGAGAACCGGTCCGGCGTCTTCCGCGTCGAGCTGGAGCAGCAGCAGGGGGCTCTTGGTCTGGTCCAAGTTGTTGATTTAGATGGATCTTGTAGGGCGCTGCTTGTCCCAGGGCGTCCTCGGGACGGGACTCTCCCTACACCGTTCCCTACGAGGTGCCCTTCAGCTCCCCGACGCGGCGGAGAGCTTCGGCGGCTAGATGAGTGATTCCACGACCACGCACGCCTGAGGCCCCGCATGGCGCATCGCATCCCGGCGTCCTCGGGCCTGCCCTTGGCGCCACCAAGGGCTGCGCCCTGCGTCCTTGGGCTGCTCGGCCATGCGTGCCCTCAGGCGCACGGCGCCGTGGAATCAATCATCTAGGGGGTGCGGAGGCTGTGCTAGCGCCGTCCGGCCCGGGCGGGAAGACGGCGCGGGAGCACGCAGCCATGCGCACTTTCAAGCTCCTCGGATCAAGCGGCCCGCATCTCAGCGAGATCTCAAGCGTCGAGGCAGGAAGATGCTGGCCGGCGGGTTCTCGCTGGAGGCCGACCTGCTGCTCGGAGACGCCTTTCCGATGGTCTTCGGTTCGGCGCGAGTGGAAGGTCGCTGGGGGACCTCCGCGGTCGAGACCGTCTTCGGGCCCAGCACCGTCGAGTCCTACGGCTACTGCGGGTGGGGAGGCCTGACAGCAGCTACTCGAAAACCACGCGTCCGTTCGAGCGGGCGAGGTCGGCGACCAGTTCGTTCCGCTCGAGGGCGCGGTCCACGGCCCGCAGCGCGGTCGTGAGCAGCTCCAGGCGCTCCTCCTCGTCGCGGGTCTCCAGCAGCGTCTGCTTGGTGTCGTCGGGCAGCTCGATGCGCGCCGCGATCGCGTAGGCCGAGGCGCCCTCCAGCTCCTCCGGGTCCGGGCGCTCGCCCGTCGCCCGCTCGGCCAGCTCGACGAACGCCTCCCGGGCGTCGGCCACCGACTCCTCGGCGGCCTCCCCGGCGCCGTCCTCGGCGATCAGCTCCACCTCGCCGACCGGGTACTCGGGCGCCTCGAAGCGGTCGAGGACCTTGAACGGCGCCTCGCCGCTGACGACGATGTTCATGCGCCCGTCCTCGAAGCGCTCGAGCACGTCGGCGACGCGGGCGACGCAGCCGATCGAGCGGGCGCCGTCATCGTCGCGGAGCACGATCCCGAACGGCTCGCCCTCGTCCAGCGAGCGCCCGACCATGCGCTTGTAGCGCTCCTCGAAGATGTGGAGGGGCACCTGCTCACCCGGAAGCAGGACGAGCGGCAACTCGAAGATGGGCAGCTCTCGGCCCGGCATCCCCACGGATTCTAGGGAGCGCCGGATCGCGCCCGAGCGCTTGAGCCGGGCTTTACCGCACCGTTAGCGCCGCTTGGCAGGGTCGGGCTCGATGGCGCTGTTGATGCTGTTCGCTCTGGCCGCGGGCGCGGGGACCGCTCTCTCCCCCTGCGTGCTGCCGATTCTCCCCGCGGTGCTGTCCGCCGGGGTCACGGGCGGCCGCCGACGACCCCTCGGCGTCGTCACCGGTCTCGCGCTCTCGTTCACGTTCGCCACGGTCGCGCTCGTCTACGTGATCGACGCGCTCGGGCTGCCGGACGACATCGCCCGCACGATCGCGGTCGCGGTGCTGCTGGTCTTCGGCATCTCGCTGCTGGTGCCGGCGATCGGCGACCGGATCGAGGCCTGGGCATCGCGCATAGCCCCGGGCCCCGCGCGCTTCCGCGGCGAGGGCTTCGGCTCGGGCCTGGCCGTCGGCGCCAGCCTCGGCCTCGTCTACGCGCCCTGCGCGGGCCCGATCCTGGCCGGCGTGATCACGGTTTCGGCGGCACAGGACTTCACCGCCGGGCGCCTCGCGGTCGCGCTCTCATACGCCCTCGGCTCGGCCCTGGTGCTCTACGCGCTGATGCTCGGGGGACGGCGCCTGACCGACCGCCTGGCGCCGATCCGCGGCCAGGTGCAGATGGCGATGGGCGCGCTGATGATCTGCGTGGCCGTGGTGATGGCGACCGAGGCCGACCTGCGCTTCCAGAACGCGATCGCCGACGACCTGCCCGCGTTCCTCGTCAACCCTACGGGGGATCTGGAGGAGAGCCGGGCGGTCGCCGCGGACCTGGATGCGGTCAGCCCCCACGGTGGCGGCGCAGTGGCGGCCGGAGCCTCGCAGCTCGACCAGGGATTGGCGCTGCCGCGCCTGGGGCTCGCTCCCGACTTCACCCTGACCCAGTCGTGGTTCAACACCGACGGGCAGGCGCTGCGCATGGAGGAGCTTCGCGGCGAGGTCGTGCTGATCGACTTCTGGACCTACACCTGCATCAACTGCATTCGGACCCTTCCCTACCTCAAGGCATGGGACTCCAGCTACCGCGACGACGGGCTCGTGATCGTCGGCGTGCACTCACCCGAGTTCCCGTTCGAGCGCGACGCCGGCAACGTCGCCGAGGCGATCGAGGACAACGAGATCCGCTACCCGGTGGTCCAGGACAACGAGTTCGGAACCTGGACCGCCTACGGCAACCAGTACTGGCCCGCCAAGTACCTGGTCGACGCCGGGGGCCAGGTCCGCTACGTCAACTTCGGCGAGGGGGAGTACGAGACGACCGAGCGGGCGATCAGGACGCTGCTGCGCGAGAAGGGCGACGAGGAGCTCGGCGACGGCGCCAGGGCGAGCGGCGAGAGCGCCAACCCGGCGGCGGGGACGCCCGAGACCTATCTCGGGGCCGAGCGCGCCGAGGGTTGGGTCAACGGCGCGATCGAGCGAGGGGTCCACGATTACGGCTCGGGCCCGCGCTCGCTCGGCCCCGACCAGTTCGCATACGGTGGGCGCTGGCGGATCGGCGAGTGGGGCGCCGCCGCCCTCGAGGACGGCGTCATCGAGGCCGACTTCAGCGCCGAGAAGGTATTCCTGGTGCTGGGCTCGCCGGGCGAGGCCCGCTCGGTCGAGGTGCTGCTGGACGGCGAGCCCGTGCCCGCGCGCCTCGCCGGAGAGGACGTCGACGGGGGAGCGGCGACGATCCGCAAGCAGCGGCTCTACCGCCTGATCGACCTCCCCGAGGCCGGACGGCACCGGCTCGAGCTGCGCCTCGACACGGGCGTCAGCGGCTACGCCTTCACCTTCGGTTGACCCTGCGCCGAGCGGGCCGCGGGCCGGTGTGAGCGAGGCCTCACGGTGGCCGCCGCGGATCGGCGAGGATGTCGTCACGATGGCTGCCGCTGCTGGGGGGAGGGTGCTGGGCCCCCAGGCCGCCATCAGGCGCGGCCTCCGGCGGGCGCATGGCCTCAGTCGCGAGGGCCAGGGCCTGCACTCCGAAGTCAGCGGCCCCCAGGCCGCTTGCCGCTGATCAGCAGGTTGTAGAAGAGCTGCGGGGGCAGGTGGGGCTCGAGCACGCGGGTGTCGAGCTTCTGCAGGGCGATGTAGGAGCGGAAGGCGAAGCGCCGCCAGCCGTAGGGGATCTGCTGGGGGTCGGCCGAGGCCTCCAGCGTCCGCATCGTCCAGCCGTGCATGTTGGCCAGCAGCTCCTCGCCGTGGACGTGGACGTCGGCGAAGCCGACGCCCTCGGCGAAGCCCTCGAGCTCGCCGGGGGTGAAGGCGTGGACGTCCACCTCATGCTCGAGCTCGTGGCCGTGCGCGTCCATCTCGGCTTCGTGGTCGCGGGCGTCGGCGCCGATCGCGCGGCGCCAGACCGGGCCGGCGATCAGGCCCGCGCGCTTTGGCACGGCCGCGATCAGGTCCCCGTAGCGCGAGGGCTCGCCGCAGAAGACGAGCGTGCCGCCCGGCCTCAGCACCCGGTGGAACTCGGAGAAGCCGCGGGCCAGGTCGGGGATGTGGTGCAGGATCGCGTGGCCGAAGACGAGGTCGAAGCTCGCGTCGTCGAAGGGCAGGCTCTCGGCCTCGGTCGCGACCGTCCTCACCTTCAGGCCCAGCTCCCTCGCATTCCGCTCCAGCGCCTTCAGCATCCCGTGCGAGATGTCGGTGGCGGTCGCGCGCTCGATCATCCCCGCCTGCATCAGGTTGAGCGAGAAGTAGCCCGTCCCGGCGCCGATCTCGAGCGCATCGCCGAACGCCTCGCTCGGCCGGCCGCCGAGCGCCTTGCGCAGCTTCGCGCGCACCTGCTGCTGCCCAACGGGGCCGAAGTCGATCCCCCATTTGGCGTCGTAGGAGGAGGCGGCGACGTCGTGGTAGCGCTCGTTGACGTCCTTGATCCGCTCGGGGGTCGCCGGGGCGGGCATGGGGTCGGTGATGTTAGGGAGATCGCCCGGAGCGCCCGCGCCCGCGCGCCGGGCCTCGCGCGCCCTACCCTTGCCGCGCCGATGGCCTACGCGCAGCGCGACCAACCCGAGGGAGTGCCGCCGCTCGAGCTCACGGGCGAGCGGACCCTGCCCGACGTGCCCGAGGAGAACTACTGGTACCGGCGCCACCTCGCCGTGTACGAGTGGATCGCCGAGCGCTGCGAGGGACTGAAGGTGGTGGACCTGGCCTGCGGCGAGGGCTACGGCTCGGATCTGCTCGCCACCCGCGCGGCCGAGGTGATCGGGGTCGACGCGAACCCCGAGGCCCACGAGCACGCGCGGCTGCGCTACCAGCGTCCCAACCTGCGCTTTCAGCGCACCCTGGTCGAGGAGTTCGACGAGCAGGTGGACGCGGTCGTCTTCCTGCAGACGATCGAGCACATCCACGAGCCGGACCGGCTGCTGGAGCGGATCGGCTCGATCTCGCGGACCGCCTACATCTCGACTCCCAACCGGCTGACGCTGGCGCCGCCGGGGGCCGATAAGTCCGACAACCCCTGGCACCTGCACGAGTACGACGCGACCGAGTACCGGGCGCTGATGGCGGCCCACTTCGACCACGTCGAGCTGCTCGGGGTCCTCCACGCGCGCCGGCTGCGTCTGCACGAGCTCGCGATCCGCCTCGGCTGGGACCGGATCCACCCCGCGGCGCGCCTGACCAAGCCCTTCTACGACCGCTTCGTGCCCGCGATCAGCTCCAAGGACTTCAAGCTCTCGCGCGACGACCTGGACCAGGCGCTCGACTTCCTAGCCGTCTGCAGATGAGCCCGAGCGGCGCGGGCGACGCCGGCGACCTCGCGATCGTTCTGCACTCGCACATGCCCTATGTGGAGGGCTACGGGACCTATCCCTTCGGCGAGGAGTGGCTGTTCGACGCCGTCGCGCGCTCCTATCTGCCGGTGCTCGGGGTGGCCGAGCGGCTGACGATGACCGTGACCCCGGTTCTGGCCGACCAGCTCGAGGCCGACGGGGTGGGGGAGCGGCTGCTGGAGTTCCTGCGCCGCCACCGGCTGGGCGCGGCCGAGCGCGACGCCGCCGCGGCCGCCCCCGAGCTGCGGCCCGCCGCCGAGGCCGAGCGCGACCACTACGCCGGGGCGATCGATCAGCTCGAGGGCCTGGGCGGGCCGCCCCTGCTTGCGTTTCAGCGGGCGGCGGGCCGGGTCGAGCTGATTCCCTCGACGGCGACCCACGCGGTGCTGCCCAAGCTCGCGACCCGCGCCGGGCGCAGGCTGCAGGTGGACGCCGGCCTGCGCTCGCACCGCCGACGCTTCGGACCGGCGCAGGGGTTCTGGCTGCCCGAGTGCGCCTACGCCCCCGGCGTTGAGGCCGCGCTCGTCGAGCGCGGCCTGCTCTACACCTGCCTCGACCTGAGCGCGCAGGAGCCCGACGGCGCCGCCCTCGCCCCGCTGCGGCTGCCCGGTGGCACCGTCGCCTTCACGATCGACTGGCCCGCGGTCGAGCTGGTCTGGTCGCGGGATGGATACCCCTCAAACCCGGCCTACCTCGAGTACCACCGCCTGTCCGCGAACGGGATGCGGCTGTGGTCGATCGCGGGGGAGCCCTATGACCCGGCCGCCGCGGCCGCCCACGCCGGCGAGCATGCTCGCGGCTTCGCGGCGGCGGTCGCCGAGCGCCTCGGCGCCCACTCGCGCGGGCGCGACGGCCGCCGCGGGCTCTGCGTGTTCGCGATCGACACCGAGCTCCTCGGCCACTGGTGGGCTGAGGGCCCGCTCTGGCTGGCGGCGCTCTTGGAGGCCGCCGAGGACGCGGGCCTGCGCCTGCTGACCCTCTCGCAGGCGCTCGCCGAGCACCCACCCGAGGACCGCCCGGCTGGGGAGTCGAGCTGGGGCGAGGGCAAGAGCCTCGAGACCTGGGACAGCCCCCGGGTCGCCGACCTCGCCTGGGCGGCCCGCCGCCTCGAGCTGCGCACGCTGGCGGCGCTGCGGGGTCCGCTCGA
>VGBV01000087.1 GCA_016870325.1 Actinomycetota bacterium
CGTAGCCGCAGATGACCAGGCAGCCGCCGCGGCGGCGGCGCACCCCCAAGTAGGCGTCGAGCGCGCGGCGCTGCCAGCCGCCCGAGCCCGAGGCGACCATCGAGACCCGCGTCTCCTCCTCGTCGGAGAGGCGCAGCACGTCGGGGGCCTCGTGCTCCTGGGCGAGGGCGCGCACGATCTCGGCGCCCGCGCGGAAGTCCTCGGCCATCCAGCCCTCGTAGATCGCCTCCTCGGGAACCGGCCGCACGCGGCAGCCGACCTCGGTGATCACCCCGAGCGTCCCCTCGGAGCCCAGCACCAGCTCGCGCAGGGACGGGCCGGCGGCGGTGTGCGGGATCTGCAGCGTCCTCATCGCCCCGGCGGGAGCGGTCAGCTCGATCGCCGTCACGAGCTCGTCGAAGCGGCCGTACCCGGTCGAGGCCTGCCCGGCCGAGCGCGTCGCCGCGTAGCCGCCGATCGTCGCCTGCTCGTAGGACTGCGGGAAGTGCCCGAGGGTCATGCCCAGGCGACGCAGCTCTGTCTCGGCCTCGGGGCCTCGCAGGCCAGGTCCCAGGCGCGCGGTGAGCGAGGTGCGGTCGAGCTCGACGTTCCGCAGCCGCCCGAGGCCGAGCGAGAGCACCGCGGAGTGCGGGCCCGCGAGTGCGTCCACGCCGCCGACGACGCTGGAGCCGCCGCCGTAGGGGACGACGGCCACCCCGCTCTCGGCGCAGGCAGCGAGCAGCGCCGCGACCTGCTCGCGCGTGGCCGGGGTCGCGACGGCGTCGGGAGCCAGCTCGAGCGAGCCCGAGCGCAGCCGAACCAGGTCGGGGTAGCTGCGGCCCGCGGCGTGGCGCAGGCGCGCCTCGGCGCCGTCGTCGAGGCCTCCCTCGCCCGCCGCGGTGCGGACCGCCGCTGGGATCGGGTGGGGCGCAGGAAGCGAGACGGACTCCAGCGCGGCCGGATCGGTCGCCTCGCGAGCCTCGACTCCGAGCTCCGACCTCAGCGCAGCGCGTGTCGTCTCGGGCACCTCGGCGCGCTTGGCGGCGTCGCCCCAGCCCCACCACTTGAAGCGCTCGGGCACGCCCGCGCCCTCGGTCCCCGCCCGGGAGGAGGCCGAGGCGCTCATCCGACCGCCTCGGAGGACTCCGAGCCGCCCGAGACGCGCTCCAGGCCGCGCAGGGCCTCGTTCAGCGTGCGCTTGGTGGCGCGGCGCATCATGAAGCCGCCGAGCCGCGAGAGGCCGCGCAGGCGCTGCTCCGACTCGAGCGTGACCTGGGTGCCGCCGCCCTCGGGCTCGATCGTGATCTCGGTCCTGGCGCTCTCGAGGAAGCCCTCGAACGGTGTGCCGGCGATCAGCTGCTCGTAGGAGTAGTGCGCGGCCGCGGCGGCGTCGGTGCAGTGGAAGTCGGCGCGGATCGCTCGGCCGTCGCGTGTCTCCAGCACCTGGGTCCACTTGCGGCCCTTCGCTCCCCCGCCCTCGCTCACGTTCTCGACGCGCTGGGTGCGCGGCCACCAGCGCGGCAGGTGGTAGGGGTCCGAGACCACCGACCAGATCTCGCCCGGCGAGGCGGGCAGCCTGCGCCTGCGAATCACGCGGGGCAAGGCCTAGGCCTCGCCCGTGAGCTTGCGCAGGTCGCGGATCAGCAGCAGGTGGGTGAGGTTGCTGCAGGTGGCCGCGAGAGCCTCGAGGTTCTCGACCGCCTCCTTGCGGCGGCTCTGGTTCGAGGAGCGCAGTGCCGGGCCGACGACGGCCTCCAGAAGCGCGGCCTCGCGGTCGGCGGCCGTGCGCAGCACCCGTAGGTTGCGCCCCGCGACGCCGAAGCGGTTGAGCTCGCCGCA
Organism: Actinomycetota bacterium; assembly: GCA_016870325.1. Classification (GTDB taxonomy): domain Bacteria; phylum Actinomycetota; class Thermoleophilia; order Solirubrobacterales; family 70-9; genus VGBV01. The sequence continues at coordinate 1,819 of VGBV01000087.1, forward strand.
GGCCTTGACGATCTCGCGATCGGTCTCGTCATAGACGCGCCGGCCGTCGATCTGCTCGGGCTGCACGATCCGCCACTCCTCCAGCTCCCTGATCAGATCCGGCGAGACGCCGGTCTGGTCGACCAGCTCCTCGAGGTCCAGGCGCGAGCCGTGTGCCGCGTCCACGCTCGCGGCCCGCCGCAGCGAGGCGGGACTGCGCAGGTCCTTTCGCTTTCCTCCCGAGGCCAGCTCCTGGCGGATCACGCGAAGCGGCAGGAACTCGTCGCGCTGCATGCGCAGGATCTCGCGCAGGCGGTCCACGTCGTCCTGGCCATAGAGGCGGTAGCCGCCGGGCGTCCGCCGCGGCGACAGCAGCTTCTGGTCTTCGAGGTAGCGGATCTTCGAGATCGAGATGTCGTCGAACTCGCGGTCCAGGATCTTGGCGACGGCGCCGATCGTCAGCGCCTTGCGGGAGGCGCCCTCGCTACCCGCGTTGCGCTCGGCCCGCGTCCAGGCCTCCATCGCCGGCTATCCCTTCTCCTTCTCCAGGTAGCTCAGCTTGTACTTGCCGATCTGGATTTCGTCGCCGTCCTCGAGCGCGTGGGACTCGATGCGGCGTCGGTTGACGTAGGTGCCGTTGAGCGAGCCCAGGTCGTCGATGTAGAGCCCGTCGCGCCGGCGCACCACCAGCGCGTGATTGCGCGAGACGGTGACGTCGTCGAGGAAGACCGCGGCCTCGGGGGTGCGGCCGATCGAGACCTTCTCCTCCTCGAGCGTGAAGCTCTCCCCAGTGCGGCCACCGCCGGAGCGGATCACGAGCGCGGCGCCGGCCTGCTCGACCACCTCGTCGATGTCGATCTGGTGCATCTCGCCCGACTCGTCGACCGTGTAGGTCATCGTCGTCGGCTCGTCGGCGCCCTCCGGCCGCGACAGGTAGGCGCCGCACTTCTGGCAGTAGTTGGCTCCCTTGGCGTTGATGAAGCCGCATTCGGGGCAGTGGATCGCCACGGCTTGTCCTAGTCGTGCGGCTTGGCCGGTGAATCGTGCTTGCCGGCCAGGATCTTGCTGAGGCGCTCGACGTCGTCGCCCTTGATCAGCGAATCCCCGTCAGGGGTGTGGTCGCGGAGCCGGTTGACCAGCTCGGCGCGCAGGATGTCGATCTGCCCGTGCAGGATGCGGCGGCGATAGGAGACCTCTTGCTCCTCGCTGGTGAACTTGTCGATCAGCTCCTTCAGCTCCTCGTCGCTCATCGAGCCGATGTTGGGTGTGGTGTCCTCCGCCACGGGCGCTCGTCCTTTCCCTTCTGGGCTGGTGGCCGCTGGTCGCGGTCTCAGCCGCGAAGTATAGGTCGCGCGGGCCCTGCCCCTCAATCGGGGGTTGAAGGTTCCGTTGCGGACTGCTGCCTCAGGCCCGATCTTGCGTAGGCGATCGTCGCCAGCACGGCAAGGGCGACGCCCACGATCAGCATCGCGTTCCAGATCACGCTCTCGAACACCATCGCCCAGAAGATCGCCCCCATGATCGGGAACACCGCGATGCGCCCGTACCAGTTGATCTCCAGGTCGAGCCCGCGGCGAAGCGCCGCCTGGGCCAGCAGCAGCGTCACCAGCTCGCGCGCGGCCAGCACGGCGAGCGCCCAGCGCGGCAGCAGCTCGAAGTGCCAGCAGACGGCGGCGCCCGAGAGGATCGTGAGCCTGTCCACAACCGGATCGAGCAGTGCGCCCATGCGGCTGTACTGCCCGGTCGCCCTGGCCAGGAAGCCGTCGAGGTAATCGCCCGCGGCAATCAGCCAGAACAGCCCCCACGCCCAGGGGTCGTGCCCGTCGCTCGAGTCGAACGCGAGATAGAGGAAGACGGGGATCATGGCCAGGCGCAGGTAGCCGACCAGGTTCGGGAGCGTCCACGGGCGCAGGGGCTGGCCCTTCTGGGTCTCGCGCGGCGGCGGCCCCGAGCGGTCGAGGCCGAAGCGGCGCCGGAAGCTGGGCTTGCGCCGGCGCGCGGGGGCGGCCATCAGGCCGAGTGGGCGAGCAGCTCCAGCGCTTCCTCGACCGCCCGGTCGGCCGAGAGACGGCTGTCCTCTCCGCTGCACCTCGCCTGCGCCTCGATCTCTCCCTCGGCCAGCGACCGGCGACCGACGGCGAGCCGCAAGGGCAGGCCCAGCAGCTCGGCGTCCGTCAGCTTCTCCCCAGGCCCCGCGTCGCGGTCGTCATAGAGGACCTCGGTTCCGGCGGCCCGCAACTCCTCGTAGATGCGGTCGGCGGTCTCGCGCTCCGGCTCCCCGGCCTTGCCGATCGCCACGAGCTGGATCTGCCACGGCGCCAGCGAGCGCGGCCAGACGATCCCCTTCTCGTCCGCGCCCTGCTCGATCGCCGCCGCGATGATCCGCGCGGGCCCGATCCCGTAGCTCCCCATCGCGATCGGGCGCTCGGAACCGGCTTCATCCAGGTAGGTGGCGCCGAGGGGCTCCGAGTAGCGAGTGCCGAGCTTGAAGATGTTGCCGACCTCGATCGCGGGCAGGATCTCGATCTCGCCTCCGCCCGGGGCGAGGTCCCCCGCCTCGACCGCACGCACGTCGGCGCGCTCGAACTCGAAGTCTCGCCCGGGCTTGACGCCGCGCAGATGCGCGTCGGGCTCGTTCGCGCCCGTGACGAACGACTCACCCTCGACCGCGGCGTCCAGGATCACGGGGGCATCGGCACCGACCGGTCCGATGAACCCGGCGGGGCCGAGGCGCGCGGCGATCTCCTCCTCGGAGGCGGGCCGGAAGCCGGTGCCGAGATGGTTGCGCAGCTTGACCTCGTTGAGGCGGTGATCGCCGCGGACGATCACGATCGTGAGCTCGTCCTTCCCTTCGACGATCACGGGAAGCGCCTTCAGCAGGGCGCCCGGCGGAGCCGACAGGGACCCGGAGACAGCCTCGACCGTCGTCAGCCCGGGCGTATGCACCAGCGTCGGCTGCTCGACGGCCTCGGGCAGCTCGACCGGTTGCGCCTCGGCGCTGGCGACCTCCACGTTCGCCGCGTAGCCGGGGGCCAGCGCGACCTCGTTCTCCCCGGCCGCGCAGGGCGCCATGTACTCGTGCGCGCCCGAGCCGCCCATCATTCCGACGTCCGAGGCGACGCGGTACCAGCGCAGCCCCGAGCGGTCGAAGATGCGGTCGTAGGCCTCGATGTTGAGCCCGTAGCTGTGCTCCAGGCCCTCCTCGTCACGGTCGAAGCTGTAGGCGTCCTTCATCGCGAACTCGCGGGTGCGAAGGACGCCGGCGCGGGGACGGGGCTCGTCCCGCTCCTTGGTCTGGATCTGGTACAGCAGCAGCGGCAGCTGCCGGTAGGAGCGGATCTCGTTGGCGACGTGGAAGGTGAAGGGCTCCTCCGCCGTCATCCCGAGCACGAGCTCTGTGCCCTTGCGGTCCAGCAGCTTGAAGAGCTCGTCCACGTCGTAGCGCCCCGTCCGCCTCCAGAGCTCCGCCGGCTGCAGCACGGGGGCGAGCATCTCCTGGCCGCCGATCGCATCCATCTCCTCGCGCACGATCGCCTCGGCTCGCCGCAGGGCCCGGAACCCGGCGGGCAGATAGGTCCACATTCCCGCCCCGAGCTGCCTGATCAGCCCGGCCCGGACCATCAGCTTGTGGGAAGCGGCCTCCGCGTCGGCGGGCGCGTCCTTCAGCGTCGGCAGGAAGAGCTGCGATCGGCGTGCCATGGGCGGCGAGGGTATCCGCTCACGTACCCATCTGAACTACGGGGCCGGTCTCTCGACGAGGCCCGGCATGCCCCGCCCACTGCTGCGCGGTCCTAGCTCCGGGAGAAGCGCCGCCCCGCGGTGGGCGACGACTGCTCGTCCAGCTCGACGCGCTTGGCGCTGTTGCCGGCGCCGGCCTTGACGGGCTTCAGGTAGGGCTCGCCCTCGGGGACATCCGGGCCTCCGGGCGCGGTGACGTCGGCGTCCTCGCGTTCGGCCGCGGCGGCCTCCATCGCCGCGATCCGCTCCGGAGTCAGCTCGCCGGCGTTCTCCTCCTCGATCTTGGCGAGCCAGTCGGCGCCTTCCGCGGCCTCGCCGGCGTCCACCTCGACCTCGCCGCGGTCCAGCGACTTGTCGATCTCGGCGAACAGGGCGTCGACCAGCTCCTCCTGCTTGACCTTCCGAAGCGGCTCGCCGTGGGCGAAGATCAGGCCCTCGTCCTTGGCGCCGGTGATGCCGAAGTCGGCGTGCGAGGCCTCGCCGATGCCGTTGACCGCGCAGCCCAGCACCGCGACCTCGATCGGCTCCTCATAGGCCTCGAGGCGCCGCTCGATCTCGGCGACGACCGTGTCCATGTCGAACTGCAGGCGCCCGCAGGTGGGGCAGGCGATCAGCACCGGCCCGCGCTCGCGCAGCTGCAGCGCCTTCAGGATCTCCCAGGCCACCTTGACCTCCTCCTCGGCGTGGAAGGTGGAGAGGCTGATCCGAATCGTGTCTCCCACCCCGTCGGCCAGCAGGGTGCCGAGGCCGACGCTGGACTTCAGCGAGCCCGACCACTTGGTGCCGGCCTCGGTGATGCCGAGGTGGATCGGGTAGGGGATCTTCTCGGCCAGCAGGCGGTTCGAGGCGATCGTGTTGGGCACGTTGGTGGACTTGATCGAGACCTTGAAGTTCTCGTAGTCGAGGCGCTCCATCATCTCCACGAACTCGACGGCCGCCTGCACCAGCGCCTCGACCGAGTTCTCGCGCTCGAGCGCGTGCAGGTGCTTCGGCAAGGAGCCCGAGTTGACCCCGATCCGCATCGGCACGCTCGCCTTGGTCGCCCTCTCGGCGACCTCGGCCACCTTCTCGGGGCCGCCGATGTTGCCGGGGTTGAGCCGGATGCAGTGGGCGCCGGCGTCGATCGCCTTCAGCGCGAGGGTGTGGTTGAAGTGGATGTCGGCGATCACCGGGATCGGGGAGTCCTTGACGATCGTCCTCAGCGCCTCGACGTCCTTGTCGCGAGGCACGGCGACGCGGACCAGGTCGGCCCCGGCGTCGGCGACCGTCCGGATCTGCTCCATGGTCGCCTCGAGGTTGGCCGTCTCGGTCTTGCACATCGTCTGCACGGCGACCGGAGCGCCGCCCCCGATCGGCACGCCGCCGACGAATATCTGGCGCTTGGAGGCCATCGGAGCCACAGGGTAGCCGGGGACAACCCCCGGCCGACGCAGAATGCGTCGCCGGGCGCACCGCAGCGCCTGCCCCCGGCGGCTGACGCCCGGCCGAGCGCCCTGGCGCACCTGTCCGGGGCACGATTGCCAGCCGCGCTCCGGCGGCGTATAGTGGCGCTGTCCAGGGAGACCCAAGAGGGAGAGCTCATGAGCCGAGGCAGGATCACCGTACTGGTCATCGCTAGCGCGCTCTGCTTGGTTGTCGCCGCTCCGGCGGCGCAGGCCGACACGGTCACGATGGGCAGCACCCTTCAGAACGACTTCGACGGGGGGATAAGCACGGGGCCGACGCTCACGGTCCAGCTCTCCTACGCCCCGGCGACCAGTCCCAACCCGGTCATCTCCCCGGCGAACGGAGTGATCACGGGTTGGAAGGTCAAGAGCGCGGACGACGGCGCCCTCTACACGCTCAAGGTGATGCGATCGAACGGCCCGGTCAGCCTCGTGAGCGCGACCAACACCAACTTCACGGCGGTCAGATCCCTGGTGGCGCCCAACTCGGTTCCGGCTGGGACCGGCGGCACGACCCCGACCGGCGTCATCTTCAGCTACCCGGGGCCGCTTGCGATCAGCGAGGGCGACTACATCGGGCTGCTCACCGGTGGCGCCGACGACGACGTGCCACAGAAGACCACCAACGGCGTGACGGCGAACGTGTTCGCGAACAACTTCACCGGGCTGCCGGCGGATGGCTCCGCCGCCAACCTGCTCGCCGACGAGCAGCACGACCTACTGCTCCAGGCCACCGTCGAGTTCTGCAAGGTGCCGAAGCTGAAGGGCAAGAAGGGCAAGGCCGCCAAGAAGGCCCTCGCCGCCGCCGACTGCGGCGTCAAGGTCGCCAAGAAGCGCGCGAAGAAGAAGAAGCAGCGCGGCAAGGTGATCAAGCAGAAGCAGAAGGCGGGCTTCACCGCAGCGCCCGGCACCGAGATCGCGATCACCGTCGGTAAGAAGGGCTAGCCGCTCGTGAGAGGGTCCGCCGCACCGGCCTGTTGACGCTCGGCCTGCTTCTGTGCGCGCTGGTTGCCGCGCCTGCGGCCTTCGGGTCGTTCCACCTGATGAAGATCAGGGCTGTGTTCCCTGGAAGCGCCCCGGCCGCGAGCGACGCCTTCGTGGTGCCGCAGATGACCTCATCCGGGCAGAACCTCGTCAGCGGACACCAGCTCGTCTTCTACGAGTCCGACGGGAGTCAGTACGTGGTCACCCCCCTCGGCGCCAAGAGCTGAAACCCCGCGTCAGGTCTGTCTCAGCGCCGCCCGCCTGCGAGACAGCAGCGCGGTCAGCGTCAGATCCAGGTCCATCCGCTCGCCGGATCCCGGCCAGGGGACGGAGGGGTCTCGCGCGGCAAGCACCGCCGGATCCCCGCGGGGCGGGCTCGGAGATCCGCTCAGCAGCCCGTGACGATCGCGAAATCGGATCTCGCCGTCCCGGCCTCGCTCGACGCTGCAGCCGCCCTCGTGGACACTGCGGTGGTGTCGCCGGCACAACCTGACGAGGTTCTCGACGCTGGTCTTTCCCCCATGCGCCCAGTGCGTGATGTGGTGCGCGTCCAGGAACCGCCGGCTCTCACAGCCAGGGTAGGCGCAGGTCGCGTCCCGCTCGCGCAGCGCGCGCGCCATCGCCGCCGGCACGCTGCGCCTGCGCCGGCCGACATCCAGGGTGCTCCCGTCAGCCGCCTCGAACAGCGCCACGATCGAGCAGTCGCACGCCAGGCGGCGGATCGTCTCGGGGGCCAGCGCCGAGCCGTCCTCGATCCGGGCGGAGCCGGGGCGCGCCGCCGCGTCGACGGACGGATCGGAGCAGCGCTGGGCGAGCGTGGCGGCGTCCACGTGCACGACCAGCTCGTATCGCTCACCCCCGGGACGCTCCGGGGAGCCGCCCGAGGCCGCCGAGACCGCCGAGACCGCTGCCTCGGCAAGGGCGGTGAGGGCGTCCGCGTTGGTGGCGGCCCGCGGCTCGAGCGGTTCCGCGGAACCGCAGCTCGCAGCAGCGGACGCCGGTTCCGCGGGACCGTCGTCCCGGTCCCGGCCCGCACCGGGGT
>VGBV01000088.1 GCA_016870325.1 Actinomycetota bacterium
GCGGCCAGCCAGTCGTCGACCGCGTCGCGAATCTCGCGGTCTTTTGCGTCGAGCTGCGAGGCGAGGGTCTCGGCGGTCGGCGCCGCGGGCGCGGCGGCGGGCAGCGCGCAGGCGGCGAGCGCGCAGGCGAGCGCGGCGACGATCGTCTTCAGGGGCGCGGGCATCACCATTCCAACGCGGCTAGCCGGCGAGGGTTGCGCCGGCTCGGTGCTCGGCGACCTCGCGGGCGCTCTGATCCGCGTGGTAGGAGCTGCGGACCAGGGGCCCCGACGCGACCGACTCGAAGCCCAGCTCGATGGCCGCCCGCTCCAGCTGCTTGAACTCGTCGGGGTGCCAGTAGCGGTCGACCGGAAGGTGGTTCTCGGTCGGGCGCAGGTACTGGCCCACGGTCAGCACCTGGACACCGTGCTCGCGCAGGATCGCGAAGGCCTCGACCATCTCGTCGAACTCCTCGCCCAGGCCCACCATCAGGCCGGACTTGGTGATCACCTCGTCGCCGCCCATCTCCTTGGCCATGCGCAGCACCCTCGCAGAGCGCAGGAAGTCGGATCCCCTCCTGGCGACCGGATACATGCGCGGGACCGTCTCGACGTTGTGGTTGAAGACGTCAGGGCGCTCAGCCACGACGCGGGCCAACGGCATCTCCTCGCCGCGGAAGTCGGGGGTCAGGACCTCTACCGCGCAGCCCGCCGCCAGGCGCCGGATCGAGCGGATCACCCCGACGAAGGCGCCCGCTCCCAGGTCGGGAAGGTCGTCGCGGTCGACCGAGGTGATCACCGCGTGGCGCAGGCCCATCCTCTTCACCTGGTTCGCCACCCGCAGCGGCTCCAGCGGGTCGTTCCAGGTCGGCTTGCCCGTCTGCACGTTGCAGAAGCCGCAGCGCCTGGTGCAGACGTCGCCCAGGATCATGAAGGTGGCGGTGCCGCGCTCCCAGCACTCGCCGACGTTGGGGCAGTTGGCCTCCTGGCAGACGGTGTGCAGGCCGTCGTCGGCGATCGAGGCCTGCAGGCGCCGGTAGTTGGGGCCGCCCGGCGCCGGGACCTTGAGCCAGCGCGGCTTGCGCTCGCGAAAGCCGACCTTGCCGATGGTCTCGGCCGCGGTCCCACCGGGCTTCGCCCGGGAGCGCGTGACGTGCTTGCTGGGCGCCATCAGAGACAGGCTACCTGCGGGCCTGTGCGGGTTGCATCGGCGGGCGGCGGGGAGCACGGTGGGTCCGTGTCACCGATCAGACCGGTGACGGGAGGAGGGGAACCATGAGGAGAGCACGCGTGCGCGCGCCGGCACCCGGAACCGTGCTGGGCGGAATCGCGCTGATCGTTGCCCTGGCGGGCACCGCCGTGGCGCTGCCGGGCAAGAAGCAGATCGACAAGAACGACCTGCGGCCAAACGTCGTCAAGTCCAAGCACATCGCGCCCAACACCGTCGTAGGCGCGGACGTCAACGAGGCCAGCCTGGGTCAGGTGCCCACGGCGGTCACGGCGACCGACTCGGGCACGGTGGACGGGCACGACGCCAGCTGCCCGGCAGCCACCGTCTTCCACGCCGGCCTCTGCTTCGACAGCGCCGATCGCGGCAACAGCGACTGGACGGGCGCGATCCAGGACTGCGCGGACGAGGGCGGCTACATGCCGTCGCCGTCCGAGCTGATGTCGATTCGCGGCCTGAACGGGGTCGACCTCGGCGGCACCAACGCCGGCACCTGGGCGGACGCCCGTTATCAGGACGCCGGCGTCAACGAGGCCATGACCGTGCTCGACAACGGCGCCCTCGAGGGGGTCGCGCTCGCGGGTCCGCGGATCTACCGCTGCGCCTTCAAGCTGGTGCGCTAGCCGCGGAGGGGAGCGGCTGCTCCGCTGACCCGGACAGCGCGGCCGGCTCGACCGGTTGCGGCCGCAAGCCGTAGATGCCCGCGAATCGACGCGAGACCTCGTCCATCAGGGCACCCATGTCCTGCTCGCCCCCGAGCTCGCGGCAGATGGAGGTCATGCGGCAGCCCTCGATCCCGCAGGGGACGATCCACTCGAACGGCTGCAGGTCGTTGTTGACGTTGACGGCGAAGCCGTGGGTGGTGACGCCGCGGTTGACGTGGACGCCGATCGAGCCGATCTTGCGCAGCTCCCCGCTCGCGACCTCGGCGGCGCCGATCCCTTCCAGCAGCAGCTCGGGGGGCCCGGCCCAGACCCCGGTCAGGCCCTCGACGACGCCGGCCGAGACCCCGTGGGAGCCGAGCGTCTCGATCATCAGCCGCTCCAGGCCGCGCACGTAGGAGGCGACCCCGATCCCGCGGTGGCTCCCAACGCCGTCGGTGGAGAGATGCCGGAGCGAGACGATCGGATAGCCGATTAGCTGGCCGGGGCCGTGGTAGGTGACGCCACCACCGCGATCGGCCTCGGTGACCTCGATCCCCTGCATCCGGTACCAGTCCTCGCCCATCCCCAGCCCGCCGGGCTCCGCGCGGCGGCCCTTCGTGTAGGTGGGCGGGTGCTCGAGCAGCAGCAGCACGTCGGGGATCTCGTCCGCGAGCCGGGCGGCCTCCAGGCGCTTCTGCAGCGCCCGCGCCCGCTCGTAGGGCACCTGACCGAGCCGCGCGTCCCAGATCGGCTTCATACCTCAGTCTCCCAGGCCGGAGCGCTCCGCCCTGCGGCGAACGGCGAGCAGGACTCGGTTGACGACCAGAACGTGGCCCCGGGTCCCGATCACGAGCGCCTTGTAGGCGCGGCCCTTGAGTCCCGGGAACTCCGCGCGCGTCTCGGCCCGCAGCAGCGTCCCCCCGTCCTTGGTCGGCTCCAGCCGGAAGACCAGCCCGTAGCGCGAGAAGCGGTGCCTGCCCTCGAGCGCCAGCACCCCCGGGGCGACGACGCGGGCGACGATGAAGCCGGGGAATGTGGACCCGATCGAGTCGACCTCCCCCGAAACCTCGGTCTGGGCGCAGCCCAGGGCGCGTGCGACCCGGGCCGCAGCGCCTCCCCTGAAGGAGGCCCTGACCACCTCGAGCAGCGCGGCCCAGGTCTCCTCGACGGAGGCGAGCACGAGGGTGCCGTGCTCGTCGATCGGAGGCAGCCGCTCGAGCGGGAAGTCGATCACCCTGCCTCCCACCTCGACTTCCTCCCCCCCGGTGGGCGCCGCTCCGGCTTGCCTCTGACGCCCGGACCGTCCCCAGCGCATCATCGGCCTAGAGCGCCAGCCCCAGCGGCTCTTCCAGCAGCGCCCGCACCCGCGCCAGGAACTGCGCTCCGTCGGCGCCGTAGAGGATGCGGTGATCGCAGGCGAGGGTGACGCCCATCAGGTGGCGCGGCACGACCTCGTCGTCCACCACCGCGGGCTTCTGCTTCAGCTCCCCGACCGCGAGGATCCCCGCCTGGGGCGTGTTGATGACCGCGTGGAAGTTCGAGACCCCGTACATGCCCAGGTTCGAGACCGTGAAGGTGCCCCCGGATAGCTCGGGAGGGGTGATCTCCCCCGAGCGCACCCGCGCGGCCAGAGCCCTTGTCTCGGCCGAGATCTGGCGCAGCCCCTTGAGGTCGGCGTCGAAGAGCGTGGGCACGACGAGCGCGTCCTGCGCGGCGACCGCGACCCCGACGTTGACGCGCGAGTAGAGCTCGATCCGCCCGTCCCGGTAGGCCCCGTTGGCCCGCGGGAACTCCCGCAGCGCCAGCGCGCAGGCCTTGACGACCATGTCGTTGTAGGTCGGCACGACCGGCGCGGCCTCCTCCGGCATGCCACCGGCTTCGCGGACCTTCGGCCCGCTCACGCGTCCGGGGGCCGCTTTGGCGGATGCCTTCAGCCGCTCTCGCCCGTCGACGCACGAGGTCATGTCGATCTCCGCCTGCAGGTAGAAATGCGGCGCCGTCGCCTTGGACTCCGCCATCCTGCGCGACACCGTCTGCTGCAGCTTGCTCAGCTCCACGACCTCGGCCGTCCCCTTCGCCGTCTCGGGCTTCTCGGACGCGCCGGGTGTCGGTGCGGCGGAGGCCGCCGCAGGGGCGGCTGCCGGGGGTGGGCCCGGGGTCGCAGAAACCACTGCGGGACCGCCCCCGGTCCCACCCCCGGCATCCGCAGCCGCCACGGCCCGCTCCACATCCGACTTGATCACCCGCCCCCCCGGACCGGATCCGGCGAGGGCCGCAAGGTCGATGCCCCGATCTCTGGCGATGCGCCTGGCGATCGGAGAAGCCTTGACGCGGCCAGGGCTCGCACCATCGGTCGTGGCCGCTGGGGGCGTCGCCCCACCGCCCTCGGCGGCCCCCGGCGCCGCCCCACCATCCTCGGAGGCCGCCCCGGCTCCGTCCCCGTTCGAACTGGGCACCTCCCCCGCATCCCCGACCCGCGCGATCACCTCGCCGATCGCCAGCGTCGCCCCTTCCTCGGCGACGATCTCGACCAGCGTCCCCGGGTCGGGGGCCTCGTAGACCATGTTCGCCTTGTCGGTCTCGATCTCGACCAGCTCGTCGCCGACCGCGACCTCGTCGCCGACCGACTTCAGCCACTTCAGCACCGTGCCCTCCTCCATCGAATCCGACAGGCGCGGCATCACGACGTCCATCAGACGCTCCCCTCCAGCGAGGCGAGCGCTGCGCTGACGATGTGCTCGGAGTGGGGCATCGCGGCCTGCTCGAGGCGCTTCGAGTAGGGCATCGGCACGTCGGCGCCGGTGACGCGCTGGACGGGCGCGTCCAGCGCGTCGAAGGCCTGCTCCTGGATCAGCGCGGCGAGGTTGGCGCCGACGCCGCCGTGTGGCCAGCCCTCCTCGACGATCACGGCGTGGTTGGTCTTCGCCACGGACTCGAGGATGGTGTCGAGGTCGAGCGGGCGCAGCGTGCGCGGGTCGATCACCTCGGCCTCGACCCCGTGCTCGTTGGCGAGGGTCTGCGCCGCCTGCTGCGCGGTCTCGGCCATTCGCAGCAGGCCGACGATGGTGACGTCGCCGCCCTCGCGGCGGATCGCCGCCTCGCCGAAGTCGAGGTAGTGGTCGCCGCCGTCGGGCACCTCGCCGCGAGAGCCATACAGCGTCTCGTGCTCGATGAAGATCACCGGGTTGTCGTCCCGAATCGCCGCCTTCAGCAGCCCCTTGCCGTCGGCGGGGGTCGAGGGGCAGGCGACGAGCAGGCCCGGGATCTGCAGAAACAGCGCCTCGAAGCTGTGCGAGTGGGTGGGCCCGAGCTGGTGCCCGCCGCCGCCGGGCATGCGGATCACGAGCGGCACCCGCACCTGGCCGCCGAACATGTAGGGGATCGCCGCGGCGTGGTTGACGATCATGTCCATCGCCAGCAGGCTGAAGTTGACGGTCATGATCTCGACGATCGGCCGCAGGCCGGCCATCGCGGCGCCCACTCCCATGCCGACGATCGTGTTCTCGGAGATAGGGGTGTCCCGGACGCGCCTCTCGCCGAACTCGTCGAGCAGGCCCTCGCTGACCTTGAAGGCGCCTTGGAAGACGCCGACGTCCTCGCCCATCAGGAAGACGGACTCGTCGCCGCGCATCTCCTCGGCCATCGCGTCGCGCAGGGCCTCGCGCATCCGCAGCGTCGCCATCAGGCCACGTCCTCGGGACGGGCGTCCGGATCGGGATGGTCGCCGCCCGCCTCGCGCCTGCGGCTCGCCCCGGGACCCGCGTATGCCGCTCCCCGCTCCGCCAGCTCCTGCGCGCGCTCGCCGGCCCTGCGCTCCTCCTCTCCGGGGTGGGGGTCCGGAGAGCGCTCGTCCACCGCGTACCAGCCGGGCACCTGCTCGCCGACAACGTAGAGGTGGTCATAGAGGGAGTCCAGGTCGGGCTCGGGCGAGGCGTCGGCGAACGCCACCGCCTCGAGCACGATCTGCTCGGCGCGCTCGCGCATGGCGGCGATCTCCTCCTCGTCGATCGCACCATCGGAGACGAGGCGGCCGGCGAAGCTCTCGATCGGGTCCTTGCGCTGCCACTCCTCGACCTCCTGCTTCTCGCGGTAGATCTCCGGGTCGGCCGCGGAGTGACCGCGGTAGCGGTAGGTGAACGCCTCGACCAGGGTCGGCTCGCGCTGCTCGCGCGCGAGGCGGACGTGCTCGGCGACGCACTCGCGCACCGCCAGCACGTCCATCCCGTCGATGCGCTCGCCGGGGATGCCCATGCACGACGCCTTCTCGGAGAGGTTCGTGACCGCCGAATGGCGTTCGAGCGAGGTTCCCATGCCGTAGAGGTTGTTCTCGACCAGGAAGACGACGGGCAGCTTCCAGAGCGCGGCCAGGTTCATCGTCTCGCCGAAGTTGCCGGTGTTGGTGGCGCCGTCGCCGAACATGCAGACGGTGACCGTGTCCTCACCGCGGTAGTCCGAGGCGAGGCCGAGGCCCGCGGCGAGGGGAAGCGTGCCGCCGACGATCCCGTAGCCGCCCATGAAGCGCCGCTCGAGGTCGAAGATGTGCATCGAGCCGCCGCGGCCGCCGGAGGTGCCGTCCACCCGCCCGAACAGCTCGGCCATCACCCGCTTGGGATCGGTGCCCCGGGCGATCGCGTGGCCGTGGGTGCGATAGGTGCCGATCAGGTAGTCGTCCTCGTGCATCACCGAGGTGGTGCCGACGATCGTCGCCTCCTCGCCGATCGCCAGGTGCAGGAATCCCCCGGCCTTGGCCTTCTGGTATTGGCGCCCGGCCTCCTCCTCGAAGCGGCGGATGACCATCATCGTCTCCAGCAGCTCCCCGCTCTCCTTCTTGGAGGGCAACTCCGGTTTCGCCTTGGAGCCTCCGTCCGCGGAGCCGCTGGCCTTCTTCTTCGTCGCTGCGGAGCTCTTGCTCTGGGCCACGCTTCCAGCCTACCCACAGGGCCGAGGCGACTCACACCGTTTCGTACCGATGGGGGAATCAGCCCTCGCCGTATTGACGGCCCGCATCAAGCTGCGGAGGCCGCCCTGACGGCCTCCTCAAGACGGTCGTCACCCCAGAAGAGCTCCTCGCCCACGGCCACCGTGGGGACGCCCTCGACGCCGAGCGCTGTCGCCTCGTCGGTGGCGGCGCGCAGCTCCAGCTTCACCGACTCCGTCTCGATCCCCTTCAGCACGGCCTTGGGGTGCAGCTCGCAGGCCGCGGCGGCGATCAGCACGTTGTCGACGTCGGAGAGGTCGCGCCCGGCCGCGAAGCGCTGGCGCAGCGCCGCGAGCGAGAACGAGACGACCCGTCCCGACCGCTTGGCGAAGGTCGCAGCCCGCAGCGGGATCAGGCTGTAGGTGTCACGCGGCCAGCCCGGCTCGTAGCGAACCTCGGGGAGCCCCCGCTCGGCGGCGCGCCGCTGGATCTCGTCAAGCTCGGCCTGCTCGGGCCGCAGCGACCAGGGGACCCTGCCCGTGACCCGGATCAGGTGCCCGAACGAGATCGGCACCCACTCCGGCTGCCGCGCGCCGGCCTCGGCGAAGAGGCCGCTGATCCGCTCCGCCGCCAGGTACGAGTACGGCGAGCTGAAGTCGTAGTAGAAGACGGCGGCCCGGTCCGCCACCGGATCGACCCTCAGGCGTGGATCGCCGAGCCCTCGACCGCCCGGGCTGCGTCGAGCACCGCTTCGGACATCGTCGGGTGGGGGTGGATGATGCGCGCGAGCTCGGGATAGCCGCCCTCGAGCGCGATCACGTCTACGAGCTCGCTGATCATGTCGCAGGCGATGTTGCCGACGATGTGGGCGCCGAGGATCTCCCCGTAGGCGGCGTCGCCGACGATCTTGACGAGGCCCGCGCGGTCGTCATAGACGACCGAGGCGCCCGCCCCGCCGAGCTTGAACTTGCCGACCTTGACCTCGTGTCCCGCCTCCCTCGCCTGCGCCTCGGTCAGCCCGACGCTCGCCACCTGGGGGTGGCAGAAGGTCGCGCCGGGGACCAGGTTCAGGTTGATCGGGTGGGTCTCGGCTCCGGCGGCCGTCTCCACCGCGATCTCGCCCTCGAGCGAGGCCTTGTGGGCGAGGGCCGGGCCGCGGACCAGGTCGCCGATCGCGTAGACGCCCTCGGCTGAGGTCCGCTGGTGATCGTCGACGATCACGGTCCCGTTCTCCTCGGTCTTGACCCCGGCGGCGTCGAGGCCGAGGGCATCTGTGTCGGGACGGCGGCCGCCGGCGATGACCAGGTGGTCGGCCTTCACATCCTTGTCCCCGGCCTTGACGGTGACGCCGGTCTTGGTCTCCTTCACCCCCTCGACCTTGGTCTCCAGCATCAGCTCGATCCCGTCGGCCTTGAACTGGCGCTCGACCACCCGGGCCATGTCGGGGTCCTCGGCGGGCAGCAGCTGGCCCAGCATCTCGACCAGGGTCACCTTCACGCCCATGCGGGCATAGGCCGAGGCGATCTCAGAGCCCGAGGCGCCGGCGCCCGCGACGACCAGCGCCTTCGGCAGCTTCGGCAGCGACCAGGCGCCCCAGGTGTCGATCACGCGCTCGGAGAACTCGATCCCCGGAATCGGCATGGGGACGGAGCCGGTGGCGAGGATGATCGCCTTCGCCTCGTGGGTCTCCGGCTTGCCCGAACCGGCGACCTTGACCTTGCCGGCGCCGGCCAAAGAGGCCTCCCCGGCGAGGAAGTCGATCTTGTTCTTCTTCCACAGCATCGTGACGCCGCCCTCGAGCGTCGTCGAGACCTTCTCGCGGCGCGCCTGGACGGCCTTCCAGTCGATCGCCACGCCCGTGGCCTTGATCCCGAGCTCGGCGCCGTCGGCGGCGACCTCGGCGTAGACCTCGGCCGTGTGCAGGACGGTCTTGGCGGGGATGCAGGCGTAGTTGAGACAGCGGCCGCCGGCCTTGTCGCGCTCGACCACGGCGATCTTCTGGCCGAGCTGTGCGGCGCGGATCGCGGCGACGTAGCCCCCGGGCCCGCCCCCGATCACGATCGTGTCGTAGGCGCTCACGGCCCCGGCCTGCGCGGCGGAGGATGGGGACCGAAGCGCTCAGGCATCGTCCCTCGACTCTATCGGCGCCGAATCCTCCACCGTCTCCAATACCCCCAGAAGCTCGGTCACGCGGCAGACGAGCAGGCGCTCC
>VGBV01000089.1 GCA_016870325.1 Actinomycetota bacterium
CCGCCGCGTTCACCAGCACGGCAGCAGCAGCCAGCAGCAGCGAGACCGGGGCGATGTCGTTGGCGGGGGTTCCGGCCTCGCGCGGGACCAGCGGGCCGACGTCGAGCACGAGCGCCACGGCGACCGCGGACAGCGCCGCGACGCCGTAGGGGCGCCCGATGCACCAGGCGGCCAGCAGGGCGACCCCGAGCCAGCCGAAGTTGACCAGCGGCGAGAGCAGGTCGCGATCGAGCAGCGAGACCCCGGTCGCGTGCAGCAGCTCGGAGTTCTGGGGGTAGAACCAGTTGAGGTAGAGCGGGTCGGTCAGGTGCAGGGCCCAGGCCGACCCCTGCTCGGCGATCCGGGCCGCGAACGGCCCGTGGTACCAGAGCGTGTCGAAGGTGAGCATCCCCCTCGCCCAAGCGTCCTGCAGGCCCGTCGCCCAGTGCGCGGCGACGAAGGCGGCGACCCCCAGGGCGATCAGCGTCTGCGGCCACGGGATCGGAGGCGCGGGCGGCGCGGGCGAACCCGCCGGCGGCGGCTCGCGCAGCGCGTAGGCGATGCCACCGCCGGCAGCGAGCGAGGCGAGCACGATCGCGAACGGGTCGAAGAGCCCGATCGCGCCGAGCAGCTGCAGCAGCACGGTCAGCAGCGAGAGCCCGGCCACGACCTCGACCAGGCGGGCCGGCGCCGCCTCCCAGCCCGGCAGCAGCCGGGCGCGCATCCTGACCGCGGCGAGGGAGATCGGTGCGGCGACCGCCACCAGGCCGATCACCCCGGTCAGGTAGTCACCGAAGCTCAAGCGATCAGCCCGGGTTCGTCTGCGTCGCCGCCTGCCCCGGCTCGGAGTTCGCGTCCGGCTCGCCCGCCTGCCCCTCTCGGGGGGGCTCGGCCTCGAGCGGCCCCGCGAAGTCGGCGCAGGAGGACGGGTCGAGCTCGCCCTCGAGCGCGAAGACGAAGATGAGGTCGTCGTCGACGAGCTTGGTCGCCGCCGGGTCGGCTCCCGTCCAGACGGCCTCCACCGGCGAGAACGATTGCGCGCGCTGGTCCGGCCCGATCACGGCGTAGTCGTAGCCGCCCTCGTTCAGGGCGGTCTTCCAGCGCTCGCAGGCGGCGACGTCGGCGACGTCCTCGGGGTCGGCGGCGATCGGCAGATAGGCGCCGTGCGGCGCGTGGCTGGCGACGTACTGGACGCGGTTGGAGAGGTCGTCGCCGTAGAAGACGTACTGCTTGAAGCCCGGGCGCCCGCCGACGACCGCGATGCGGGCGTCGCTCGGGTCCTCCTCGTTGAACCAGGCGAGCGCCGAGCGCATGCCGTCGGGGAAGTCCGCGGGCGCGGTCTCGGCGCGGTAGCGGTCGTCCAGGTAGTCCTCGCTGCGGGTCCAGCCGATGCCGACCACGAGGCCGAGCGCGAGGGCCGCGGCGACGGCGATCGCCGGGCGCGGGAGCCCGGCCCCGGGGGCGAGCGCGAGCGCGACGGGGACGCCGACGACGAAGATCGCCAGCAGCACGCCGCCGAGCAGGTGATCGCCCGTCCAGACGTCGTCCGCGCCGCTGAAGAGCCCGACCAGCAGCAGGACTCCCAGACCCGCGATCGCAAACGGCTGGTTGCGCTCGCGCGAGACCCAGGGGTCCACCGCCAGCAGCAGCGCCCCCAGCGCCAGCGCCGGCGAGGCGTAGCGCAGGTTGACCTCGAAGGCGCTCGGGGCGCCCTCGGGCCCGGCCGCGGTCAGCGGGGTGAACAGGTAGGCGATGCCGCTGAGCAGGGCGACGACGCCGAGGGTGCGCAGCAGCGTCGTGCGGCCGCGCCAGATCGCCAGCACGATCCCGCCGGCCACCGCCGCCAGCACCAGCGGCCACAGCACCCCGAAGCTGTCGTTCAGCCCCGGGATGAAGTAGTCGCGAATGACGCCGCGGTCGGTCAGGTAGTCCGAGACCGTGAACGGCTCGCGGATGTCGATCTCGAACTGCTCGGGGCCCGGCAGCGGCCCGCGATCGGCCCAGGGCAGCGGGTTGCCGGCCTCGACGAGGTTGCGCGCGAACCAGAAGCCGCCGGTGACCAGCGACGCGGCGACCCAGATCACCGCGGTGCGGATGCGGTCGCCGGAGCGGGCGACGAAGATGACGCCGAGGGTGAGCAGCCCGAACGGGGCGAGCAGGTTGAGCTTGGTCCCCAGCGCCAGGCCGGCGGCGAGCGCCGCCACGACCAGCACACCGCGCGGCAGCTGGGGCCGCAGCGGCGGCCCGCCCGAGTGCAGCGTGCGCGCCGAGGCCGCCGCGGCGCGCGCCTGCGCGTCGCCGTTGACCAGCAGCGCCGCGGAGGCGAGCAGGAAGAAGAGCCCGGCGGTGTCGTTCTTGGCGTCGCCGCCCTGGAACAGCAGCAGCATCTCGGCGTCGACGATCACCGCCGTCGCCAGCACCGCGATGGCGCCGGCCGCGTAGGGACGCCCGAAGCACCACGCCGCCAGCAGGCAGAGGGACATCCAGCCGATGTTCATCAGCGGCGAGAGGAAGTCCGAGCCGAGGAAGAGGATCCCGGCCGAGTGCAGCAGCTCGGAGTTCTGCGGGTAGAACCAGACCGTCAGCTTCAGCACCTCGGTCATGTGCAGCGCGCCGACCTGTCCTTCCTGGACGAAGCGCGCCGCGAAGGGCGCGTTGTGCCAGGTGGTGTTCGGCAGGTACATGCCGATGTCCAGCCCCGTCTGCGTCGGCATCGCCCAGTGCGCGGCGACCAGCAGCGCGGCCGCGGTCGCGACCCCGAGCGCGATCGGCGCGACCCTGGGGGCGGGCAGGCTGACGCCCCGTCCGTTGCGCCGGCCGGCCCCGAGGCCGATCCCCACCCCGGCCAGGATCGCCGCCGCCAGCACCCACCCGGGACGGTAGAGCCCGACGACGCCGACGAGCTCCAGCACCACGACCAGGGTCGAGAGTCCCAGCACGAGCTCTGCGAGCCGGGCCGGGGCGCCCGACCAGCCGGGCAGGAGCCGGGCCCGCAGCCTGACCGCGCCGAAGCCGAGCGCCGCCGCGACGACGATCAGCTCGATCGAGCCGGCCAGGTAGGAGCCGAAGCTCAAGCCGTCGCCTCCGGGCCCAGCAGCGGGCAGGTGTAGGGATCGAGCTCGCCCTCGACGCGGAAGATGCGGGCGGGGCCCGAGCGCAGCAGCTCGGTCACCCCGGGGTCGGCCGCGATCCAGAGGTTCTCGGGCGGCTCGTCCTCCTCGTCGCGAATGCGCGGGGTGGTGATGATGTAGTCGTAGTCGCCCCCGTTGATGATCCGCCGCATGTCGTCGCAGCGGTCGATCTGGCGATAGGTCCCGCGGCGCAGCTCACGCCCCAGGTACTGGACGTGGTTGGAGAGGTCGTCTCCGTAGAAGAAGTACTGGCCGAAGGCCGAGGCGCGGCCGACCATGCCGATGCGAGCGTCGCGCGTCTTCTTGCCGAACAGCTGCAGCGCCGTCCAGTCGGGCGTCGAGCGGAAGCCCGCCTCGAGTTGCGGGGCGATCTCGGTCCGGTAGCGGTCCTCCTCGTAGCGCTCCTCCTGGCCCCAACCGACGGCCAGGACCAACACCAGGGCGAGCGACGTGGCCCCGGCGAGCACGGCGCGGCCGACTCCCGCCTTGGCCGCCGCGACCAGGGCGGCGGGGATGCCCACCACCAGCAGGGCCAAGAGCAGAGATTCGTCGACATGCGCGTAGCGCCAGGCCGGCGAAGCCTCCAGCGGGAAGCCGCCGTCGAAGTTGACCCGGATGGTCCCCTGGAGGATCAGCACCCCGAAGAACGCGATCAGCCGCCATGGCCACTGGTGGCGGCGGAAGGCGGGGACCAGCGGCGTGATCGTGAAGGCGATGATCAGCGCCGGGGCGACGTAGCGAAGGTTGGCGTCGAAGCCCGTCGGCTGGCCGAGGCCGCCCGAGGCCGTCAGCGGCGTGAACACGTAGGCGATCCCGGCGAAGATGCCCGTGATCGCGAGCACACGCAGCAGCGAGGTGCGGCCCCAGAGGAGGGTCACGACCAGGCCGACGCCGGCCGCCGCGAGGATCACCGGCCAGAACGGTCCAAGGCGGTCGAGCAGGATGTTGAAGAAGTAGGCCGCCCAGACGGTCGGGTCGTTGTAGTACTCGGCCAGGCTGTGGGGCTCGCGGGGGTAGAAGCCGGGCTGGTCGGGGCCGGGCAGCGTGATCGGCCCGATCTTCTCGATCTGAGGGAACGGGTTGATCGCGTGCACCGTGTTGCGCAGGTACCAGAAGCCGCCCGTGATCAGCATCCCTCCGAGCCAGATGCTCATCGCGCGGACCCAGTGCTCCCGGCCGGCCAGCACGGCGACCCCGATCGTGAGCGCGCCGAGCGCCGCCAGCAGCGTGATCTTGGTGCCGATGCCGAGTCCCGCGGCGAGCGCGGCGAGGAACAGGGGACCGGCGCCGACCCCTGCCAGCACGCGCGGATCGCCGGCGACGGGGACCTCGGTGACGATCCCCTCCTGGGGATGCTCGATGCTCGCATCCAGATCGAAGCCGACGCCGCCGTCCGCCGCCTTGGGCAGCTTGCGGTCGCCCGGCGGCTTGGCCGCGCCGGCGATCTTCGGCGCCGCCCGCGCCGTGGCCGCGCCGTTGACGAGGAAGGCGATGATCGCCAGCAGGAAGAACAGCCCCATGATGTCGTTGGGCGCGTTGCCGGCCTGGGAGCCGACGATCATCTCGGAGTCGAGCACGACCGCGGCGCCGAGCAGGGTCACGGCGCCGACCGCGTAGGGCCGGCCGATGCACCAGGCCGCGAGCAGCGACATCGAAAGGAAGGCGAGGTTGAAGAGGGGGCTGAAGAAGTCGTTGCCGAGCGCGACCATCGGGATCGCGTGCAGCAGCTCGGAGTTCTGCGGGTAGTACCAGGCGGTGAGCTTGAGCGGGTCGGTGAAGTGCAGCGGCCCGACCTCGCCGGTCTGCGCGAACCGGCCCGAGAAGGACATGTGGTACCAGGTGGTGTCCTGGAAGTACATGCCGATGTCGAGCGAGTCCTGGGTGGGACCCGCCCAGTGCGCCACGACCAGGGCCGAAGCCGCGATCGCGACGGCGAGCATGGCCCGGCTGGACTTGACCGCGGGGAACTCGATCGGGCCGTTGCCCTCCACTCGCGCCCGCGCCCACCAGGCGGCGCCGAGGCCCACCGCGGCGCAGGCGAGCATGAGCGGCAACTCCTCGAGCAGCTTCAGCACGCCCAGGGCCTCGGCGATCACGATCAGCGCCGAGAGCGCGAGCAAGATCTCGGCGAGCCTGGCGAGAGCGCCCGTCCAAGCCGGCACGAGCAGGGCTCGCACGTAGTAGGCGCCGAGGCCGAGTGCGGCGGCCATCACCGCCAGCTCAACCGCGCCGAGGAGGTACTGGCTAAGGCTCATCGGGCAGTCTCAAAGAAAAAGCGCAGACCGGACGCCCACGCGCGCCGTGGATGATACCCGCGCTGGCAAAGCCCGGTTGGCTCGGGTGACGGTGCTAGTCGTCGATGCCGTCGAGCACGTAGGCGTGCTCGCCGGGCTTGACCATTCCCAGCTTGCGCGCCTCGCGCTCGAGCGTGGCCGGGTCGCGCGCCTCCCGCAGCCGCTCGCGCAGCCCCCCGTTCTCGGCCTTCAGCTCCGCCAGCCGCTCCTCGCCCACCTTCGAGTCCCGCCAGGCGTCCACGAGGTTGACGACGGGGTTCAGGTAGGAGGCCATGACCCCGAACAGGATCAGGACCAGCGCCACCCGCCCGACCCGGTCCCAGCGGACCCGGCTGGGCCCGACCCGCCTCCCGACCTTTCGAGGCCCGGGTCGCCTGCCTGCGTACGCACCGCTGCTCACGCCTACGCATTCGCCGCCGAAATCCGGACGCCTTCCCCTGGCCGGCGACCGACGGGCGGGCGTGGGGTTCTGCGTCGGCGATACCTTGGTTCGGTGCGTGCGTGCGTCGTCGCCATCCTGGGCCTGACGGTCGCCCTTGCGGCGTGCGGGTCCGAGCGGCCGGCCCGGGAGGGCGCGTCCGGCCCATTTCGCGCCGATGTCCGCATCGCCTCCACGCCCGAGGCCGAGATCGCCTGGTACGAGCGCGGCGAGGGCCCGCCGCTGCTGATGCTGATGGGGACCGGCTCGACCATGAGCGAATGGGATCCCGCCCTGCTCAGGCTGCTGGCCCGCGACCGGCGCCTGATCATGCTCGACTACCCGGGGCTCGGGCTGTCCGAGCCCCAGCCGTGGAAGGGCCGCAGCTTCGATCAGCTGGCCGACGACGTCGAGGCCCTGATGGCCGCGATCGGGCTCGAGCGCGCCAGCGTCCTCGGCTGGTCCATGGGCGGCTTCGTAGCTCAGCGCCTGGCGATACGCCACCCCGAGCGCGTCGAGGCGGTGGTCCTCGCGGGCACGAATCCCGGGGGGTCCGTGACGGCGCTCGGCACCGAGGAGGCGCAGCGCATCGACAGCCTTCCCGACCCCAGCGAGGCCGAGATCCTCTCCGAGCTCTACCCGCCCGGGCACCGGGGAGAGGGCCGGGCCTTCATGCGCCGCCTCGAGCGCGCCAGCCAAAGCGGGGAGATCCCGGATGACTTCGATGTGCCCTCGGCCACGGTCGAAGCCCAGGTCGCGGCCGAGGACCCATGGCTGCGCAGCGACGAGAACTACCGGCAGCTCGGCGCGCTGGGCGTTCCTGCGCTGGCAGCGGGCGGCCTGCGGGACCCGGTGGTTCCCCCGCTCAATCTCGAGCTGATCGCGGCTCGGGTGCCAGATGGCGAGCTCGCCCTCTTGCCGGGAGCTCACGCCTTCCTGTTCCAGGAGAGGATCGCGTTCGCGCGAGAGCTCGACCGCTTCCTCCCCGGCTGAGCCCGGCCCTGGGCGATCGCCGGAGGGGACCGCCCGACGGGCTCAGGGATCAGGGCCGGCGCTCGAACACCGACGCGCCCGGGAACTCCGCGCGCTCGCCGAGCTCCTCCGCGATCCGCAGCAGCCGGTTGTACTTCGCCGTCCGGTCCGACCGCGACGGCGCCCCCGTCTTGATCTGCTTCGCGCCGGTGGCGACGGCCAGGTCGGCGATCGTCGTGTCCTCGGTCTCGCCGGAGCGATGGGAGATCACGGCCGTGTAGCCCGCGTCGGTGGCGATCTGGATCGCCTCCAGGGTCTCGCTCAGGGTCCCGATCTGGTTGACCTTGACGAGGATCGAGTTGGCGACCCCGAGCTCGATCCCGCGCCGCAGGCGCTCGGGGTTGGTGACGAAGAGGTCGTCTCCGACGAGCTGGGTGCCGTGGGCGTCGAGCCTCTCGGTCAGCAGCTTCCAGCCCTCCCAATCCTCCTCGTCCATCCCGTCCTCGATCGAGACGATCGGGAAGCTGTCGACCAGCTCGTGCCAGTAGTCGGCCATCTCGGCGGGGCTGAGGCTGCGCTGCTCGCTGTCGAGCACGTAGGCGCCGTCGTTGAAGAGCTCGCTCGTGGCGGGGTCCATCGCGATCAGCACGTCCACTCCCGGGGCGTAGCCCGCCGCCTCGATCGCCGCGAGAAGGAAATCGAGCGCGGCGCGGTTGGACTCGAGGTCGGGCGCGAAGCCGCCCTCGTCGCCGCCGGCGGTGGACAGGCCCTTGGCCTTGAGCTGGGACTTGAGCTCGTGGAAGACCTCGGTGCCGACCCGGATGCACTCGGGGAAGTCCGCGGCCCCCGCGGGCACGACCATGAACTCCTGGAAGTCGACCGAGTTGTCGGCGTGAGCGCCGCCGTTGAGCACGTTCATCATCGGCACCGGCAGCACGCGGGGCTCGCCCGCGCCCTTGGCCCCGGTCGCGGCATAGAGCTCGGCCAGGTGCCCGTAGAGCGGGCGTCCCGCGTCTGCCGCGGCGGCCTTGGCGGCCGCCAGCGAGACCCCGAGGATCGCGTTGGCGCCCAGGCGGCCCTTGTTGTCGGTCCCGTCGAGCTCCAGCATCGCGCGGTCGAGCCCCGCCTGATCGGCGGCGTCCGCCCCGCGCAGCGCCTCGGCGATCTCGCCGTTCACGTGCGCGACTGCCTTGCCGACGCCCTTGCCGCCCCAGTCATCGCCGCCGTCGCGCAGCTCGACGGCCTCGAACTCGCCCGTGGAGGCCCCGGAGGGGACCGCCGCCCAGCCGCGGGCGCCCGAATCGAGCACGACGTCGACCTCGACGGTCGGGTTGCCCCTGGAGTCGAGGATCTGGCGGCCGCCGATGGACTCGATCGCGCTCATCGCGGGCGCAGTCTTCCAGAGCAGGGCCCTCGGCGGTCTCGCGCCGGCCCGGCCTCAGCCCAGCTCGTCCGCGGCGCGCCGCAACGCCAGCTCGGGGTCAACCCCGAGCCTGCGAGAGAGGGCGACCGCGTCCATCAGCGCCTCGCCGACCTCGCGCTCGGCGGCGTCGCGCGCTTCGGCGCCGGCTCCGGGACCGCCCGGCCTCTCCCCGGTGGCCGAGCCCTCCGGGTCGGCGCGGCGCATCGCCTTGCGGGCGTACAGGAGCGAGGGCAGCGTCTCGGGCAGCGCCCGGTGCGGCTCTGGAGCTCCCTCGACGTCGCGCTTGATCGCCTCCCACTGGGCGAGCACCTCGCCGGCGCTCGCCAGATCAGGCGCCCCCGGACGCGTGAGCGGGCCGGAGGTCCGCGAATCTAGAGGGGTGCCGGAGGAGGCGCCGCCGGCCTCTTCCCCATACACGTGGGGGTGGCGGCGGATCAGCTTCGCCGAGCAGGACTCGGCGACGGCGCCGAGGTCGCCCTCGCCGCGCTCCTCCAGCAGCAGCGAGAGGAACAGCACCTGGAAGAGGACGTCGCCGAGTTCGTCGACCATCGCCTCGGTGTCGTCGCGGCGGGCGGCGTCGGCCAGCTCGTAGCTCTCCTCGACCGTGTGGGGGACGATCGAGCGCGCGTCCTGCTCGCGGTCCCAGGGGCACTCGCGCCGGAGCCGGCGCGTGATCTCGTCGAGCCGCGCCAGCGAATCACGCACGCACGGCTCCA
>VGBV01000090.1 GCA_016870325.1 Actinomycetota bacterium
CTCTCGGCCGCCGCCGTCTGAGTGCCGGCTGGCACGGCCCCGCCGCGGGCGCGGTCCGCAGCACGGCCCGACCGCCTCCCCACAACGTCTGCGCCCAACGAGAAGTGCGAGAAGGGATGAAGCAGGGGCAGGGATCTGCCCGCCGCGTACCCTGCGGCGGGTGAAGATCTGGGTGGATATGAGTGGCCCGGCACATGTGCTGGTGCTGCGGCCGATCATCGAGCGGCTGCAAGCCGCCGGCCATGAGGTGATGGTGACCGCGCGCGAGTACACCCAGACGCTGGAGTTGCTCGACTTGCACGGGATCGAGTACACGAGACTGGGACGGCACGGTGGCGCCTCGCGCGCGGCGAAGCTGGCTCGGCTGGTGGAGCGCTCCTCGAAGATGGGCCGCTTCGGGCGCGGCAAGGGATTCGACCTGGCGCTGGCGCACGGCTCCAACGACCTTGCCCTGGCGGCGCGGGGCCTCCGCATCCCGGAGGCGAACATGCACGACTACGAGTACGCCACCACCCAGCACCACATCGGCTGTCGGCTGGCGACCCGGGTGATCTTTCCCGACTCGGTCCCGCCCTCCCGCCTGCGCCGCTTTGGGGTCGGACCGGACAAGCTGCGGCAGTACCCGGGCCTGAAGGAGGAGTACTACCTGTCGGACTTCGAGCCCGATCCCGGTGTACCCGCCGCGCTCGGAGTGGACTTCTCGCGCGTCGTGGTGGTGCTGAGGCCGCCCCCCGACGTCTCCCTGTACCACCGCAAGTCGAACCCGCTGTTCCCGCAGGTGCTCGACAGGCTCGGCAACGATCCCGACGTGCACGCCGTGGTCTTGCCGCGGACCTCCGCCCAGCGCGAGCTGGTCAACGGCCTCGACCTTCCCTCGGTGCTGGTGCCCGACCACGCCGTCGACGCCCAGAGCCTGATCGCCCTCTCCGACCTGGTCATCTCGGCCGGTGGCACGATGAACCGCGAAGCGGTCGCTCTGGGGACGAAGGTCTACACGACCTACGGTGGTAGGCTCGGCGGCGTCGACGAGGCTCTCATCCGGGATGGTCGGCTCCGACCCCTGACCGACGCTCGCGCCGTCGAAGTCGCGAAGCGGAGCGGGGAGCGCGAGTCGATGCGGCGGGACCCCCAGATCCTCGTGGAGATGGTGCTCGGAACACTCGATTGAGAGCCCAGTGCGGTCCACTGACATCCCCGCCCAGACCCAGGACGAGGTCGATGCCCCGGCCCCGGGTGGCGCCGCAGGCCCCGGGGAGCAGTCTCTGGTTGAGCGCTTCCAGGCGATGTCGCATGCCTACGAGCGCCGGCGTGCGGACGGCGTGCTGCGTGCGCTCGACCTGCTGATCGCCGGGGGCTCGCTGCTGTTGCTCTCGCCCTTTATCATGCTCGTCAGCGCGCTGCTCCTGATCGGAGCCGGGCGTCCGGTCCTCTACCGGGGAGTGCGCGTGGGGCGCTTCGGCCGTGTCTTCACCATGTACAAGTTCCGCACGCTCTCGGTGGACGCGGAACAGCGGCTGGGGCCCTACTACGGTGACGAGCTGACCGAGCGCACCAAGCACGAGACGGTCCGTTTCGGGGCCGCGATCCGCGCGCTCCACCTTGACGAGGTGCCGCAGCTCGCGAACGTGGTCCGCGGGGAGATGAGCATCGTCGGCCCGCGGCCGATCCGGCCCTCGTTCTTCGAGGAGCTGTGCGAGCGCATCCCCCAGTACTGGCAGCGCCTGGTGGTGCGCCCGGGGGTCACCGGCTTCGCGCAGACCCGAATCACGCGCGAGGAGGATTGGGCCTTCAAGCTCGCCCACGACCTCGAGTACATCGCCGACCGCTCGGTTTTGCTCTACTTCCGAGTGTTGCTGGCTACGGTCGTTCGGGTCCTCGGCAGGGTCGGGCGCGGGATCAGCGGGAGCGGCCGGCGCGCCGAGCCGTAGGCTCGGCTGCGATCGGGGCCGCGGCCTACACTCGCGCCGTGTGCGGAATCTGCGGACTGGTCGTGCTGGACGGCGACGGCACCCCGGACCGTGGGCAGCTGTCCGCGATGAACGACGCCCTCGTTCACCGCGGGCCCGACAGCGAGGGCTATCTGCTCGACGGGCCCGTCGGGCTTGCTGCGAGGCGGCTCTCGATCATCGACATCGAGGGCGGAGACCAGCCGCTCAGCAACGAGGACGAGACCGTGCACGTCGTCCAGAACGGCGAGATCTACAACTATCGCGAGCTTCGCGGGCAACTGCTTGAGGCCGGCCATCGGTTCAGCACCCGCTCCGACACCGAGGTGCTCGCGCACCTCTACGAGCAGCGGGGGCTGGACTGCCTGCGTGAGCTGCGCGGCATGTTCGCGATCGCCCTCTGGGACGCGCGACGCGGCCGCCTCGTGCTCGCCCGCGATCCCTTCGGCATCAAGCCCCTCTACTACGCCGAGGTGAACGGCACGCTGTCCTTCGCGTCCGAGCTGAAGGCGCTGCTGAGGCAGCCCGGTTTCTCCCGTGAGATCGACCTGACGGCGCTGCAGGCGTTCCTCGCCTTCAACTCGATCCCCGGGCCATACACGGCGTTCACCGCCGCGCGCAAGCTGCCGCCGGGCCACGCTCTCATCTGGGAGGGGGGCAGCCCGCGCCTGGAGCGCTTTGCCAGGCCCGCGCCGGTGCCCGCCGACGCACAGCGCTCGGGATCGGGGAGGGAGCTTGCAGCCGAACTGCTGGAGACGCTGCGCGACAGCGTTCGGGCGCACCTGATCGCGGACGTGCCTGTCGGCGTGCTGCTCTCCGGCGGCGTCGACTCCTCGGCGCTGGCCGCGCTCGCCGCGATGGAGAGCGGCGAGCCTGTGAGGACGTTCTCCATCGGCTTCAGGGAGGAGAGCTTCAACGAGCTATCGCGTGCCAGGCTGGTGGCGAGCCGCTACGGAACGGACCACCACGAACTGGTGCTGGAGCCGGACGCAGCCGAGCTGCTGCCCGAGCTGGTCGGCGCCTTCGACGAGCCGTTCGCCGACTCGAGCGCGATCCCGACCTTCCTCGTCTCGAGGCTGGCGGCGAGCCAGGTCAAGGTGGCCCTCTCGGGGGAGGGCGGCGACGAGCTGTTCGGGGGTTACTACACCTACGTCGCCGATCGGCTCGCTCCCTATGCCGGACCGGCCGCGACGCTCGCGCGCCCCCTTGTGGAGCGGCTGCCGAGCTCCTCCGGCAAGGTCAGCTTCGAGTACAAGGCGAAGCGGTTCGTGCGGGCGGCCGGGCTACCGCCGCTGGCCCGGCACCACGGCTGGAAGGAGATCTTCTCCGCCGAGGCGCGTGCCGAGCTCGTCAACCCCGCCCGCCGGGCGGAGTTCGACCCGGTCGCCTTCTACGAGCAGCGCTATGGGGAGACGGAGGGCGCCGACCCCCTGGCCAGGCTCCAGGACGTCGACTTGGGCATCTACCTGGTCGACGACCTGCTGGTCAAGACCGACCGCGCCAGCATGGCGAACTCCCTGGAGGCGCGCGTGCCCTTCCTGGACAACGTGGTCGCCGAGATGGCGCTGTCGCTCGCGCCCCGGCACCGGGTGCTCGGCTTCTCGAAGAAGCGGCTCTTGCGGCGAGCAGTTGCCCCGCTGCTGCCGCGCGAGATCGTGCACGGCAAGAAGCAGGGCTTCTCGATCCCGCTGGCGTCCTGGCTGCGCGGAGAGCTTCAGCCGTTCGCGCGCGATGTCCTTTCGACCGAAACGATCGAGCGACAGGGCTACCTCGATGCGGCGGCGGTTCAGCGACTGATCGACGCACACGTCCAGGGGCGGGACGACCTCAGCCGACAGCTCTGGGGGCTGTTGAGCTTCACGATCTGGTTCGACCGCTACGCGCGCGAGCCGGCCGCGGCCTGAGGCCACGGATGCTCTTCAGCGACTACGCTCCGGACACCGGCCAGGCGATCCTCGCCTTCCTGTTCGCAGGCGCTGTCGCCTGGATGTTGGTGCCCTCGACCGAGCGGCTCGCCCGGCGACTGAACGCGATCGACTACCCCAGCGAGCGCGGGCTGCACGAGGCGCCGACCCCGAGGCTCGGCGGGATCGCGGTGCTGGTCGCCGTGCTTGCCGCGGGGGTCATCTTCCTGCCCTGGACTGAGCAGACCCGGGCGATACTCGCCGGGGCCCTGGTGATCGCCATGATCGGGGTGCTCGACGACACCCTCGACCTGAACCCAGCCCTGAAGCTCGCCGGCCAGACGATCGCGGCCGTGATCCCGGTCAGCGCAGGGATAGGCGTCCAGGACTTCACCCTGCCCTTCGTTGGGCGTGTGGAGCCCGGGGACCTAGGGCTCCCGTTCGGGATCTCGCTCAGCGTCGGCGACATCTTCACCGTGATCGGGATCGTCGCGATCGTCAACGTCATCAACTTCAGCGATGGCGTGGACGGTCTCGCCGCCGGGGTTTGCCTGATCTCCGCCGTCTCCCTGGCGGCCGTGGCCCTGTCTTTGGAGCGCTACGAGGCAGGTGTCCTGGCCGGGATCACGGCGGGCGCGTCGCTGGGTTTCCTGCGGCACGGGTTCCCGCCGGCGTCGAGCTTCATGGGCGACACCGGCTCCAACCTGCTCGGCTACCTGCTGGCGACGATCGCGATCCAGGGCTCGCTGAAAACGAATGCCGTCCTGGCGCTTGCGCTGCCGTTGATCGTGCTCGCGGTCCCGATCCTCGACACGAGCTTCGTGATCGCCAAGCGTCTCAAGCACGGCCAACCGATCTACCGCGCCGACCGCTGGCACTTTCACCACCGGATGGCCAACATCGGCTTCTCCCAGCGCCGCACGCTGGCCTATCTGTATGGCTGGACGCTGATTGCGGCGGGAATGGCCCTGGCGCTGAGGTTCATCCCCTACAGCGACGATCGCGGCAACTTCGACCCGGTCTGGACGGTGGTGATGGGCCTGCTGGTGATCGCGGCCCTGGCGGCGAGCATCTACGTGATCTACGTGCTCGAGATCCTGAAGCTGCGCCATCTGCGCTTGTGGCAGCGGCTGGGCCCGCGGGCGCCGGAGGCGCCGCCCCCGGTTGAGGCTGAGGTCGACGACGGCGTCAAGCGCGAGCTCGAGACCGGGACCTACGCGGCCGTCAACCGCGAGACCGGGGAGATGTCCGCCGTCGATCCCGAGACCGGCGAGATGGAGCCGGTCGAGCCGAAGCAGGAGCGTGAGCCGGTCGAGCCCAAGGACTGAGCGGCGGCTGATGCTGAGGCCGCCGCCTGCGCCCGTCGGCTAGCATGGGCGCCCCTCCGCCGTCGTTGCGCGGAGGCTTTTTTGACTTTCCTGACGCAACTTGCGCCTATCTGAACTCAACACCGTCCCCGCCGGGAATGCCCGTTGACCACGCTCGCTCTAGGGGGAGCTAGGGGCATGGGCGGATCCCGCCTGGCCTTCGCCGTCCGCTACTTCGACGTCGTGCTGCTCGTCGCGGCGCTGCCGGTCTTCCTGGCCGCCGGGCTGCCGATGCTGGCCTACGCAGTGGTCGCCGTGATCTGGGCGGTGTCGCTGCTGGTCGAGGCCTGGACCGAGCGCCACGTGCGCCGCGAGCTCGCCGCCGGCAACCGCCGCGACGCGATGGGCTGGACGGCGGCGACCGCCCTCGGCCGCGTCTGGACGGTGGCGCTGGCGGTGCTGATCGTCGGCCTGCTGGACGAGCGCGAGACCGGCCTCGCCGCCGCGGTGTTGGCCGCGATCCTGTTCACCGTGCACCTCGCAGGCCGCCTGCTGGCCCGCGCGATGACCCCGCCCGGGGAGCGCCTCTAGATGTCCACGAAGTGGAAGGTGCTGCTGGGCTTCGCATTCTTCATGGCCGTCGTCTTCGCGGTCGGGCTGATCTTCGGCAGCGACGGCAAGAAGGATTCCTTCCAGCCGCAGAACGAGTTCAAGCTCGAGCCCTGGATCCCGATCCAGATCGGCCCTCTCGACATGTCGATCAACAAGGCGGTGCTGTACCTGTTGCTCGCCTCGGCGCTGACCGTCGGCACGATGGTCTGGATCTCGCGCCGCATGCACTCCAAGCCCAACCGCACCCAGACCGCGGTCGAGCTCGCCTATGACCTGACCAGGAACAACATCACCGGCAACAACCTCGACCGCAAGATGTCGCTGAAGTGGTTCCCGTTCCTGGCGACGCTGTTCTTCTGGATCTGGTTCTCGAACATGATCGGCTACCTGCCGCTGCCGACCAACACCGCCCACCCCGTGGACATCCTCGGGGTCGAGGTCCCGGCCTTCGCGCTCTACGCGGCCACGGCCAACATCTCGATCCCGCTGGTGCTGACCCTGGTCGTCTGGTTCAGCTACCACTTCGAGGGCGTCCGCGCCAAGGGCCTCTTCCCCTACCTGAAGGGCTGGCTGCCGAGCGGGATCGAGGACATGAACTTCGCCTTCAAGGCCTTCGTCTTCGTGATCGAGTGCATCTCGCAACTCGTGCGGGTGATCTCGCTCTCGGTGCGGCTGTTCGCCAACATCCTCGCCGGCCACCTGCTGCTGCTGTTCATGGGCGGCGGCCTCGCCGTGCTGCTGGGCCTGGCCGCGCTGGGAGTGCTCACCTTCCCGATGGCCTTCGTATTCTACGTCTTCGAGGTGGGCCTGGTCGCAACGCTCCAGGCCTTCATCTTCGCCACCCTCTCCGCGATCTACATCGGCGACGCCGTCGCCGAAAGCCACTGAGTTTCTCTGGAAAGGAGCTGTAAATGGACGTTCTGCCCCTGATCGCTCAGTCGACCGAAACGGTCACTGACACCGGCGTCACCGACGCCGGCAAGGCGATCGCCCTCGGCATCGGCGCCGGGTTGGGCTCGATCGGCGCCGGCATCGGCGTCGGTTTCATCTTCGGTAAGGAGATCGAGTCCGTCGCCCGCCAGCCTGAGATGAAGGACGAGCTGCAGAGCATTCGCTGGCTCGGCTTCGCCCTGACCGAGGCCGTGGCCTTCTACACCTTCATCTTCGGTCTGATCGCCTTCTTCCTCTAGGCCGGCGATGGAGTTCGTTTCCGACATAAGCCAGACGCTCGTCCTCGCGGCAACCGAGGGCGGGGAGGAGGAGGGCGGCAGCTTCCTGGTCAGCCCGGGCCTCGGCCTGATGATCTGGACCCTGCTCGTCTTCGGGTTCACGATGTGGGTGCTGAGCAAGGTCGCCTTCCCCCGCATCCAGGAGGCGCTGGACAAGCGCGCGAAGCTGATCGCCGATTCGATCGAGTCAGCCGAGCGGGCCAAGAGGGAATCCGAGGAGCTGACCGCGGAGTACCGCGCGCGGCTCTCCGAGGCGCGCAAGCAGGCCGATGACATCGTCAGCCGGGCCCGCAAGGCCGCCGACACCGCGAAGACCCAGGCGGCCGAGGAGGGGCGCGAGAAGCGCGAGGAGCTGCTCGCGGCCGCGCGGCGCGACATCGAGGCCGAGACCCGGCGCTCGCTGGAGCGGATCCGCAAGGAGGTCGCCGACCTGACGGTGCTGACCACCGAGAAGGTGGCGCGCAAGTCGCTCGACGACGCCGACCACAAGAAGCTCGTGGACGACGCCCTCGCCGAGGTCGACTTCGCCTCGCTGAGCCCTGAGGAGCGATGACAAGGTTGCCGCCGGAATTGCGTCGTAACCCCGCACGCCCGGACGCGAAGCGGAGGACGTGCGGGTGGATGGCGAAGCCGTCCACCGAGGACGTGGTTCTCTAGTGGACGAGATCGCGCGCGTATACGCCGAGGCCCTGTTCGAGTCCGCCAGGAAGGCGGGCAAGCTCGACGTGATCAAGGAGCAGCTCGACCAGTTCACCGACGCCGTCGACGGCGATCGCGAGCTGCAGCTGTTCTTCTTCAGCCCATACTTCTCCTCCGCCGAGAAGAAGGAGGGGCTGCGAAAGGCCGTGGACGGGGCCGATCCGGAGCTGCTCAACTTCCTCGAGCTGCTCTGCGAGAAGCACCGGGTGCCGGCGATCTTCCGCATCCGGGCCAAGTTCGACCAGCTCTGGGCCAAGGAGAACAGGCGGCTGGAGGTGACGGTGACGAGCGCCGTCGAGCTCGACCCGGAGCTCGTGCAGCGGATCGGCTCGGAGATCGAGAGCCAGACCGGGCAGACGGTGGACCTGCAGAGCAACGTGGACCCGGACGTCCTCGGCGGCCTGGTGCTGCGGGTCGGGAACAAGGTTCTGGACGCAAGCGTCCGCAACCGGCTGGAGAAACTTCGAAAGAGCGTCGTGAGCGTGTAGCGAAGCGAAACGCGAACACTGTTACGGCGAAGCCAAATTTCATTGGAGGAATGACTTAGATGGAAATCAAGCCGGACGAGATAGGCAACATCCTGCGCCAGCGGATCGAGGGCATGGACGCGGGCTCCGCGGACCTCTCCGAGGTCGGCACCGTGCTCGAGATCGGCGACGGCATCGCCCGCGTGCACGGGATCGACAACTGCATGGCGCTCGAGATGCTCGAGCTGCCCCACGACGTGGTCGGCCTGGCGCTGAACCTCGAGTCCGACAACGTCGGCGCCGTGCTCTTCGGCGACTGGGACAAGGTAGTCGAGGGCGACACGGTCAAGCGCACCGGCAAGCTGCTCGAGATCCCCGTCGGCGAGCAGCTGCTGGGCCGCCTGGTCAACCCCCTGGGCCAGCCCCTGGACGACAAGGGAGACCTCAACACCACCGAGACCCGTCCCGCCGAGTTCAAGGCGCCGGGCGTCGTCCACCGCCAGCCGGTCGAGGAACCGATGCAGACCGGGCTCAAGGCCGTGGACTCGATGATCCCGATCGGCCGCGGGCAGCGCGAGCTGATCATCGGCGACCGCCAGACCGGCAAGACGGCGATCGCGATCGACACGATCATCAACAACAAGGACTCCGACATCGTCTGCATCTACGTCGCCATCGGGCAGCGCATGTCCACGGTCGTGCAGGTGATGGAGACCCTGGAGGAGGCCGGCGCGATGCAGAACACGATCATCGTCGCCGCCGCCGCCG
>VGBV01000091.1 GCA_016870325.1 Actinomycetota bacterium
GGCCCGCGCAAGCGCCCCCGCCGCGGAGCCGGTCGCGGGGGCGGCGGCCAAGTCCACCCGGGCGGTGGTGGAGCGCCTCCCGATCGCGAAGCTGGTCGGCCAGCGGGTGATCGTCAGCTACGAGGGCGCCGAGCCGCCGCAGCAGCTCTTCGACCTGATCCGCAAGGGCTACGTCGCCGGGGTCATCTTCTTCGGGGCCAACACGAACGAGGATCCGGCGCTGACCCGCCAGGTGGCGATGCGGATGCAGAGGGCGCGGTTGGCGGCCAAGCCGAAGGCGCTGCGGCGCCCGCTGCTGCTGATGACCGACCAGGAGGGTGGGCTGGTGCGGCGCCTGCCGGGCGAGCCCGAGCTCTCGGAGTGGCAGATCTCGGCGCGCCGCAACGCCGCGGGCGCCGCGGGCAAGGCCGGCGCCGGCGCCGCGAGGACGCTGGCCGCGGCCGGGATCAACGTCAACCTGGCTCCGGTCCTCGGCGTGCAGCGACCCGGCTCGAGCTTCCTCGGCCAGTTCCAGCGCGCCTACGCGCGCTGGCGCAACCCCCGCAAGGTCGGCAAGCTGGCGAAGGCGTTCGTCACCCAGCTCCAGCGCCGCGGCGTCGCCGCCACCTCGAAGCACTTCCCCGGCCTCGGCGCGGCGACCGAGAAGCAGGACACCGACGCCGCCCCGGTCACCCTGCGTCTGTCGCAGCGCACCATCGACAGGATCGATCTGGTCCCGTATCCGTGGGTGATCGCGGCCCGGACGAAGCTGGTGATGGTCAACAACGCCGTCTATCCCTCGCTCGACCCGACCCGGCCCGCGAGCCTCTCGCGGCCGATCATCGAGGGCATCCTGCGCAGGCGGCTCGGCTACCGCGGCGTCACGATCACCGACGCGCTCGAGGCCGGCGCCCTCGCCCCCTTCGGCGGCATCCCCCACCGTGGCGTCCTGGCCGCCGAGGCCGGCGACGACCTGTTGCTGTTCTCCCAGCAGAAGCTGATCGAGGGCATCAACGGCTCCGAGGCGCTGCGCACCGCCCTGCGCAGTGGCCGCCTGGACCGCGACCGCTTCGAGCGCGCCGCCCTGCGCGTGCTGAAGCTGCGCGGCCAGCTTCAGGTGAAGCCCTCGCGCCCGCTGCCGTAGGGCGCGAGGCACGGACTCCCGGCGCGTCTACTTCTTCTTCTTCTTCTTCTTGACCTTCACACACTTCTTCTTCGGCTTCTTGCCCTTCTTTTTGATCTTCTTCAGCTTGAAGCCCTTCTTGCACTTCTTCTTCTTTTTCTTGGTCGCGGGGGTCGCGGGATCCGGGGAGAGCTCCAGGGACCAGCCCCCGGCGACCTCTCCGGTCCCGCCACTGAAGAAGTTGTCGCGCACGATCAGGCTCCAGGTCCCGTTCGGGGCGGCGCCGGTGAAGACCGAGGCGAGGGTGGCGGTGCCGCCGCCGGCGGGCCCCGGGTTCTGAACCGTGACGCCGGAGACGTTCGGCGGCGACCCGATGATGTTGGTCGGCCTGTAGGTGCCGCTGCTCAGCGGCCCGTCGGGGAGCAGGAAGCCGGCCGAGTCGTCGAGCCGCAGGTCCACGTCGGTGGCGGGGGTGCTGTCGCCGCCCGCGGCCTGCATCAGCAGCAGCGCCTGCCCGCCCGGCGCGACCAGGACGACCGAGATGTCGCCCGAGGAGCCGGCGCTGTAGCCGTTCAGCCCCACGTTGACGTCGCTGACCGGCGCGGTCTGCCCCGAGACGACGATCAGGGAGGTCGGCGCAGCCCCCTGCGACGGGATCGGGATCGAGCCGGGGTTGGAGAAGGTCTTCGCCCCGGCACCCGGCGCCCACAGGGCCGTCACCCCCAACGCCACGGTCGCGGTGGCCAGCAGCCGACTCGATCTGCGCAGCTCGACCTCCAGGTGGGCCGGTGGGATCAAGAACGAGCACGCGATCGCCGCCTCGGCGCGAACGGTGCTCCGCGACTGAGGCGCATCGCCGCTCCTTGCGTGGGCGCGGGCGGCGTTCTA
The DNA here is from genome assembly GCA_016870325.1 of Actinomycetota bacterium. Classification (GTDB taxonomy): domain Bacteria; phylum Actinomycetota; class Thermoleophilia; order Solirubrobacterales; family 70-9; genus VGBV01. Next base: position 1,991 of record VGBV01000091.1, read on the forward strand.
TGGTGACCTGGTTCGCTCAGAACTTCAGCGAGGGCGACTTCCTCGATCTCGTGCTCGCGGGCGAGGTGACGCTCCCGGCCGGCGATACGCCCGAGCCGTTCGTCGACGTCGACGACATCGCCGACGTCGCGGTCGCGGCGCTGACCGACGACCGTCACGTGGGCGAGTCCTACGAGCTCACCGGCCCACGCCTGCTGACGTTCGAGGAGGCGGTCGACGAGATCGCTCGGGCAGCCAATCGCGAGCTCCGGTACGTCCCGGTCTCCGTGGAGGAGTTCGAGCTCATCCTCGCGGAGGCGGGCGTTACGGCCGAGGTTACGCGGATGCTGAGGTACCTCTTCACCGAGGTCCTCGATGGGCGCAACGCCCACGTCACCGATGGCGTGCGGCGCGCCATCGGGCGCGAGCCGCGGGACTTCAGCGATTTCGCCCGAGACGCCGCTGCGACCGAAGTCTGGAGTCCGTCGGCGGTGATGGCTTAGCTGACGAGAGGGCGAGGAAGGACGAGACGCATCGCCCCGTACCCCGGCGGCCACCCGGCTCGAGGGACCTCGAGTGGTGGTCGCGCGGGGCGGGGCCCCGCGGGATCCGCTCTGATCGTCCGGTAGCCAGTCGCGCTACCGCTTATCGCGCAAAGCGGAACCGCTTAGAAGTCCCGACCGAGTCGGTAGGCCTCCCGCAAATACTCCTGGCGCTTCTCGTCGCTGACCGAGAGGGCGGTGTAGAAGTAGACGTGGTGAGCCTCCTTGACGCCGGCCATCTTCAGGCTCCAGTCGCAGAGGACGGTGTCCATCGCCTCGCGCCAGCCCCGGTCGTACTCCTCTTCGGTGAAGAAGGTGGGGGTGACAATCAGGCCCTTCTCCTGGGTGAGCAGCGGCACCCTGCCGCTGAGGTCGCCTCTCCACCCCTCCGGGGTGAGCGTGTAGGCGAAGCCGTAGGTGAAGACTCGCTCGATCCAACCCTTGATAACCGCTGGCAACCCCATCCAGAAAACCGGCGCGACGAAGACGAGCCCCTCCGCGTCGGCGACGAGCGCCTGCTGCTCGATCACGTCCTTCGGCTTGCGCTTGCCGATCTCCTCGATCAGTTCACCTCGGCCCTTGCCCCGAAGCCAACGGCTCGCCATCCAGCGGCGAATGGGGCCCGTGGCCGCCTCCAGCACGATCTCTCGTAGATCCGCCTCGCCCAGCAGGTCCTCGGGCACGGTGGGATGGATGAACTGAACCGAGTCGTCGAGCTTGAAGACGGGGTCGAAGCCGCTCGCCTGTAGGTCGTTCACCCGGACGTCGTGGCCCCCGTCCCTGAGCCCCTTGGTCACCTCTTCCAGCAGCGCGTTCGTGAACGAGCCGGGGTTGTAGTGGGCATAGACGACGAGGACTCGCATCGACCACCTCCGTCGGGGTGCAAACGACTTGAGCTTCTAGTCTGGCGCTTGATGGCGGTCGTGTTGGCATACGTCGACGCCGTTCCCGGCCGCCTCTACCCGCTGGGCCCAACCTTCAGGAGCCGATCGGGCGAGCCACCCCCTCGACTACTCGATGCGGCAAGGACGATGCCGAGCTGCTTCGCGGCCTTCCGCGTGGAGCCGAGAGCCAGCTCGCGCCGCGGCCGTCCGCCTTAGAAGATTCTCAGAACGCCGGGGTCTGCCCACTCTGAGCGAAACCCGGAAACCGCATGGGTACGCGGTTCAGTACCCGAGCGCAAACTTCGCGTCCTCGGACATCATCTCCGGGGACCAGGGGGGTTCGAAGACCATCTTGGGATGGACCTTCTGGACTCCGTCCAGCTCGCCGACGAACTCGCGCATCTGCTCGGAGACCTGGGGGCCGATCGGGCAGGCCGGCGTGGTCAGCGTGAAGGTGACGAAGACCTCGCCGCCCTCATCCTGGACCTCGACGTCATAGACCAGCCCCAGCGAGACGAAGTCGAGCCCCAGCTCGGGGTCGATCACCTCTTCGAGGGCCTCGTAGACCTGCTCTTCGCTCGGCACGCTCACACTCCCCAGTACGGGTTGACCTGCTGTTTGCTCGGCGGCGGCGGCGAGTCGGGCGTCTCGGGCCTGGGCTTGGCCGCAATCTCGGTCCCGGTCGGCACTTGCGCCGGCGTGATTCCGACCCTCAGCACCTGCCAGTCGCCATCGGCTTCGGCGATGATCCAGGTGGCATCGGGGTGTTCGGCGCTGAGCCTGTTCTGCTCGCGCTCCGCCTGCTTGCGATCCATGCCGTCAAGGATACGAGGCCGCCGCGGCTGAATCCCGCACCGGGCGGGCCTGGGTAGCCTTTCTCACATGATCTTCCTCGTCATCGCGTTCATCGTCGTCCCGATCGTCGAGCTCGCCGTGATCATCAAGGTGGGGGGCGCGATCGGGATCGGGCCCACGGTCGCGCTGCTGCTGATCGACAGCCTGCTCGGCGCCTTCCTGCTGCGCCACCAGGGCAGATCGGCCTGGGTCTCGTTCAACCGGGCGATGGCAGAGAGCCGGATTCCGGCCAAGGAGGTGCTCGACGGCGTCCTCATCATCTTCGGCGGGGCCCTGCTGCTCACGCCGGGCTTCATCACCGACATCCTCGGACTGGCGCTGCTGATCCCGCCGACGCGGGCGATCGTGCGCAGCTTCCTCAAGTGGATCGGGATCAGCCGGCTGCATTGGGGCCCGAAGGCCGCCTACTGGGGCTACGGGCGGGTGCAGAAGCGCAAGGGCCGCGGCCCCGGCGAGGAGCCCGGAGCCGGCGCCAACGGCCGGGCCAAGGCCCGGCCCCAGGCCGAGGACTTCAGCTGGGAGGCGCCGCCTCCCGCCGCCGGGCCGCGCCCGGGCGACATCGAGGGGACCGCGCACGAGGTGCGGGACGACGGGCAGGCGCTTCCCCCCGGCGAGCGCAAGCCCTTCGCCGGATGAGCTCAACGGGCCTGGTCTGCGGGTTCTGGGACGAGGCCTCCGGGCTGGCCGGCCTGGGCTGGAAGCTCGGAGACGCCGAGGGCGGGGTGCTGTTGCGTGACGAGCGGGCGAGCACGGCGAGAGCGCAGCTCTCGAGCGAGGGCGACGCCGTCGCGCTCGAGCTCGCCACCGAGGCGGGGCAAGTCCGTGTGGAGCTGACCCCGGACCCTCCCCTCGCGAGCCTCGAGCTTGGGCGCGTCGCCGACTGCGCCGAGTCGGCGCCATGCTCAGCCACCGTGCAGCTCGACGGGCGCGCCCTGCGCTGCCGCGGACACCTGACCCGTTGGAGCGAGGACCCTCTGGCCGGCGCCGAGATCCTGCGCCACCTGGCGCTCCCGGGCGCCGACGGCTCGCTCCTGATCGTGCTGGCGCGCGCCGACGCCGGCGCCGGCTCGCACGCCGAAGAGGACGGCGCCGCTTGGCTGCTCGGCCGCGCGGGCGGTCCCGGCTCCTACCCGCACGCCTACCTCTCGACCCAGTACGACGAGGACGGCCACCAGACCCGGGCCGGCCTGGAGCTGTGGAGCGCCGACTCCGACGCACCCCCGATCCGCGCCGCCGGCACCACAATCGGAGCGGGGGTCGCCGGAGGGGTCGAGGCGGCGATCCTCAGCACCTCGGCCGAGGGCGTCAAGGGCATCGGCAGCTACCTGATCTGGCGGGGTTGAGCGGTTTGAGCGATTCGGCCCGGAGCGACGGCGGCGGCGCGGAGATCACGACGGTGATCTCGGACTTCGGGGGCGTGCTGACGACGCCGCTCGTGAGCTCGTTCGCGGCCGTGCAGGACGACACCGGCATCCCGATGGAGGAGCTGGGTCGGGCGATGCGCGCGATCGCCGACCGCGAGGGCGAGCACCCGCTCTATGAGCTGGAGAAGGGCCGGATCAGCGAGCCCGACTTCCTCGACAAGATCGGCGACGCGCTGGAACCCGCACTCGGACACCGCCCAGAGATGCACCGCTTCCGCGAGATCTACTTCGAGGCGCTGCAGCCGAACGAGCCGATGATCGAGCTGATGCGCGAGCTCAAGGCATCGGGACTGCGGATGGCGATGCTGACCAACAACGTGCGCGAGTGGGAGCCGCTGTGGCGGGGGATGCTGCCGGTAGACGAGATCTTCGAGCTGGTCGTCGACTCCGCCTTCGTCGGCATGCGCAAGCCCGACCCAGAGATCTACGAGCTGACCCTGGAGCGCCTGGGCGGCACCGCCGCCGAGCGCTGCCTGTTCGTGGACGACATCGAGGTCAACTGCGACGCCGCCCGCGAACTCGGCCTCTCAGCCGTCCACTACCGCCACAACGACCAGGCGATCTCCGAGATCCGCGGGCTCGTGGACCTCGGCGACGGTTCCGCGGAACCGCGCTAGGCGAGCAGCTTCGCCTTCTGGGACTCGAATTCCTCGGCCGTGATCGTGCCCTCGTCGCGCAGCTTCGCGAGCTTGGCGATCTCGTCGGCGCTCGATCCGCCGCTGGCCGCCTTCTTCACGTAGGCGTCCATCTCCTTCTGCGCCTCCTGCTGCTGGGCGAGCGCGCGCTCGCGCATGCCGCCGCCGCGGGCGATCAGGTAGACCAGCGCCGCGAGGAACGGGATGAAGACCAGGAACAGCACCCAGAAGGCCTTGCTCCAGCCGGAGAGCTCGTGGTCGCGGAAGAGGTCGCTGAGGATCGAGACCAGCACCAGGATCCAGGCCATGAAGACGAAGATCGTGAGCACGGTCAGGAGTCCCTGACCGAACGTGTACTCGGCGAGCAGCATCAAGCGTCATCCCTCCTTCGGGGCGTGCGGAATCGGCAGCGCCGCGGAGTCTAGTTCTCCGAGCCCGCGCGGTCCCAGATGTAGAGCTCGGTCGCCTCGCGAGCGAGCTCCAGCAGCCGGGGGTGCGAGAGCCACTCGAGCACGGTCTCGAGCGCACGCTCCTCGCTGATGCCCTCCTCGAAGGCCTCCTCGCCGCGGAAGCCGGCGGCGAGCTTCAGCGCCTCGCGGCGGTGCTCGCCGAGCGAGTCGAAGGCGCCCATCAGGAAGTCGCGGTTGGGAAGGGGCTGACCGACCTCCATCGAGCCGTGCCAGGCAGCCAGCATCGAGATGTCGTGGTCGTCCAGCTCGGAGATCGCCTTCGCGTAGTGGTCCTCGAGCTCGCGGTCGGGGATCTCGTCCACCCAGGCGCGGACGGCCTCGCCCAGGAGCTGGCGGCGCGCCTCGCGCCCGATCGAGTCGGCGATTGCTCGGATGGCGTCGGCGGGGTCTACGAAGCAGAGTGTCATGTCAGATCCGGTCCTCTTGTGTGGACTTCTCTTGGGTGTGCGCGGGCAAAGATAAGGTCGCCCCCCGACGGCAAATCCGACACCGGAGTTTCCGCGGGTTATGGGCTTTGCGGCGCGGTTCGGCCCCTCTGGAGGTGCCGGAGCCGCGCCTATGCTGGCCGCGGATGAGGGAACTCGCGCGATGCCGCTGAAGCTGATCGCCGGGCCGGCCAACTCGGGCCGGGCCGGCGCGATCCTGGAGGGCTTCCGCGCCAAGCTCAACCGCGACCCGGTGCTGGTGGTGCCGACGCTCGACGACTGCGACCGCTTCGAGCTCGAGCTCTGCGCGGGCCTGGGGGGGGTCGTCGGCGGCAGCGTCGGCACCTTCGCGCACCTGTTCGAGCAGGTGGCCACCGCCGTCGGCGCCGCCGTTCCCGCCCTTCTCTCCCCCGGCCAGCGCGTTCGGGTGGCCCGCGAGGCCGCGCAGCGCGCCGAGCTCGTGTTGCTGGCGCGCTCGCGGGAGCGCCCCGGGTTCGCCCCGGCCGCCGAGGCCCTGATCGACGAGCTGAAGGCCGTCGGGCTGGACCCCGACGACTTCGCCGAGCGCGCCGAGCAGGTGGGCGAATACGAGGTCGAGCTGGCGCGGATCTTCAGCTCCTACGAGCAGGTGCGCGACGAGCTCGGCCGCGGCGACGCGCACACCGTCGCCCGCGGCGCCGTCGCCGGACTGCGGGCGAACGGGGAGGCCTGGCGGGGCAGGCCCGTGTTCCTCTACGGGTTCGACGACCTCACCGGCGAGCAGCTCGAGCTCGTGGCCGAGCTGGCCGCGGTCGCCGGGGTGACGGTGGCGCTCACCTACGAGGACCGCGACGCCGTCGCCGCCCGCGCCCGCCTGCGCGAGCAGCTCCGCGATCTGGGCGCCGAGGAGGCGCCTCCTCGGGAGGCCGACCCGGCGAACACCGAGGAGCCCCTGCTGTTCGAGATCGAGCGGCGCTTCATGCAGCCGCCGTCCGAGCCCCTGCAGGCGGGCCCTGCGCTGACGATGCTCGAGGCCGCCGGGGAGCTGGCGGAGGCCGAGGCGATCGGGGAGTCGGTCGCGCGCCTGCTCGCGGGCGGCGTCGCGCCCGACGAGATCGCGATCGTGCTGCGCCAGCCCGCCGCGCAGGCGAGGCTCTACGGGCGGGTCCTCGGCGAGCTCGGCATCCCGGTCGCGGTCGAGGCGCGGCTGCCGATGGCGCAGACGAGCACCGGCCGCGGCCTGGCGTCGCTGCTGCGGGCGGCCTTCGAGCCCGGCGGCGCCGAGGACCTGCTCGCCTATCTGCGGACCCCGGGGCTCGAGGCTCCGAGCCGGGTCGACCGGCTCGAGGCGGACGTGCGGCGAGGGCGGCTGCGGGGCGCCGAGGAGGCCGCCGAGGCCTGGCTGGAGCGCGATGGCGGCACCGACCTGCGCGAGCTGGCCGAGCTGCGGGGGGCGGGCTCGGGGCCGAAGCTATTGGAGGCGTGCGCCTACCAGGCGAGGCGCGTGGCCGAGCGGGCGATGTGGGATCGTCAGGGCGAGCTGCCGGGGCCCGAGCGCGCGCTCGAGCTGCGAGCGGGGGGCGCCGCCGAGCGCGCCCTCGGGGAGCTCGCGGACCTGGGGCTCGAGGCCTCGCCCCA
>VGBV01000092.1 GCA_016870325.1 Actinomycetota bacterium
GGCCTCGACCGCCGCCAGCGCCTCGTCGAGCTCCCCCGCGGCCGCCCGCAGCTCGGCGGGCGGGCCGGGGGCCGCGAGCCGGGAGCGCCAGCCCGCGACCACCTCGGCGGCGGCGGCTCCGTACACGGTCGGAGCCGACCCCTGGGGCGAACCCGATGCCTCCTCGGCGAGCAACGCGAGCGCCTGCTTTCGCTCCGCGCAGACCCGGTCGGCGCGCTCGACGTACTCAGCTTCGGCGTCATCGCCCCCGGAGAGCGCATCGGTCCCGAGCGCGACCAGGGCGGCGATCGCGATCGCGATCGCGACGACGGTCGCAGCGCTGGCCAGCCGCTCGCGCCTGCCCGTGCCGATCAGCCTCGCGACCCTCCGGCGCAGCGGTGGGCGCTCGCTCGGCGGCGGCGCCTCGGAGCCGAGGTCGGGGAGCCGGCGCCCGCAGGCGTTGCAGTACGTCGCGCCCTGCTCGTTGCCCTTGCCGCAATGGGGACAGAACACCGGACCCACGCTACTCAACGCGGATCCCGGCAAGGGCGCGCTGAGTTCGAGCAACCTTCGCCGCCGTTCGCGACGAGGAGGAGCAGTCCAGGGTCTTCCGAAGACGCGACTCCCTTGCGCGAGGAGGAGTCGCGGCAGGTTTCACTGCTGCCCGCAGAGCAAAGCAGTACTCACCAACCCCGGCAGATGAAGGCAACAGTCGCCGGTGCTACCGCCTACGGGAAAGGACGAGATGCCCGGTGATCGGTGGGACGGACTGAGGCGGCATTCGTCTTAGAGAGCACATGGCATCGCGGCTTCACACAGGCACGACCGGCAGCATGACCGGCGCCCTGCTCACCGCGGATCAGGTGGCGAGGCTGCTGGGGGTGCCCACCTCGTGGGTGTATGAGCAGTCGCGTCGCGGTCTGATCCCGACCGTGACCCTGGGCCGCTACCGCCGTTACCGCTCGGAGGCGATCGACGAGTGGATCGAGGAAAGGGAGGCTCGCGCTTCCGCTAGGAAGGCACGCGACCAACCTTCCGCTGCTGGTTGAGGGAGAATGCACGGGATTGTGGGACGGAATTCGCCGCCTCAGGCCAGCGGGCACGTTCGCCTCCTTAAACGTGCCCGCGGTGACGTCTTTTACGCGGCGATACGTCTCCCTGACGGGCGCCGGATGCAGCGACGACTAGGCGATGCATGGCTCAGCCGCAGCCGACCTCCAGCCGGTTACATCACTCGCCCACAAGCCGAGGCCCGTCTACGGGACATCCTGGTCGGCGCCGATCCTGACGTCTCCGTCGCCGGCTCGGGGGTCACCTTCGGCGTGGCGGCGGAGAGCTGGCTCGCCTACATACGGGACGACCGTAAGCGCCGGGCGTCGACGGTGCTCGGCTATCGGCGCGAGCTCGACCGCAACCAGCTTCCGGAGTTCGGAGCCGACACGCCGCTCGAGGAGATCACGACCGAGGACATCGACGCCTATCGGGAGCGGCTGGTCGCCGAGGGCAGGCTTAGCCCCCGCACTATCAACAAGCGCTTGGCGCAACTGCACGCGATCTTCAAGCGGGCAAGGCGGACGTACGGACTTGCTTCCAATCCCGTCGAGGGCGCCGAGCGCCAGCCCTACCGGCGCGATGACGACATCACCGTCCTGGATGCCCGCCAGGTCGAGCTGCTCGTCTCGAACGCCGCCAGCGAACAGGACGCCGCAATGTCTCGCGTGGCGGCGTTTACTGGATTGAGGCTGGGGGAGCTGCGCGCGTTTCGTCGGGGGGATATCGGCAGGGTGCGCCGGGTGATCCGGGTGCGCCGCTCCTACACCTGGGGCACAGAGGGCGCCCCGAAGTCGGGGAAGGTCCGAGCGGTACCGCTCTCCGACCAACCGGCTCGCGCCCTGGAAAGCCTGAGCCGCAGGGAGCATTGGACTAGCAACGACGACCTGGCCTTCATCTCGCCGACTGGCGGGTTCGTTGATGAGAGCGCGCTGCGGCGACGGTTTTACGCCGCGCTCCGTCGCGCCGGGTTGCCCCGCATGCGTTTCCACGACCTGCGCCACACCTTCGGAACGCTCGCCGTTCAGGCGTTCTCGCTCACGGACGTGAAGGCGTTCATGGGCCACGCGGATATCCAGACGACGATGATCTACGCCCATCACGTCCCCCAGCACGATGCCGCGGATCGGCTCACGAAGCTGCTCGACACGCCGCCACCCGATCCTGCTCGACGCACACTCGACGCACGGTCGGGTCAGTCGGATGACACGCCTGATCCCGAAAGTGATGATTTGCAGGGGGATGGGGGATGCCGGGGGAGGGACTCGAACCCCCGACACGCGGATTATGATTCCGCTGCTCTAACCGACTGAGCTACCCCGGCGGGGGGTGTCGAATCGTAGCCAGCAGGGAGCGCCTTTCGGCAGGCGGGCACTAGGGTTCGCGCGTGGCCGAGATCGACGATGCTGTGCGGGCGGTGGTGCGGGATTGCCTCGGCGTCCGGGAGGGAGAGGACGTGCTGGTCGTCTGCAATCCGGCCACGCAGGGGCTGGGCGAGCGGATCCGCGAGGAGGCCGCGGAGGCCGGCGCCGACGCGGTGCTGACGGTGATCTCAGAGCGGGCTTCGCATGCGGCTGAGCCGCCGCCGCCGGTGGCCGAGGCGATGGCGGCGGCGGACGTCGTGCTGGGGCCGACGGTGCAGTCGCTCTCGCACACCGCTTCCCGCAAGCGCGCGAGCGAGGCGGGGGCGCGGATCGCGACGCTGCCCGGCGTGACCGAGGAGATGCTGGCGCGGGTGATGAGCGCCGACATGGCCGAGCTGCGCCGCCGCGGGGGCGAGGTCGCCGCCCGGCTCGACGCCGCCGAGGAGGCGGTGATCAGCTGCCCCAACGGCAGCGACCTGCACCTCGACCTGCGCGGGCGCACGGCGATCCCCGACGCGGGCGAGCTGACCGCCCCGGGCGCCTTCGGCAACCTGCCCTGCGGCGAGGGCTTCATCGCCCCGGCCGGCGGCTGGGGCACGCTCGTGATCGACGGCTCGATGGCGGGAGTCGGCAAGGTCAGCGAGCCGGTCGAGCTGGTGGTCGAGGACGGCCACATGACCTCGGCGCGCGGCGGCCAGGGGATGGCCTTCATGGACCTGCTGACCGCCCACGGCGAGGCCGGCACGAACGTCGCCGAGCTCGGCATCGGCACCAACGAGAAGGCGATCCTGACCGGCAACATCCTCGAGGACGAGAAGATCCTGGGTACCGCGCACGTCGCCTTCGGGGCCTCGGCCGCGATCGGGGGCACGGTGCAGGTGCCGGTGCACCTGGACGCGGTGGTGATGGTGCCGACGGTGGAGCTGGACGGCGAGGCGGTCGTGCGCGAGGGGAAGCTGCTGGTCTGATGGCGGGCCCGACGATGCTGAGCGTCCCCAACTACTCGGAGGGGCGCAGCGAGCGGGTCGTGCGCGCGCTGGAGGCGACGGTGTCGGCGCGGGCGCGGCTGCTCAACACCCACTTCGACGCCCAGCACCACCGCTGCGTGTTCACGCTGGCGGGCGGCGGCGAGGAGCTGCTGGGAGCCTCGGTCGACGGCGCCCGCCATGCGATCGAGCTGATCGACCTGCGCGGGCACCAGGGGCTGCATCCTCACGTCGGGGCGCTCGACGTCTGCCCGGTCGTCTGGGTGCATCCCGGCGACCGCGAGGCGGCGGCCGCCGCCGCGCGGCGGGTGGGGGAGGGGATCGCCGAGCTCGGGATCCCCGTCTTCCTCTACGGCGAGCTCGCCGCCGACGAGGAGCGGCGCGAACGCGCCTTCTTCCGGCGCGGCGGGCCGGCCGAGCTGGCGCGGCGGATGAAGTCGGGCGAGCTGGAGCCCGACCTGGGGCCGGCCGAGCCGCATCCGAGCGCCGGCGCGACGCTGGTCACCGCTCGCAAGCCGCTCGTCGCCTTCAACCTCGAGCTCGACACCCCGAACCCCGAGATCGCGCGCGAGGTCGCTTCGGGGCTGCGCGAGGCGGGCGGCGGCCCGCCGGGGGTGAGGGCGCTGGGGCTGCCCTGGGAGGGCGACCGCTCCCAGGTCTCGATCAACGTCCACGACGCCGACAGGGTGCCGCTGGCGCAGGTGGTCGAGGAGGTCCGCCGCCTCGCCGCCGAGCACGGCGCCCGGCCGGTCGAGGCCGAGCTGGTGGGGCTGGCCCCGCAGGCGGCGCTCGAGGGCTACCCCGATGACCCGCCGATCCGGGACCTCGACCCCTCCCAGCACGTGATCGAGCGTGTGCTGGGAGAGCCGGCCTGAGGGCCTTGCCGGCGACGCCCAGCCGCTAGATTCCTGCCGTGGCCCAGACCAAGAAGAAGCGCCGCCGCAAGCACCGCGGCACCCAGGGGGGGCGGATCGACTCCCGCCCCAAGTCGAGGCCGCGCAACCGCGCCGAGGCGCGCCAGCAGGCAAAGGCGCGCCGCGCCGGCGGCGGCCGCAAGCGGGCCGCGACCTCCGCCCGCAGCCAGCCGGGACCGCCGACCTGGGGCGGAGCGCTTCGCAAGGCGCTGATCGCGGCGGTGATCTTCGGGGTGCTGCTGACGATCCTCGGCCGGCCGATCGCCGCCTCGGCATTGATCGCCGCGGTGATGCTCCTCTTCTACACGCCGATGGCCTACTTCACCGACACCTTCTTCTACCAGCGGCGGTTGCGCAAGGAAGAGCAACAGCGGATCGAGGCCGCGCAGCGCAAGGCCAAGCCCAGGACCGATCCCGACCCCGACCCCGAGCCCGAGTAGCCGCGCCGATGGACGTGCGCATGTTCACCGTCGGGCCGGTGGCCGAGAACACCTACGTGTTCCGCGCCGACGAGGGCGACGCCGCCCTGATCGTGGACCCGGGCGACGAGGCCGAGAGGATCCTCGGCGCCGTCGAGGAGCTCGGCGTCAAGGTCGAGGGCATCCTGCTGACGCACACGCACTTCGACCACGTCGGCGCGCTGGCCCCCGTCGCGAAGGCGACCGGCGCCCCGGTCTGGTGCCCGGAGATCGAGGCCGAGGTGATCGCCGACATCAACTCCTACGTCCCCTGGCCGGGCTTCGGCCCCTTCGAGGACTACGAGGCCGACCACCTGCTGAACGGGGGCGAGAGGCTGGAGCTGGCCGGCTTCGAGATCGACGTGATCCACACCCCGGGTCACAGCCCCGGCCACGTCACCTTCTCGATTCCCGCGGAGGCGGCGGTGTTCTCCGGTGACGTCCTGTTCCAGGGCTCCATCGGAAGGGTGGACCTCCCGGGGGGCGATCCCACGGGCCGCACGCTGATGGAGAGCATCGGCAAGCTGATCGACACGCATCCGGCCGAGACCCGGGTCTACCCCGGGCACATGGGCCAGACCACGCTGGGGGCGGAGCTCGAGACCAACCCGTTCCTGCGGGCCCTCGCCGGAAACAAGCCCTGAGCCGCGCCGCCCGGCCGCGGGATAGGCTCGGCTGGTGAGCGAGAAGATCAAGGCCCCGCGCGGGACCTTCGACGCGCTGCCCGGCGCCCAGCCCGCGCGCCGGCGGATCGAGGACACCGCCCGGGCGGTTCTGGAGCGGGCCGGCTACGGCCGCATCGAAACGCCCGCCTTCGAGGAGACCGAGCTGTTCACGCGCGGCGTCGGCGAGGCGACCGAGGTCGTGCAGAAGCAGATGTTCACCTTCACCGACCAGGGCGGGCGCAGCCTGACGCTGCGGCCCGAGGGGACCGCCTCGGTCTGCCGCGCCTACATCGAGCACGGCATGCACAAGCTGCCCCAGCCGGTGAAGCTCTGGTACACGGGGCCCTTCTTCCGCCACGAGCGCCCGCAGGCGGGCCGCTTCCGCCAGTTCACGCAGGTCGGCGCCGAGGCGATCGGATCGGACTCGCCGCTGGTGGACGCCGAGCTGATCGTGCTCGCCTGGGAGCTGGTCTCCGAGCTCGGGGTCGAGGGCGTGGAGCTGCGGCTGGGGAGCCTCGGCTCGGTCGAGGCCCGCGCCGCCTACCTGGAGGAGCTGCGGTCCTACCTCCACGGCCACGAGCAGCAGCTGGCGAAGGAGGTGCGCGAGCGGATCGAGCTGAACCCGCTGCGCGCCTTCGACTCCGCCGACGAGGGAACCCAGGCCGTGATGGCGGGCGCGCCGCGCCTGCTCGACCGCCTCGAGGGCCCCGACGCCGAGAACTTCGCCGCCGTCAGGGCGCTGCTGGACAAGGCCGGCGTCCCCTACGAGGTCGACCCGACGATGGTGCGGGGCCTCGACTATTACGCGCGCACCGTCTTCGAGCTGCACTGCGAGGGGCTCGGCGCCCAGTCCCAGGTGGGCGGCGGCGGGCGCTACGACGGATTGATCTCCCAGCTCGGCGGCCCGGCGACACCGGCGGCCGGCTGGGCGCTGGGCGTGGAGCGGATCGCGCTGGCGCTGGGCGAGCTCGCCCCCGGGGCGGCCGTGAGCGTCTTCATCGTCGCCGCTGAGGACTCGCGCGAGGCCGCGCTGGCGCTCGCGATCGAGCTGCGCAGGGCCGGGATCGCGGCCGACCTCGACCTCGCCTCCCGCTCGGCCAAGGGCCAGATGAAGCAGGCGGACCGCTCCGGGGCAGAGCGCACCGTGATCCTCGGCGATGGCGAGGCGCAGCTCCGAGACATGCGCAGCGGCGAGCAGCGAACGGTACCGGTCGAGACCCTGGCGGAGGAGCTGACCGCATCCTGAAAGACTTCCTCCCTCGGTGGCCGACGAATTCCCTGCACTGAGGGCGAATGAGTACCGCGACGCCTGGTGCGGCCAGGTGCTGCCTGACCGCGTCGGCTCCGAGGCGCGGGTCTCGGGCTGGGTCCACCGCCGCCGCGACCACGGCGGGCTGATCTTCATCGACCTGCGCGACCGCACCGGCCTGGTGCAGCTCGTCTTCGACCCCGAAGACGCCGCGGCGGAGGTGATCGAGCTGGCCCACAAGCTGCGCGCCGAGGACGTGCTGAGCGCGTCCGGCCCGGTTGTCAAGCGCGAGCCCGAGACGGTCAACCCGAAGATGCCGACCGGGGAGGTCGAGGTCCGGGTCTCCGAGGCGAAGCTGCTGGCCGACGCCGAGACCCCCCCGTTCGAGATCGAGTCGTTCTCGGGCGAGGTCAGCGAGGACACCCGGCTTCGCTACCGCTACCTGGACCTGCGCCGCGACCGCATGCGCGAGGCGATCGAGCTGCGCCACCGGGTGACGCGGTCGATGCGCGAGTTCCTCTGCGGCGAGGGCTTTCTCGAGATCGAGACCCCGGTGCTGACGCGCTCCACGCCGGAGGGCGCGCGCGACTTCCTGGTCCCGAGCCGCCAGCAGCGTGGCTCCTTCTACGCGCTGCCGCAGTCCCCGCAGCTGTTCAAGCAGCTCCTGATGGTCGGGGGCTTCGAGCGCTACTTCCAGATCGCGCGCTGTTTCCGCGACGAGGACCTGCGCGCCGACCGCCAGCTCGACTTCACCCAGCTCGACATCGAGATGTCGTTCGTCGATGTGGAGGACGTGATCGGCCTGAACGAGCGCATGCTGGCGGCGGTCCTGGCCGCGGGCGGGGTGGAGGTGGAGCTGCCGATGCGGCGCATTCTCTACGACGAGGCGATCTCGCGCTACGGATCCGACAAGCCGGACCTGCGCTTCGGCCTGGAGCTGGTCGAGATCACCGAGGTCTTCCGCGAAAGCGAGTTCAAGGCCTTCCGCGGGGCGATCGAGGGCGGCGGGGTGGTGCGCGCGCTGAACGCGGGCAAGCGCGAGCTGTCGCGCTCGGAGCTGGACGGCCTCGTTGACGAGGCGCAGGAGCTGGGGGCGAAGGGCCTGGTCTGGGCCGTCGTCGAGGACGGCGGCTGGCGCTCGCCGGTCGCGAAGTTCCTCTCCGAGTCCGAGGTCGGCGCCGCCGACGAGGCCCTGGGCGCGAGCGATGGGGATGTGCTGCTGGTCGTCGCCGACGAGCCACTGCTCTCGGCCGAGGTGCTGGGAGAGCTGCGCCGGCGCCTGGGTGAGCGCCTCGGCCTGATCTCCGACGGCGCCAACGAGCTGGCCTGGATCGTGGACTGGCCGCTGCTCGGCTGGGCGCACGACGAGCAGCGCTGGAACCCTCACAACCACCCCTTCACATCGCCTGCAGGGGTTTTCGACCCCGACGATCCCGGCAGCGCCCGCGCCAAGGCATACGATGTCGTCTGGAATGGCTGGGAGATCGGGGGCGGATCGATCCGCATCTCCGACCCGGAAGAGCAGCGAAAGGTGTTCGCCGCGATCGGCATCGACGAGGGCCAGGCCGAGCAGAGATTCGGCTTTCTTCTGGACGCCCTCACCTATGGAGCACCGCCCCACGGCGGCATCGCCTACGGGCTCGACCGCATGGTGGCGCTGCTTCACGGGGCCGACTCGATCCGCGACGTGATCGCCTTCCCCAAGGCGGCCTCGGGGCTCGACCCGATGACGGGCGCCCCTGCGCCCGTGGACGAGCTCCAGCTTCGCGAGCTGGGCCTGCGGTCGCGCGGCAAGCGCGGCGCCGGGAAGGAGGACGGCGAGGGGAAGGAGAGCTGATGGAGGGCCGTCCCCCGTTCGGCTCCGACGACGACCTGGACTTCGACTTCGGGGCGAGCAGGGAGCGCGGCGCCGGCGAGCACGCCGCCGCCGGCCGGGAGCCAGGCACCGGCGAGCGGGCCTACGAGTCCGGCGAGCGGGCCTACGAGATGGGCGAGAGCCCCGATCCGACCACCGGCGAGCGGGCCTACGACACGGGCGAGACCCCGCCCCCGACGACGGGCGAGCGGGCCTACGACACGGGCGAGGACCCCTTCGACACCGGCGAGCGCCGCCGCCGCGAGCG
>VGBV01000093.1 GCA_016870325.1 Actinomycetota bacterium
TTCACGCGAGGCTGTCGCACAAACCCCCTGCATTTCCGTCCGTTTGGGCCCAGAAAATGGCCCATGCCACAGAACTTCAGAAGCTGCGACCGTGACCAACCGCTGCTGCTGCCGCCTGATCTTCGCGACTGGCTCCCCGAGGACCACCTCGCCTGGTTTGTGATCGAGGCGGTGGACGAGCTCGACCTCGAGCGCTTCTACGCGTCCTATCGCGAAGACGGCCACGGCGCCGCCGCCCACGAGCCGAGGATGATGGTCGGCCTCTTCGCCTACGCCTACTGCGTCGGCGAGCGCTCGTCGAGAGGGATCGAGCGCCGCTGCCGCGAGGACGTCGCATTCCGGGTGATCTGCGCAAACCGGGTCCCCGACCACGCCACCATCGCCCGCTTCCGGGTTCGCCACGAGGGCGCCCTCGCCGAGCTCTTCGGCCAGGTGCTCGGCCTCTGCGCGAAGGCCGAGATCGTCGATCCCGCCGTGCTCGCGGTCGACGGCTCGAAGTTCGCCGCTGCGGCCTCTGATTCGGCGATCCGCACCTACGAGGAGATCGCGGCCGAGGTCCTCGCCGAGGCCGGCCGCATCGACGCCGCCGAGGACGAGATCCACGGCCAAGCGCGCGGCGATGAGCTGCCCGAGCGGCTCACCACACGCCACGGCAGGGAAGCCTGGCTCAAGGAGGCAAAGAGCCAGCTCGAGGCCGAGCGCGCCGCGAAGCCGGAGCCGGTTCCGCGGGGCCGCGAGGAGCGCCTCGAGCTCTGCCGCCGCCGCCTGGCCGAGGACTGGCAAGCCGAGCAGCTGGGAAACCACGCCTACGAGGCCTGGCGGGCCCGAGGGGTCGCCGCCGACGGGTCGCGCCGGATCGCTCCGGCGAGCCCCAAGCCCTACCGGCCGCCGGAGCGCCCCGAGGGCAAGATCAACACAACCGACCCCGACGCCCGGCGGATGAAGTTCGGCCGCAACTTCCTCCCCGCCTACAACGCCCAGGCGGTCACCACCAAAGACCAGCTGATCGTCGCCGCCGAGATCACCACCCAGGGTGGCGACTTCGAGCAGCTCGATCCGATGATCTCAGCCGCCGAGCGCGAACTCGAGGGCGCAGGGGTGAAGGCGCCGCCCGAGGTGATCCTGGCCGACGCCGGCTACTGGTCAAACGGCCACATCGACTCGCTGCGCGAGCGGGGCATGATCCCGATCGTCGCCCCCGACACCACCCGCGGGCGGCCTCGCAAGACCCGGCTCGGCGGGCCCTATGACTTCATGCGCCGGGTTCTTGACACCGAGAGCGGCGGGGCTCTCTACTCGAGACGCATGCCGATGGTCGAGCCGGTCTTCGCTCAGATCAAGGCAAACCGGCGGATTGACCGGCTCAAACGAAGAGGGCGGGCCGCCGCCCGCTCGGAATGGCGCTTCATCGCCGCCACCCACAACCTTTTGAAGCTCTACCGCAGCGGTTTGGACCCGGCGGGCGCATAGCACCCTCCGATTTGCCCCTTTCGGCGGTTCCGCGGAACCGCCGCCTGCCGACCCCGGCGCATTTGCGCGACAGCCTCACGCGGGAGCGGGAGCGTTTGGGATGTGGACTTCGGCGGCTCGGCCGCCAACCGGCCATGGCCGGTTGGCGGTGAGTGGGATACGCTCGCGATTCAAACGTCAACCGTGTCCACGAGACCCGGGGCACTCCAGTCGCAAGCGCGGCGCGCGGTTCTCTTCGCTCCGACGCCAGGCAAAGGCCGTCGAAGCCAAGCGTTTCGGGTCGGGTGCTCACAACAGGCAAACGATGGACAGTTCGCCGACGGATGAGAGCCTCGAAGAGGGGCTCGATCTGCTCGGACTCGACCGCTGGCAGCCACTGGAGGAGTAGAGGTGGCTGAGCACTTCCTCAACCTCCACGATGCGCGCACGCTCCCGACCGGCGCGTACAAGCTGACCCACGAGGCGGTCTCGAAGGCGGCGGAGCACAAGGCCATCGTCGCCGTCCTCGGGGAACCGGAGGCAGGGAGTCCGAATAGCAGCGCTATTCGGACGACTGAGGACGCAGCATGGTGGTGATCTGGACCAGTCATTTCCGGTGAAACGCTTTGAGGAGGGCCACTAGTCTCCGATGGCGGAGGCCTATTGTGCCGATCCGCACAATATAGTCGCACGACGTCACCGCCGACGAGGCCTCGACCCTCCAGTACCGCGTCGGCGCCGGCGGGTTCATGGCCTGCTCGGGCGCCTGCACCGTAGCCGCGCCCCTTGCCGACGGGACGCACATGATCGCCATCCGGGCGGTGGACGCGGACGAGAACCAGCTCCCGGACGCGAGCCCCGTGTCGCGAACGTGGCGAGCGAAACCACCGCCCCGAACACGACGGCGTCGGGGCCGGCGAAGCTGAAGCTGAAGGGCAGGAAGAAAGACTGTCAACGCCCGCTACTCCCTCGGGTCCTCCGAGCCGGGATCCACGCTCAAGTGCAGCCTGGACGGCGGCTCCTTCGCCCCTTGCTCGGCCTCCCACACCGTCGCCCTGCGCAAGGGCACCCACACCCTCCCGGTGCGTGCCACCGACCCGGCCGGCAACGTGGACGCCTCACCCGCGTCGGTCACGTCGCGCGTGACAAAGAAAAAGAAGAGGAGCAGAGAGAAGTAGCGCAACCGGCCGGGCCGCGCAGATGGGCGCCGAAGCAGGCGATGATGCGGCGCCGCGCGTCGCAGCGAGCAGCCGGTCGGTCGCGCCGCCCGCCCAAAGTGGGCGACGGGCGATAGATTGCCGGGCTATGAGCGACTCGCGCTTCGACGTCCTCTTCGAGCCGGTCGCGATCGGGCCGGTCACCGCCAGGAACCGGTTCTTCCAGGTTCCCCACTGCAACGGCATGGGCTACCGGGACGTGAGCGCCCACGCGGAGATGCGGGGAATGAAGGCCGACGGCGGCTGGGCGGTGGTCTGCACCGAGGAGGTGGAGATCCACCACAGCTCCGAGGTCGTTCCCGCGATCGAGCTGCGGATCTGGGACGACCGCGACATCCCGGCGCTGGCGCGGATCTCCGATCGCATCCACGAGGGCGGGGCGCTGGCGGGGATCGAGCTCAACTACAGCGGCATGGCCGCGGCCAACCTCTACAGCCGCGTCTCCCCGATGGGGCCGGCGCACCTGCCGGTCATCACCTCCGATCCGGTTCAGGCCCGGCGCATGGACCGCAGCGACATCGCCGACCTGCGGCGCTGGCATCGGGCCGCGGTGCGCCGGTCGCTGCAGGCCGGCTACGACCTCGTATACCTCTACGCGGGCCACGCGCTGAACGGGATCGAGCACTTCCTCTCGCCGCGCTTCAACGACCGCAACGACGAGTACGGCGGCCCGATCGAGAACCGGATGCGGCTGCTGCGCGAGGTGCTCGAGGACACGGTCGAGGAGGTCGACGGGCGGGCGGCGGTCGCCTGCCGGATCACGTTCGCCGAGCGGCTCGGCGAGCAGGGGATCACGCGCGAGGACATCGAGGCTATCCTCGGGACGGTCGGCGAGCTGCCCGACCTGTGGGACTTCGTGCCAGGAACCTGGGAGGACGACTCGGTCACCTCCCGCTTCGGCGAGGAGGGCGAGCAGGAGGCGTTCGTCCGCGGCCTCAAGCAGCTGACCTCGAAGCCGGTGGTCGGCGTCGGCCGCTTCACCTCCCCGGACACGATGGCGCGGATGGTCAGCTCCGGCGTGCTGGACTTCATCGGCGCCGCGCGGCCGTCGATCGCCGACCCGTTCCTGCCCCGCAAGATCCAGGAGGGGCGCCTGGAGGAGATACGCGAGTGCATCGGCTGCAACATCTGCGTGATCGCCGACTTCACGATGTCGCCGCTGCGCTGCACCCAGAACCCCTCGATGGGCGAGGAGTGGCGCCGCGGCTGGCATCCCGAGCGGATGCCGCACCGCGCCAGCGACGCGAAGGTGCTCGTCGTCGGTGGTGGCCCCGCCGGCCTCGAGGCCGCCCAGGCGCTCGGCAAGCGCGGGCACGAGGTCGTCCTGGTCGAGGCGAACCGCGCCCTCGGGGGACGGGTCGTCAAGGAGGCGCGGCTGCCCGGCCTGGCCGCCTGGATCCGGGTGCTCGACTACAGGGTGGATCAGCTTGCGCGGCTGCCGAACGTGGAGGAGGCGCGCGGGACGGCCACCGCGCAGGAGATCCTGGGCTACGACTTCGGCCACGTCGCCGTCGCGACAGGCGCGCGCTGGCGCGCCGACGGCGTCGGCCGCCACCACACCCGGCCGATCCCGCGCGATCAGGCGCTGCCCGTGCTCACCCCCGACGACCTGATGAGCGGCGAGCGGCCGCCCGGCGAGCGGGTGCTGATCTACGACGACGACCACTTCTACATGGGCGGCGTGCTCGCGGAGCTGCTCCGCGCCGAGGGCTATGCCGTCCACCTGGTCACCCCCGGGCTGTGCGCGTCGAGCTACACCGTGAACACGATGGAGCAGCACCGCATCCAGCGCAGGCTGCTGGAGCTCGGGGTCGAGATCCACGCTTCTCGCGCGGTCACCGCGACCACGGCGGGCGGAGTCGTCACGGCATGCGTCTTCACCGAGGCCGAACGCGAGCTCGCCTGCGACGCGGCTCTGTTCGTCACCGCCAGGCTTCCGGAGGACTCCCTCTACCGCGACCTGCTCGCCCGGCGCGAAGAGTGGGAGGGCGCCGGGCTGCGCACGGTCAAGGCCGTGGGCGACTGCCTGTCTCCGGGGACGATCGCCGCCGCGGTCTGGGAGGGCCACCGCTACGCCGAGGAGCTCGACGATCCCGCCGCCGATGACTCGCTGCTGCGCGAGGTGACCGAGCTCGCCGACGCCGGTGCTCGCGGCTGACCCCGAGCTTCACCCGCGGTCAGGTCCCCGCGGTCGGGACCGGCGTGCCTTCTCTCGCTCCTCGCGCTTGCTCCAGTAGCGGTCGAGCCCCCAGGTGCTCGACGTCGATCAGCCGCATCAGGCCGGGGATGATGCCGCAGGTCGCTCAGACACGATCCGGGAGGAGTAGCCTCGGCGACATGAGCAAGGAAAGAGACAGCCACCCGGCCAGCCTGGGCGAGGCGCAGTCCTCGAACCCGCCCGACGCGGACGACATGTTCGAGCCCGACGCCGATCCGCTGGACACCGACGTCGAAGGACGCGGACCTGTTCCTGGGTGAGGGCGACGACGAGCCCGGCACCGGGGACGGCGACGACAACGCCTGACCCGGCCCGGGGGGAGAGCTAGACGCTGACGGCCTGGGGCCGGGAGCTGGCCCGTGCGCCCGCTTCCTCGGCGGTGGCGCAGAGCACCATCTGCTCGCGCAGCGCCGAGTCGAGCTCGCGCTGGAGCCGGCCCGCGTCCGGCGTGCGCGGCAACCCGCCGCGGACCTCGATCAGGTTCTCGATCTCGAACGGATCCCGGCGAAGGTCATAGAGCTCGTACTCGGTCCGCTCGCGCCCGTGCGGGTCGAAGTAGTAGGCGTACTTGGCGTCGGCGGTGCGGATCGCCCGGATCCGGTTGGGTTGGCCGGGCGCGTCCTGGCTGGCCGTGCCGGCCTGGTGGTCGTCGTAGGTGAAGTGGATCGCCTCGCGCACGGAGTGCGCGGGGTCCGGATGCTCGCTGATCGCGGCCAGGCTGACGCCGCTGCCGTTGAGCGGGGTGCGGACCGGGTCGGCCGCGGTCGCCAGCACCGGGCTCAGATCCTGGCCTCGCAGGTCGCCCGGCGCCTCGGCGCCGCCGACGGCGAGCAGGGTCGGCAGCACGTCTACGAGCGAGGCGAGCGCCTCGGTCTTGGCGGGGCGGGTGAATAGCCGCGGGTTCGAGAAGACCAGCGGCACGTTGATCGTCTCCTCGTAGACGTTGAAGGTCTTCTGGCGCAGGCCGCCGTGAGAGAGGCCCATCTCGCCGTGGTCCGAGCAGCGGACCACCATCGTCCGCGAGCGCAGCGAGCCGGGGTCGTCGGGGTTGCCGAGCGCGCCCAGCAACCGCCCGATCTTCTCGTCGACGACGCGGTGCAGGTGGGCGTAGAAGTTGACGTAGTCGAGCTGCGCCTCGCGGTCGCGCAACGGCCCGAGGTAGGCCGCCATCCCCATCCGCATCAGCGAGTGCACGCCGGGCTTTGAGCTCAGGTCCTCCTCGAGCGTCGGCGGCAGCCCGACGCCGAGGTCGCGGAACTCGTCGCGCGAGTAGCCGCCGTCCTCGTAGGAGGCCGGGTAGCCGAGCACGTCGTGGGGGTTGACCAGCGAGACGACGAGGCAGAAAGGCTCGGGCAACTTGGCCTCGGCGAGCCAGCGCTCGGCCTGCCGGGTGTAGACCTCGTCCCAGCCCTCGCCCTCGCCGGCGATGCCGCCGCCGAAGTTCGAGGCCTTGGCGTTCTCGCCGGCGTCGGGCGCCTCCCACTCGGCGAAGCCGTAATCGCGCTCGAGCAACTCGGCGTCGCGCTCGCCCCAGCCGCCGAGCAGGTCGCTGCCGCTGACCGGGTGGGTCAGGTGCCACTTGCCCTTGTAGGCGACGGTGTAGCCGGCGTCGCGCAGCAGCGTCGCCATGTTGGGCAGGCTCGGGGGCAGCACCGGCTCGTCGCCCGAGCTGGGCCCGAGGCGGAGCGCGCCCCGCGCGTATCCGGCCAGCACGCGCCGGCGCGGCGCCTCGCCCTTGCGCAGGTTGCGAAGCATCGCCGCGGTCACCGCAGGGGTGTTGCGCGGGTCGGGGCGCAGGTCGGCCGCCGTCAGCGTCAGGCCGACGCCGTGCTCGGCCGGGTAGCGGCTGGTGAACAGGCTGGCCCGGCTGGGCGAGCACATGGCGCTGTTGCAGAAGGCGTTGGTGAAGCTGAGCCCCGTGCGCGCCAGCTCGGTGTCGTTCGGCATCAGCTCGGCCTGCCAGCCGGGCTCGTCGGGCCAGTGCCGCGGAGCCCGCATCTGGTCGGTGATCACCAGCAGGATGTTGGGCGGGCGGTGGCCCCCCTCGTGGCCGGGACCGGTCCCATTGGCTCCCGGCTCCGAGCTCAAGGCTTGACCAGGCAGGAGCGGCCCCTGCAGCCGTCCAGGGTCACCAGCTTCGCCGCGAGCCGCGCCTTGATCGCGGCGAAGGCCGGATCGGCGGCGAGGTTCTGGAGCTGGAAGGGGTCGGTGCTGCGGTCATAGAGCTCCTCCTCGGAGGTCTCGGGCCAGAGCACGTAGGTGTAGCGGTCGGTGCGCACCCCCTTGTAGGGGCGGTCCCAGGCGTTGTTCGGGATCGGTCCCGAGAACAGCGGACGCGGCGCCTCGATCTCGAAGGCGCGGTTGGGCAGCCGCTTCGGCCGCTTGATCGCGGGCATCAGCGAGACGCCGTCCATCGTCCGGCCGGGCCGGGCCTTGGCGAGGTCGACGATCGTCGGCGCCAGGTCGATGTTGGCGACCTGGCCCTTGATCGTCCTGCCCTTGGGCACGCCGGGGCCGCGCAGGATCAGCGGGCTCTTCAGCGACTCCTCGTAGGGCAGGAACTTGTCGCCGGTGACGCGGTGCTCGCCGTGCAGCCAGCCGTTGTCGGACATGAACACGATCATCGTGTTGCGCAGCTGCCCGGTTCGGCGTAGGGCCTTGACCAGCTTCCCGACCCCGTCGTCGACCGAGCGCAGCGAGCCGATCCGGCCCTGATAGTCCAGCTCGAGCTGGTCGATCTGGCCCTGGCTCATGACCGGCGCCTTGCTGGTCAGGGTCGAGGGCTTGTCGGTCAGGTCCGCCTCGTTGAAGCTCGGCGTCCTCGGCATCTCCAGGCCCTGGCTCCACTCTTCGTAGCGCTCGGACGGGCGCGGGTCGGGCCCGGGCCGGTCCATCAGCGTCGTCGCGACGTCCTCGCGGTGCGGCGCCGCCGGCGCCCACCAGACGAAGAACGGCTTCTTGGAGCCGCGCTGGCGGCGGACGAGCTTGGTCGCGATCCGGCCGGTGACGTCGTTCGTGTAGTCCTTCGGATCCTCCTGGCCCCAGTAGTCATACGGCGGGTTGCCCATCACCTCGAACAGCTTTCCGTAGATCATCGCCGGGGTCTTCATGTCGGGCGCGGTCACCTGGATGTTCGAGAACTCGACCAGCTTGCGCGCGAACTCGGCGTCGCCCCAGGCGCGGAGCCTTCCGTTCCGGTTCATGATGAAGTTGTGGTAGTCGTAGGCCGAGAGGTCGAGCAGGCCGTGCCACTCGTCCCAGCCGGCCGGGATCTCGCCCTTGCCGTCGAGCGAGCCGTAGCCGTTCAGCCACTTGCCGGTGAAGCCCGTCTCGTAGCCGGCCTTGTCGAGCCAGGCCGGGAGGATGTTGTTGCGCCGGCCCATCCCGTACCAGCCGTAGGGGAAGAAGTTTCCGATCACCTGGTGGTTGTGGGCGTACTGGCCGGTCAGCAGCGTCGCCCGCGATGGGCAGCACAGCGGGAAGGAGTTGATCGCGTTGGCGAAGCTCGTTCCCCGCCTGGCCAGCAGCTTGCGCACCTTCGGCATCTGCTTGACGTCGGTCAGCGCCATGTCGTCGGTCATGACGACGAGGATGTTCGGCCGGCCGTCGTTCCCGACGCCGGCCTGGCGCGCCTCGGCCCGTCCGGCGGCGAGCAGGCCCGCGCCGAGCGCGACCAGCGCCAGCAGCAGCGCCGCCGCTCGCCGGCGGGCGCCGTGGAAGTCAGTGAT
>VGBV01000094.1 GCA_016870325.1 Actinomycetota bacterium
CTGCCCTTGGCGCCACCAAGGGCTGCGCCCTGCGTCCTTGGGCTGCTCGGCCATGCGTGCCCTCAGGCGCACGGCGCCGTGGAATCAATCATCTAGGGGTGCTCGGGCAGCGACTCGGCGGCGGCGCGGTCGCGCTTCAGCAGCACTCCCCGCTCGAAGATCTCCTCGACCTGATCGGCCGCGACGAAGCGCGGACCGCCGAGGGGGCCCGCGTCGAGCACGAGGCCGTCGAAGATGTCCTGCTCGGGGGCGCTGCGGACCTCGCGCACCGTGCCCAGCTCCTCGCCGTCACAGCTGTAGACGGGCGCTCCCGCTTCCAGCGCCAGGTAGGAGCTCGGCTCTCCCAGGTCGGCCATCGGCCGCGAGCCTACACGCCGGCCTCGCGCGCGGCGGCGAGCGCCGCGCGCGGCAGCGACACCGTGCGCGCGCCGACCAGCCTGCCGCCGCTGCGGTCGAGCGGCGGGATCCGGAAGACGACCCCGGCGACGCGGGTCGCCGCGCCGGCGGCGGCGCAGGTGAGCCTGCTGCGATCGGTACCGGTCAGGCGCCGGATGTAGCGCGGCGTGATCGCGACCGCCGCCGCCGCCATCGTCCGCAGCGCCGGCTGGTGGGGCAGCAGCTCGCGGGTGAGCGGCGGCGCCACGACCAGCTCGATCGCGTTGCGGGATGCCTCGCTGACGCAGAGGCGATCCCGCATCACCTCGAAGTAGACGCCGTAGTCCCTGCGGCTCGCCGGCACGACCTCGCCCGGGATGCCCAGCAGCTCGGCGGCGGCAACCTGCTCGCGCAGGTAGGCGTCCTGCTCGTCGTCGCTCATCCGCCCCCCGTAGGCGCGGTAGGCGGCGAGGAAGGAGTGGATCTCGACGCAGTGGACCCAGAGCATCGTCTCCAGGTCCTGGGCGCTGTAGGCGGAGGCCGTGATCGGGTCGATGCCGGCGACCCGGGAGTGCAGGCGGGTGACCATCTCGCCCGTCCGCTCCGCCGTCGCCGTGTCGCCGAAGACGATCGTCGCCACGTAGGAGGCGGTTCGCTGCAGCCGCGACAGCGGGCGCTCGAGGTAGTCGCTGTGCTGGTCGATGCCCGCCATCGCCAGCGGGTTCAGCGACTGGATCAGCAGCGCCCGCAGCCCCCCGACCAGCAGCACCGGGTTCGAGTGGACGCGCCAGCTGACCGAGCCGGGGCCGAACAGCCCCCAGTCGTGCGGGCCGGCCGGGATCGGGACGCCGGCGGGCCGCTCGCGCGCTCCCGCGCGCCTTGGCTGCGGCTCGCGCAACAGCGGCTCCCTCACTCCTGTCCCCAGGCTGGATGCGTCCATAGCGACCCGGCGCGAGAGTACGGCGACCCGAACGAACGTCCAGGCCGCAGGCGTGCAGCCTCGATAACGGCGGTCAACCCCGCGCGCCTGAAAGGATCAGCGCCCGTGGACTTCGGCGTCTCCTACTTCCCCACCGACGAGTCGGTCGAGCCGGCCTGGTTGGCGCGGCAGTGCGAATCGCGCGGCTTCGAGTCGGTGTTCGTGACCGAGCACTCCCACGTCCCCGTCGAGCGCGAGACGCCCCACCCCGCCTTCCCCGACGAGCTGCCGCGCGAGTACACCCGCATCCACGACCCCTTCGTGGCGCTGGGGACGATGGCGGCGGTGACCGAGCGGATCCGGATCGGGACCGCGATCTGCCTGGTCGTGCAGCGCGACCCGATCCAGACCGCCAAGCAGGTCGCCTCGATCGACCGGCTCTCGGGCGGGCGCTTCCTGTTCGGCGTCGGCGCCGGCTGGCTGCACGAGGAGATGCGAAACCACGGCACCGACACGTCTCGCCGCTTCGCGCTGATGCGCGAGCGGGTCGAGGCGATGAAGGCGATCTGGACCGGCGACGAGGCCTCCTACCACGGCGAGTTCGTGGACTTCGACCCGATCTGGCAGTGGCCGAAGCCGCTGCAGAAGCCCCACCCGCCGGTGCTGCTCGGCGGCAACGGCCCCACGGTGCTCGACCGCGTGCTCGCCTATGCCGACGGGTGGTTCCCGAACCGGATCGGCGCCGAGGAGCACAACATCCCCAGGATCTCCGAGCTGCAGCGCCTCGCCGCCGAGGCCGGGCGCGACCCGATCCCCGTCACCCTGCAGATCCCGCCCCGGGACCCGGACTCGCTGCGCCGCTACGAGGCCGCAGGCGTCACCCGCACCGTCTTCATGCTGCGCGCCGAGGACGCCGCCGCCCCGGAGTCGGCCACCCGCAAGCTCGACGAGTGGGCCGAGCGCATCTCCGCCTACGACGCGGGCTAGGCCTGCTTCTTGCGCTTCTTCTTCTGGGGCTTCGTCTTCTTCTTCAGCGGCAGCGGCTCGATGCCGATCGAGGCAGAGCAGGCCGCGCCCCGGCAGTTGGCCAGGCCGGAGAGCTTCGCCAGCATCCACTTGCGCACCCACTTGAAGCGCGGGTTCTTGTGCAGCGAGTCGAGCTGGGCGGGGTCGTTGGCCATGTCGTAGAGCTCGACCTCGCCGGTCGAGTAGAGGTTCAGCAGGTAGCGGTCGCTGCGCAGCGAGGTGAAGGCGGGGGCGCGCAGCTTGTAGGTCGTGTCGGTGGGCTCCTGGTCGAGGTTGCCGACGCCCCGGCGCATGCAGCGCACCGCCCGCTTGGGGCTCTTGCGCTTCAGCTTCGAGCAGCGCTGCTTCAGCTTTCGCTTCTGGGCCCTGCGCTTCTTGTAGTAGGCCTCGAGCCGGGCGGCGTCGGCGGCGCTGTCGAGCTCGGTCTCGGCGCCGTCGTCGTCGATGCTGGGGCCCGTGTCGCCCTCGAGCAAGATGCCGCGGTGGTGGGTGGCAGCGGGATTCGCTGCGAAGGGCAGCAGCGAGAGGCCGTCCTGGGGCACGCTCGGCGTGGCACCTGCGATCTCGGCGATCGTGGTCGGGATGTCTGTGTTGGCGACGAGCGCGTTCGAGCTGGCGCCCGCGGGGATGCCGGGGCCGCGGATAAGCAGGGGCACGTGACTGGCGGCATCGTGGGGCAGGTACTTGCCCTGGCGGATGCGGTGCTCGCCGCTGAAGTAGCCGTTGTCGGAGGTGAAGATCACGTAGGTGTTCTCGAGCTGGCCCTCCTGCTCGAGCCGGTCCATGATCGCGACGACCGCGTCGTCGACCGACATCAGCATCTCCAGGCGCGCGCGCCGGCGCTCGACGATCTGCTCGAGCTTGCCCTTGCCGAGCGCCGGCAGCCGGCGCAGGAAGCGCGGCTTGTCGCTGACGTCCTCTTCGTTGCTGGCGACCGGCGCCGGGATCGCGGTCGTGGCGTGGGCGCCCTGGTTGCGCGGCGCGGGCAGGTAGGGCGAGTGCGGCGAGTTGAAGTCCACCTTGAGGAAGAACGGGGTCTCGGGCGAGCCGGGACCGCTGAGGCGGTCGATCGCCTCGACGGTCTTGGCGCCGACGATGTCGGTCTGGTACTCGGGGTCGCTGGAGCCGTAGCTGCAGGTGAAGGGATCGCCCGGGACCACGGGGCCGCCGCTGGGGCAGGGCAGCCCGCCCGCCGCGGGCGGGTCCTCGAGCACCTTGTAGTTGAAGTAGATGCGGCTGCCGTAGACGGTCTCGTCGTACTCGGAGTACTTGCCGTACCACTCGTCCCATCCGGACGGGACCGGCGGCGGGTCCCCGATGTAGCCGTTCATGTACTTGCCGATCTCGACGTTGTAATAGCCGGCGTCGTCGAGCCAGGTCGGCAGCGCGTTCGCCTCGGAGCCAGTGCCGACGAAGCGCTGCCAGCCGCCGAACTTACCGCCGTTGCCGCGCACGCCGTTGTTGTGCATGTACTGGCCCGTCAGCATCGCCGCCCGCGAGGGACAGCAGAGCGGGAAGTTGACGTAGGCGCGGTTGAAGGTGACGCCCTGGCCGCCGATCAGGGCGCTCGTCTGCGGCAGCCCGCGCATCTCCTCCAGCGTCTGGTCGTCGGTGACGATCAGGACCACGTTCGAGTCGCCCGGGGCGGCGCTCGCCGGCTGCGGCCAGTGGGCGGCAAGCCAGCAGCAGAACGCGAGCACGGCTGCGCCGGCCGCGAACGCGGCCGACCGCGCGCGTCGGCGGGCCTTGCTGCTGAGTGTCACCTCGGTGCCGATTGGGGGAATGATCGTCGGACCCTGCTGTCTCACCTTCTCGAACGCATCAGACGCCCAAGAGTTGCGTGCGCGAGACCTTTCGGCGGCCCTCAGCCGCTCAGGATCTTGCCCAGCGTGCCGCCCGCGCCGCCGCCGGCGCCGCCCCCCTGCGAGGGCGCCGCGACGCGGCCCTCCGAGGGCTGGATCAGGACCCATCCCTTGCCCTCGAAGGACATCGTGAAGGTCTCGCCCGAGCCGCGGCCGATCAGGTTCTTCATCGAGACGTTGGCCTTGACGCCGGTCTTCAGCCCGTCCGACCAGGTGATCGCGGCCTGCGGGTCGGCGAAGGTCTTCTCGCCGTCCACGTTCAGCAGCACCGGGGTGCCGTCGGACAGCAGCGCCACGTAGCCCGTGCCCTCGAGGTGGGTGTTGTACATGCCGCCCCCGAGCATCCCCGAGACGCCCTCGACCTTCTTGATGTCCCAGTCGATGTCGGCGTCGAAGGCGAGCAGGTTGGCGCCGTTGACGGTGATCGCCTCCTTCTCGAGCTTCAGCAGCTGGATGTCCTGGGCCAGGTCGGCCAGGAAGACCTCGCCCGAGCCGGAGATCTTCATCAGCGTCGCGCCCTCGCCGGTCATCGCCTTCTTCGCCATCCGCGCCAGCCCGCCCGAACCTGCGTGCTCGAAGTCGACGTCGCCCTGATAGGCGACCATCGTGCCCAGCTTCGCCTGGATCGTCTCGCCCGAGAGCTCGACCTTGAGGCACTTCGAGTGCTGGAGCTGGAAGGACTCCTTGCCCTCGGTCTCCTTGAACTCCTTGAGTGAGGCCTCGACCGACATGCGCTTCCTCCTGGTTTCGGATTCGCTATTCAGCGCCAGCCTACCCGCGGTGCTGTTACACGATCGTTCACATCTCGTGGCGATCGGTGACAGTCCGCTAGGTAGCCTTTGGGTCTATGGAGAGAGCGGCCTGGACCGACGAGCGGCTCGATGACCTCGCGGACTCCATCCGCAACGGCTTCGCGCGTCTGGACCAGGACATGCGGGACATGCGCGGTGAAGTCTCGTCGTTGCGGGCGGAGATGCAGCAGGAGTTCTCTTCCCTGCGAGCCGTCCTGTTCAGCTTCGGCGGCGGCATCATCCTCGCCCTGATCGGCGTCATCGCCGCAATCCTCGCCCGCGGCGCGTAGCGGCGCCTCCCAGGCGCACCCGCTCAGGCCGAGGAGCGGACGGCGGCGATCGCGAGCTCGCCGACGCGGCGGCCGAGGTCCTCGGGCGTCCAGCGCCCGGGATCGCCCAGCATCAGCCGCGCCGCCGCCTCGGCGAGTCCCACCATGGCGCTGCCGAGCACGAGCGCGGCGGCGTCGAGCTCCGCGCCGGAGCGCCCGTCGCGCGGCTGCAGCCAGCGGCGCGCGATCGTCGCCAGGCCCTCGGCCTGGGCCTCGCGGCCGGCCTGGATGCGCTTGGCGACGGCCATGTTGCCCCCGCCCTGCCCCAGGAAGATCAGCTCATACAGCTCCGGCCTGGCGGCGACGGCGCGCAGGAAGCTCGTGTAGCCCTCTGTCAGGGTGGACTCGGCGTCGTCCAGGTCGGTGCCCCCGAACGCAGCCTGGATCTCGGCCAGGATGCGCTCCTCCTCGCGGGCGAGCAGGGCGCGGAAGAGCTCGTCCTTGCCCGGGAAGCAGGCGTAGACGACCGGCTTGGTGACGCCCGCGGCGCCGGCGATCGCCTCCATCGAGGTGCCCTCGTAGCCGCGCTCGAGGAAGAGGACGAGGGCGGCGTCCAGGACCTCGGGGCGGCGTCGCTCGGGCCCGAGGTGGGCGGCGCGCTTTCTCTTCGTCTCGACCCGTGACGCCACTTTCCTACCTATGGTAGCTTCTTCCTACTCTCGGTAGCAAACGCGCCACCGGGCAGAACCTACACCGGCGAGGAGACATGAGCGAGGAGTTGACGGCCGAGGAGCTGGCGGCGAAGGCGGCCGCCGCGACCGAGGAGGAGCTGGCGGCTGTGATGGGCGACCCCGAGCAACGCAAGGCCGCCCTCGACGAGATCTTCAAGCGCATGGCCGACCACGTCGACCCCGCCCAGGTCGCGGGCGTGGACGCGGTGGTCCACTTCAGGATCACCGAGCGCCCCGACGGCGGCGAGGACCACTATGAGGTGATCTTCCGCGACGGCACCGCCCTCGTCAGCTCCGAGCCCGGCGAGGAGCCCAAGGTCACCTTCATCACCTCGGGCGTCACCTTCCTGCAGCTGGTCAGCGGCCAGCAGTCCGGACCCGCCCTGTTCATGGCCGGCAAGGTGCGGATCGAGGGCGACATGATGTTCGCCAGCCGCATGAGCGGCTTCTTCCGCGTCCCGGGCGGCGCCT
This sequence comes from Actinomycetota bacterium, assembly GCA_016870325.1. Lineage (GTDB taxonomy): Bacteria > Actinomycetota > Thermoleophilia > Solirubrobacterales > 70-9 > VGBV01. Next base: position 6,445 of record VGBV01000094.1, read on the forward strand.
AGCGCAGATCCGCCCTCGCGAGGCCGCGCGGGCCGGCGGGCCCCGGCGAGCTCAGCCGAGCCCGGCCGCCTCGAGCGCCTTCTCCCACCCCCGGTGGGTCTCGAGCTCGGCCGCTCGCCCCTCGCGGAAGCTGAAGATGTGGCCGATCTCGCCCTCGAGCGGGATGCCGCTGCCCCGTCCCTCACCGGTCGTGCGCACCTTGGCCAGGTAACGGTCTCCGCCGAGGTCGCGAACCTCGACCGGCGTCCAGACGATGTTCTTGTAGGACTCCGCCAGCTCGGCGAAGACGGCGCGCAGCCCCTAGTAGCCGTGGAAGACGCCCTGGGTGTCGAGCAGGTCCGTGGTCTGGCGCACGACCAGGTCGGGATGCCAGCGCTCCTCGACCGCGTTCGGCGCTCCCCAGTCGCCCAGGTAGAACCAGTCGAAGAACCGCTGCGATCCGACCTCTCCGTGCTCGCCCTCCGCCATCGGCCGATTATCGCGGCCCCGCGGGGCCGGCGGCGCCTGGCGCCCTCCTCGGAGAGCCCCGCCAGGCGCGGCTCGGCGCTCGACGCGCGCGAGCGCTCGGCCTCGGCGACCCACTTGCCATCGCTACTCGCCGCTACCGAGCGGGTACCGGTCAGTACCGCGCTCTAGGTTTTCCCAATGATCCACTGCCTGGGAGAGGCCCTGGTCGACCTGATCTGCGAGCGCCCGGTGCGCTCGCCGGCGGAGGCCGACTCCTTCGTGCCCCACTTCGGCGGCGCCCTCGCCAACGTCGCGGTCGCGGTCGCCCGCGCCGGAGCGCCCGCGGGCCTGGCCGGGGCCGCCGGCGACGACGCCTGGGGCCGCTGGCTGCACGAGCGCCTCGCCGCCGAGCGGGTCGACCTCCGCTTCTTCGACCTCGCCCCCGGCTCCCAGACCCCGGTCGCCTTCGCCACCGTCAGCCCCGAGGGCGAGCCGAGCTTCGAGATCTACGGCGAGGCGATCGCCGACGCGCTCGACCTGATCGGCCCCCGGGTCGATGCCCTGGCCGAGGCGAGCGAGGCGCTCGTGTTCGGCTCCACCACCCTCGCCGAGCGGGGCGAGCGCGAGGTCACCGACGGCGCCCGCGCCGCCGCGCTCGAGCGCGGGGTCCGCGTCTGCTTCGACCCCAACATCCGTCCCAACCGCTGGCGCGGCGAGGTCGAGCGCGCCCACGCCGCCAGCCGCGAGCGCGTTCCCGGCTGCTACCTCGTGCGGGCCAACCAGGACGAGGCGATGGCGATCACCGGCGCCGCCGACCCGGCCGCCGCGGCCGAGGCGCTGGCGGCGCTGGGCGCGACCCTCGCCGTCGTCACCCTCGGCCCCGAGGGCGCGCTGATGCGGGGAGCCTGCGAGGCGGAGGCCCCGGCGCCCGAGGTCGAGCTGGTCAGCTCGATCGGCGCCGGCGACGCCTTCATGGGCACGCTCGTCGCCGAGCTGCACAGGCGCGAATGGCGCACCGAGTCCGCCGGCGAGGCGCTCGCCCCCGCCCTCGCCGCGGCCGCCGAGGCCTGCACCCACTGGAGCGCGATCGCCTGAGCCGCGTTCCCCGCGCTTCCTTCGACGACGCTCACCGCAGCGCGCCCAGCCGGATCGCGCCGATCCCCTGTCCGGGCCGCGCGCGGCAGCTCCAGCCGCCGCCGGGATCAGGTGCCCGCCCCCAGGCGAGCGCGATGCAGCGCCCGAGCGCGCGCTGCCCGTAGGCGTTCGGATGAAGCGACTCCTGGACCGAGCCCTGGCAGCAGCCGGGGATCAGCCGCCGCGCCCACTCGGCCATGGCCTCCGAGGGCCCCGCGGCGCCGACCTCGCTCGCGCGCCGGTCGCAGACCTGGTGCCCCCACAGCGCCCGCTGCACATCGAGGAACTCGGCCCCCGCCTGCGCCGCGACCGCTCGCATCGCCCCCGCCATCGCCGGCGTGATCCCCTCGTTCGCCCAGTCGGCGTCGGCGTCCCAGAAGGGACAGCCCCCGCGCGTCAGCCGCTCCCAGCCCGACTCGGGGTAGCGGAACAGGGCCCCCGGCGGGATCGGCGACGCGTAGCCCATGACCAGCAGCCGGTAGCCGCCGGGTGGCTGCCCGGCCCCGGCCAGCGCCGCCCGCACCTCGCGCACCGCCTTCGCCAGCCCCGCCCGCG
>VGBV01000095.1 GCA_016870325.1 Actinomycetota bacterium
GCCACCCGATCGTCGACGCCCTATCGGCCGAGGCGATTCGGCTGATCGTGGCCTCGCTGCCGCGCGCGGTCGCCGACGGCGCCGATCTGGAGGCGCGGGTGGCGATGGCCTATGGCAGCCTGCTGAGCGGCATCTCGATGAACAACGCCGAGGCGATGGCGGACCAGTTCTTCGATGAGGTCATCGGCCCGCGCTTCGGGATCCCGCACGGGATCGTCGCTGGACTCGTCCTGCCCCACGTGGTCCAGTACAACCGGCCCGATACCCCGGATCGCACCGCGCTGCTGGCGGACCTGATCGTCGAGGAGCCGTCCGGGTCGAGCTCGGAGCGCTGCGATCAGGCCATCGAGCGACTGCACCGGCTGAACAGCGAAATCGACCTGCCCGCCCTCAAGGACCTCGGGGTGCCGCGGGAGGATCTGCCCGAGCTCGCGAGGCTCACGGCCTCCCACTACGGGGTCGAGATGGGCATCAACCCGCGGGAGCTGACCGAGGAGGGCGCCCGCGCCGTGCTCGAGGCCGCCTGGGAGGAGCGCTCCCCGCTGGACTCAAGCGGTTCCTGAGGCGCCCAACTACTGTAGGTCGATCGCATCCTCCAACTCGGCGCACCAGCCGGCGAGGTGAGGCCAATCGGCGTCTTCGACGACAGGACGAGCAGGCGGCACGCGCTCAAGGAGCTGCTCAGGGGGGCGGCGCGCGGAGCGCAGGAACTCGCGACCCCGCTCGGCCTGGACCTCGGACTGGGTCGAGCGCCCGTGCGCAGGCGGATCGAGCGACCGCAAGAGCGCTCCGTCCAAGGATCGGCCTCGCGCGGGGCCGTCAGCGTCGAGCGGCTGCTGGACTGGGCAACCGATGCGGGGCTGGGTCAGCGGTCCGATGCGATCCTGCGCCTCGCGGTGCCGAGCCTGCGCGCGGTCCCCGACACGGGAAGGTGCCCTCCCCCCGGGCGCTCGCGCATGGGCGGCGAGCCGAGCCTTACCGACGCCGGGCTGTGGCCGCGACAGGGCGAGCGCCACCTCCCATTCCTGGCGCAGTTCGAGCTTCCCGAAGCACCCGGCGGGGAGCCCGACGGCCTCGCCCTGGCGGGACCGGGGCTGCTGCTCGTTTTCCTCGCCCCGCCCGAACCCGGCGGTATCGCCGTCACCGACTCGGGGTCTTGCCGGGTCCTGTGGCTGCCGGGTGAAGGCGAGCGCAAAGCTGGGCGCCGCCGCGGGCGCTCCGGGCGCTCCCTGCACATCTCGCGCGAGCTGACTCTTCCCCGTGCCTGGTATTCGGGCGTGGGTGCGCTCGAGCTCAGCGACGAGGAGCGCCGGGCCTGGGAGCAGCTGCGATCTAGGCTGGCGAAGGCCCAGGGGGTCGAGCTCCACGACAAGGTCGACGGCTCCCTGGTGCTGAATCGGCTCTTCGGGTACCCGGATGAGCGCCGCGGCGACATGCGCCTGATCTGCGAGTTGCTCGACCTGGGCGCCGACCTGGAAGGTGGCCTTGCGAGGAACCATCCCCTCGCCGAGCGGGCGCAAGCCGGCGCCGGCCGCTGGCGGTTGCTGGCGCAGATCTCGCGGGGCGATCCCTCCGCCCCCGCCTGGGCCGGCAAGGACCGGCGCCTCTACCTCTGGATCGACGAGGACTCGCTGCGCATCCGTGACTTCTCGAGAGTGCGGGCGCTTCTGCGCTGAGGCGCCGCGACAATCTGCGTCAGCCGCGGCGGCCGCTTGGACAGAGCGCTCACCCCGGCCCAGATCGACCGCTCAAGCGCGCATCTCCTGCAGGCGCGGCCAGGCCCGGGTGAGCACGTCACCGAGGATGTCGACGATCTGCTGGAACTCGGACTCGCCGGCGCATCGTCGAGGGGGCGTGGGCTGACTGAATAAGATCGCCCGTATCCGGAGGGTGAGCGACCGGACTCGAACCGGCGACCGCCTGGACCACAACTCTGGGGTTCTTGTTGATCAGAGCTGTTTCGTGCCTGGTTGAATTGCGCTGAGTTGATTTGGGCTGTGCGGGGCTATGTGCAGATTTATGCCCGTTCTACACCCGCCGGGGAAGCTCACGCCCCGGAAGAGTTCGTCGATCAAGGTTTCGGGTCGGAGGTCATGCGGGACCGTCCGCGTTGCTGAGTCCGCTTGGCCTGGGCGGATCGCGAGACGAGGTTCATCCTCCAAATTGCAGGCGGCTCGCCATTACCCCGAGTGCGGCGATGGCAACTAGCAAGTCCTCATCGGCGGTGTCCTCCTGGGACGTGTGGCTGAGTCCACCGAGGGACGGGCAGAACAGCATCGCCGTGGGAACGATCCGAGCGAGCTCAGTCGCGTCATGCAGCGCACCGCTTGGGAGGGTGGATTCAACTCCACCGACCTCCTGGCAAGCCGCGCATGCCTCCTCCACCAATTCCGGATCGAACGCGATTGGCTTGACGCGCCAGATCGGCTCGAACTCGACTGTGCAGGCGCGTGCCGCTGCCGCATCGTGGGCGGCCGCATGGGCCGCCTCCAGCATGCGAGCCAGAGCCTCGGCCTCTGAATTTCGCAAATCCACGACGAGTGTCGCCTCCCCGGCGATTACGGTCGGGGCGCCGGGGTCGAGGACGAGAGCGCCGGTGGTTGCCAGGCCTCCCTCGGAGTCTGGAATCCGCTCGATGCCCAGCGCCGCTGCGGCCGCCGCCAGACCGGCGTCGCGGCGAGCCTCCATCGGGGTGGTCCCCGCGTGCGAAGCCTGACCCCTGAACCTGAACCGATGCCGCTCCACCCCGAGGCATCCGGACACGGCCGCGACGCTGGCGCCCTGAGCCTCGAGCACAGGACCCTGCTCGATGTGGAGTTCCAAGTAAGCCGCCAACCGGGGCTGCATCGATGCGGCTTGCGGCGCGCTTTCGAGCTCGACACCGTTCTCGGCGAGGGCGTCGGGCAGCAGGCAGCCGTCGGCGTCGCGCAACTCGCGAAGCGGCTCCACTTCGAGGCTCCCGGAGAACGCGGAGCTGCCGAAGAGGCTCCGGCCGAACCGCGCTCCTTCTTCATCCGCCCAGTCGACGACGGCCAGCGGGCGAGCAGACCGAACCCCGGCGTGACGCCAGGCGCGTAGAACCCCCACCGCCGCCATCACGCCGAGAGCGCCGTCGAGCCAGCCACCGCGGGGCACCGAGTCGAGGTGCGAACCCATCGCCAGCGCCGGCGCATCCGGATTCTCGCTCGGCGCGAACGCCCACAGGTTCCCAGCCGAATCGCGATCGGACTTGAGGTCGATCTCCTCGAGCAGCTCATCGAGGAACGCCCGGGCCTCCCGCCAGCCACCGGTCCAGCAAGTGCGGCGAGCGCCGTCGGGACCGCCGGTCCGGCGATCGAGCTCCCGGAGATCGGCAATCACTCGTTCGGCGTCGATGTCGATCTGAGGGGGGTCCACGCTTCAACTTCCAATATGGCGATATTGTTCGATGAGAAGCTACCAATGACCGACTCCACCGCACCCTCCCGCGCCTGGGGTATCGACTCCGAGTACGGGGTGCTTCGGGACGTTCTCGTCTGCCGCCCTGACAACTTTCGGTGGCTGCCGACCAGCTCGATATCCAAGCGCACCCTCGCAAGCAGCGCTCGCTTCGACCCGGGCCTCGCCAAGCGCCAGCATGACGAGTTCCTGGACGCCTTCCGCACCGCGGGCGTTACGGTGCACGAACTCCCCCTGGACCCGCATCTTCCCTACCAGGTGTACGCCCGCGACTCCAGCGCGATGACACCCGATGGCGCACTCGTGACACAGATGTCGCAATGGTGGCGGCGCGGCGAGTACGCCCCGGTGATCCGCTTCTATCAGGGTCGTGAGATCCCGATCTGCGAGATGGTCACCGCGGGCTCGTTCGAGGGAGGCGATTTCCACGTGATCGAGCCGGGCGCCGTCCTGATCGGCTTCAGCGGAGAACGGACCCAGGAGCAGGCCGCTCAGCAGGTCGCCGGATGGATGGAGGCGCGTGATTGGGAGGTCTGCCTGGCGCCGATCGCGGAGCACTACGTCCACATCGACCTGATGGTGTGCATGCTCGCGCCGAAGCTCGCCGCAGCCTGCCTCGAGACGACCGACAGCAAAGTCATCGAGTGGCTGCGCGGAATGGGCATCAAAACGATTCCGGTTTCCTTCAGGGACACGATGGAACTTGGCTGCAACGTGGTTTCGCTCGGAGATGACCGCGTCCTCTCGACCGCCGGATCCACCGAGCTCAACGCTCGGTTGCGGGCCATGGGCTTCACGGTCTATGACCCCGACGTCTCGATGTTCACGCTCGGCGGCGGCGGGGTGCACTGCATGTGCCAGGCGCTGCGCCGGGATCCGGCCTAGCCTGCGTGGGGCCAGCAGTTGACAGCCGCGAGCGTATCGTCGATGCCGCGGCAAAGGTTCTGAGCGCGCGCGGGGTCGACGGAGTGCGCTACGTCGACGTCGCCGATGCGGCAGGCGTCTCGGTCGGCGCGGTCCAGCACTACTTCAGGACGCTGCGGGAACTGATCGCCGAGGCCTTTAGAAGCTTCAACCAGGCCTGGCTGCGGGAGGGAATGGCCCTCCTCGACGGGCAAAGTGACCCTGCCGCGCGGCTGTCCGCCCTCCTGAGCCTGTGCACGGAGCCGCCCGAGGGCTGGTCCTTCCAGGGGTCGTGGTCGGTGTGGTTGGAGTTCTGGTCCTCGTCGCTTCACGATCCGGAGCTCTGGGGGCGAAACCGCGGAGTGTCTCGGACCTGGCGTCGCGCGTTCACCGACGTGATCGAAGATGGAATGGCTAGCGGGCGGTTCGCGCCGGCGCCGGCCGACGATGTCGTCGATCGGCTGATCGCTCAGGCTGACGGCCTGGCAATCCGAGGCCTGCTGGAGCCCTCACGCATGCCCCCGAAGCGCATTCGCCGGCTCCTGCTCGTGGCGGCCGAGCGCGAGGTCGGAGTCCCCCTCCCCGCGGAGCCGCACCCGGTGGCAAAGCAATAGATTCAGCAGAGCCAGGCCTGGTCCAGGTACCACTCGTTGATCAGCGACATCCGCAGATTGGCGAGCCGGGCGCTCTGCGCGTTCAGCCAGAAGGGCGAGACGACCGGGATCTGGCGCGCCTGCTGTGTGACGTAGTTCTCGTAGAGCTGGACGATGTCGGTGAGCCTCTGCGGATCATCGGTGGAGCTGAACTCAGTCGCCAACTTACCCACGTATGCGGTCGGCCAGCCACCGAAGAAGCCCTGGGTTGCTACGTCGAAGGAGAGCAGGTCGTAGGGGTCTGCTATCACGGATTCGCTGTGCGTGAGCGCGATCTCGAAGTCACCTGTGGTCGCCTGGTCGAAATAGACGCTCGAGCCGAGCGGCTGCAGCTGGACGTCGATTCCGATCTCGGCGAGCTGCTGGGCGAGGATCTGCGCCTCCAGCTCGAGCGGCGGATCCCCGTTCTGGTAGATCAGAGTCGCCTGGCCACCGCCGCTGTGCTCGGAGTCCGCCATCAACTGCTTGGCCTTGTCGAGATCGAAGCTCGGCGGATTCTCAGGCGGGCTGGTGTAAGGCTGGGCGTCGGGAATCAGTTGAGTGGTCGCGTCTGCGAGTTCGTTGTAGGCACCGGCGACAACGGAGTCACGATCGATCGCGTAGGTCATTGCGCGCCGGACGTCGTGGTCGCGCAGCAGCGATGAGCTCGCACTAAGCAGCAGGACGTCGGTGATCGTGGACGGCTTCAGCACTCGCGATTCCGAGTCTCCACCGAGGGTGCCGATCGAATCCGGGGAGACCGTGTCGATGAGGTCGAAGGCCCCACCCTCGAGGCCGAGGGTGCGGTCGTTGGCGTCGGCGACGATCTTGAGGTCGATCCCGTCGAGATGAGGTGCTCCGTCCCAGTAGGCCGGGTTGCGCTCCAACTCCACTTCGGAGCTCGGTCGGGAGGAGACGATCTGGAAGGGACCGGTCCCGATCGGCTTCTGCCAGAAGTCGGCTGCGGTGCGCCCGCCGAAGTTCGACGGGATGATCGAGCCGGAGAATGAGGCCAGCGCCTCGCCGGGCAGATCGGCATAGGGCTGGCCGTAGTCAACCTCGACGGTGAGCTTGTCGATCGCCTTCACGTCCTTGACCGGGCCGAAGGCAAACCCCGAAGCCCCCTTCAGGTAGTAGTCGATGCTGAAGACGACGTCACCGGCGTCCAGGCTGGAGCCGTCTTGGAACTTGACCCCCGGCCGCAGCTTCAGCGTCCAACGGGTGAAGTCCGCGTTGTGGTCGATCGAGGTCGCCAGCCGGTTCTCGAAGCCCTCGAGGTCGGCGGTTGGGCGAAGGAGCCGGTCGAAGACGAGGTTGGTGGCGTTGATCAGGGTCGAGGTGCCCGCAGGCTGCTGATTGATGTCCCAGGTGATCAGGTCGGTCGCCATGGCGAGCTTCGCAGTGCCCCCGTCCCGTTGGTCACAGCTCGGCTCGGGGCCTTCGATCGAGGCGCTCTTTTCCGAGGCGCCCCCGCCCGATCCACAGGCGACCAGGGCGATCGCGAGGACCGCCGCCGGCGCAGTGATCAACGCGCGATGCTGCCCGAGGATCAAGCCCCGGCCTCCAACCTGAAGTCCTCCACCGGCGCGCCCATCTCGCGGGCGACCGCCAGGGTGTCGTTGGCGAACCAGATCCGATCGATCTTGTCGCCGCGAAAGCGGTAGATGTCGCGGGCCTCCCACCTGACCCGCTTGTTGTGCGCGGCAAAGTCGGTGTCGTATAGGGCGTGGTCGCCGGCCAGGGTGCCGCTGAAAATGCCGCAGACCAGCAGCCGGTTCCCGTCCCGCATCGTGTCGAAGACCTCGAAGCTGACGTCCGGAAAGCTCTCCAGGATCGGCGCGTAGAACTCCTTCATCAGGTCCTGCTTGTTGAGCTCGCGCTCGGGCAGCAGCCAGTCAGTCGCCACGACGTCGTCGGCGAGCAGCGCCTCGATCGACTCGAGGCTGCGATCGCCGCTCTTCCAGCTGGCGAGGAGGTGCTCCATCGCCTTGTCGACCGCGTCCTCCGTCACCTTCTCCTCCTCTAGGCAAGTGCCAACGGTTTTCGCTGGGACAAATGCAAGATAGCACCAAATAAGTCGTAGTGCAAGTCTTTAGAGCACAATTCGTTGTGCTGCCGCGCACCGGGCGCTATTCTGCCGTTCGCCGTGTCCCCCCGCGACGCATCCGATCGCTTCGCCGACGTCCTCGTCGTCGGAGCGGGGTTCGCGGGGCTTCACGCGGCGGCTCTCCTGCGCGGTCAGGACCTCGACGTCGTCCTGCTGGAGGCGCGCGACCGGGTTGGCGGTAGGGTCGAGAGCGTTGCCTTGCAGGGCGGGGCGGCTCTGGAGCTGGGAGCCAGCTGGGTCACCGGCGCGCAAACGGAGATCCTGGGGCTCGCCGACCGGGCCGGGGCGACCATCGAGCCGATGGCGAGCGAGGGCGCGACCGTACTCGTGCGGGATCGTGAGCTGGCTCAGATCGACGATCAGGATGCGCCTGGCCCCTCGCTAGGAGCGGCCGCCGCGATCGACGAGCTCGACAAGCTGGCGACGGGCGTCGATCCGGCGGCCCCATGGCAGGCGGAGCACGCGCTTTCCCTCGATCTGACCACGCTCGGCGCATGGTTCGGGTCCGAGGTCAACGACGCGGCCGCCCGCCTCGAGCTGGAGCTGGCTGCCGAGGGCTATTTCGCGACCCCGGCCGCGCAGGTGCCCCTGCTCCATGCCCTCTTCTACGCCCGTGCAAACGGGGGCTTTGACCACCTCCTGGGCGCCAGCGGCGACCCGCTGTCGCAGTCACTTGTCCGCGGTGGCGCACAGCGGCTGGCCGAGCATCTGGCGGGCGAGCTGGAATCGCTGGTTCTCCGGGAGCCCGTGGCCGGATTGTCGTGGGCCGAGGACGAGGTGCGGGCTCGCGCCCGCTCGCAACGGATCCGAGCCCGCCGCGCCGTGATCGCCATGCCTCCTCCACTCGCGCAGCGGCTCGAGTATGAGCCGGCCCTGCCGTGGGAGCGCGACCAGCTCACCCAGCGCTGGTCGATGGGGAGCGGCTGGAAGTGTCACGCGATCTACGCGAGCGCGTTCTGGCGCGAGCGCGGTCTCAACGGCCGCTTGATCGATCTCGACACGGGCATCACCGCCTTCGATACCTCGCCGCTCTCCGGCAGCCCCGGGATCCTCAGCTGCTTCCTGCCTGTGGCAGCCTCGGCGGACTACGAGCGCGCCGGCGAGGAGGGCCGTCGCCAAGCTGTCGCCGACGCGCTCGGGCACGCCCTCGGCGAGGAAGCCTCCAACCCCGAGGCATACCGGGACCGCATGTGGTGGCGTGAGCCGTACAGCCGAGGCGACGTGGCCGTCCCGGCCCTGGGCACCTGGAGCTCCTTCGGCCACAGCTTGCGGGAACCCGTGGGTTCGATCCACTGGGCCGGCTCCGAGACCGCGGCCGAGTTCGCCGGCCAGATGGAAGGCGCGCTGCGATCCGGGCGGCGGGCCGCCGAGGAGGTCGCGGCCTCCCTCTAG